>NC_013522.1:0-308079 GCF_000024905.1 Thermanaerovibrio acidaminovorans DSM 6589
TAAATTCGTGGTACAATGGTCTCCCCCGGTGGAAACCGGATCTTTAGGGGTTTTGCACCGGGATTTTATCCACATGGGACGTGTGGAGGAGCCGTGGTGGATAGCGGAGAGGTGAATCACTTGGAAGACCTGAAGGTCCTGTGGAACGAGATACTGGACAAGGGCAGGGACGTGCTTCCCCCCGGTGCGGCGGGCACGTGGCTCAAGACCTGCCTTCCCCTGGAGATATCCGGCGGGATGCTGGTGCTGGACGTCCCGAACGTGTTCATAAAGGAACAGATCCAGAGCCGGTTCCTCCTGCCCCTGAAGGAGCTGGTCAGGGCCCTGGGGGTTGCGGAGGACGTGGAGCTAAAGGTTGGCTCCGAGATAAGGCCCAACGAGCAGAAGAGGGCGGAAGCGGCGGCCATGCCCCTCCAGAGTCAGCGAGGGGGCCTCAACCCCAACTACGTGTTCGACAACTTCGTGGTGGGCAAGTCCAACCGGCTAGCCCACGCGGCGTCCCTGGCGGCGGCGGAGTCCCCCGGGGTGGCCTACAACCCGCTGTTCATATGGGGTGGGGTGGGGCTTGGCAAGACCCACCTGATGCACGCCATAGGCCATTACGTGTGCGACAACCAGCCGGGGGCCAAGGTGGTTTACGTGAGCTCCGAGAAGTTCACCAACGAGCTCATATCTGCCATCCAGAACAACAGGACCCAGGACTTCAAGGCCAAGTACCGGAGCGTGGACGTGCTCCTGATCGACGACATCCAGTTCTTGGCGGACAAGGAGAGCACCCAGGAGGAGTTCTTTCACACCTTCAACAGCCTCCACGATGCCAAGAAGCAGGTGGTCATAAGCTCCGACCGGCCCCCCAAGGACATCCAGCGGGTGGAGGAGCGGCTTGTATCCCGGTTCGAGTGGGGACTGGTTACGGACATACAGCCCCCGGATCTGGAGACCCGGGTGGCCATACTCCAGAAGAAGGCGGAGATGAGGGGCTACGAGGTGCCCGAGGACGTGATCTTCTTCCTGGCCCAGAACATCCCCAGCAACATAAGGGAGCTGGAGGGGGCCTTGAACCGGGTGGTGGCCTGCTCGGAGCTCAACGGGGAGGTCATATCGGTGGAGAACGCCGCCGAGTGGCTCAAGGACATAATCCGCAACGTGATGCGCGGACCGGTGAGCATAGACCTGATCCAGCACCTGGTGGCGGAGAGCTTCGGCATGCCGGTGGATGACCTGCTGTCCACAAAGAGGACGTCGGACCTGGCGCTGGCCAGGCAGGTGGCCATGTACCTGTGCAGGGAGCACACGGAGGCGAGCCTTCAGCAGATAGGCTACGCGTTCAACAAGAAGGATCACACCACGGTGCTACATGCCTGCAGGAAGATAGACGAGCTCCTGAAGACCGATCTTAGGGTCAAGAGCGTTGTGGATAACGTAAGGAAGAAGCTGTAGAAACGGCGGGCATCCACTGTGGACGATCCGGTGGATGAAACTCGAAGGGAACTATTCCACAGTCATCCTGTGGAAAATGTGGATAACTTGAGGAGATCTTCTCTACGATCCGTCCACATGCAAAATGTGGAAAAAACCGCTGATCGCAAGGGGTTCATCGGGTTATCCACACCGTCCACCGCACCTACTGCTACGGCTCCTAGGTTCTAAAAGAAGAAAAGAAGATATAGGGGAAGGGGAGGATAACGTTGAAGCTGAACATAGAGAAGGGGCCCTTCATAAGGGCATGGAACATGGCGGAGCGGTGCGCCGGGGCGTCATCGTCCGGTGCCTCCTCCAGCGTAATGATCCGGTCCTCCGCCGGCAGGGTGGAGCTCTTCGCCACGGACATGAAGACCAGCCTCAGGTGCCCGGTCCAGGGGGTCCAATCGGACCTGGACGGGGAAGCGCTGCTTCCCGTCAAGGTGCTGGGGGACCTCTTCAAGAAGTGCCCGGATCCCAGCTTCACCATAAACCTCGAGGAGGGCAGGGGGACCATGGTGTCCGGCCGGAGCCGCTACCGGTTCAGCACCTACGACGTCTCCGAGTTCCCCAAGTTCCCCTCCTCCGCCTCCGCAGCCCAGTTCGGCACCGTTAAGGCCCAGGACCTCAGGAACGCCATATCCGAGGGTGGCATAGCGGCCTCCACGTCGGACGAGTACCCCCAGTACCTGTCCTGCGTCTACCTGCAGGGGGACCAGGGGGCCCTGAGGATCGTCTCCACCGACTCCAGACGCCTGGCCTACTCCAAGTGCCCCATGGAGGGCTCCTCGTCGGAGAGCATGCTGCTTCCCATGAGGGCCATAAGGGAGTTGGACCGGATGCTGTCCGGCCTCCAGGAGGACGGGGATGTAAGGATCCTGTTGGACCAGGCCCAGGCCTACTTCATATCCGACGACTTCGAGTTCGCCATAAGGCGGGTGGACGGCAAGTTCCCCCAGTACGAGCGGATAATCCCCAAGTCCTGCACCACCTTCATGGAGGTCTCCCGGTCCCAGATGATCGGCGCCCTGGAGAGGCTGGACCTGGTGGTCCGGGACTTCAACAAGATGGTGGCGGTGAACCTCTCCCCCGGGGGCAGCTGCACCCTGAGGAGCCGCTCCCCCGAGTTCGGGGACGCGGTGGAGGAGGTGGAGGGCGCCATCGAGGGCGAGCCCTTGAGGATAGCCTTCAACGTTAAGTTCCTCCTGGACGGGGTCAAGGGGCTCCAGGACAGCCTGGTCAGGCTTGAGTTCAACGGCCCCGGAGGCCACTTGTGCATCAAGCGCATAGGCTCCGACAGCTACCTTTACCTCCTGGCGCCGCTCGCCATGGACGAGTCGGAGCTGCCGGGGGACGATGCACTTTAGGTCAATCAAGCTATATAGGTACAGGAACCTGGAGGACCAGGCGGTTAACCTGTCGCCTGGCCTCAACCTTTTCTTCGGCCCCAACGGGGCGGGGAAGACCAACCTCCTGGAGGCCTTCTGCGCCGCCTCCGGCTGGGGGGGCTTCGGCAGGCCCTCCATGATCCCCCGTCGGGGTGACGGCTCCCCTTCCCCTATGTCCGCCGCGGTGGCCCAGGCCTCCGGGGAGGAGGAGATCACCTGCGCCTTCCAGTTCAACCGGCGTCCGCTGCTCAAGATCGACGGATCCGCGGTGACCGGATCGGAGCTGAGGCGCAGGATGCCGGTGCTGGCCTTCCTGCCGGACAGCGCCGCCCTGGTGGACGGGCCGCCGTCAATGAGGCGGCGCCTTTTGGACATGGTCTGCGTCCTGTGCGTCCCCGGCTACGGGGAGGCGCTGACCCGCTACCGGCGGGCTGTGAGGCAACGGATGGCGTCCCTCCGGTGCGGCCGGTGGGAGGAGATGACCTTGAGGGTCATGGCCCGGGAGGCGGTGGAGATATGGAGGGCCCGGTCCGTTGTGGCCCCCAGGCTCTGCCAGCTGTCCCAGGCCTTCGCCTCCCGCCTTGGGATCCACCTGGAGGCCTCCTACGTGGGGCAACACGAGTCCCTGGACCGGTTGGAGCCGGGGCGGTTCCTGGAGGCCGCCCGGTCCATCAAGGGGGAGGAGATGACCCACCGGCGCCCCCGGTTCGGTCCCCACAGGGACGATGTGGTGCTGACATCCGGTGGGCACGCGGCGGGGCTTGCCCTCAGCCGGGGGCAGAGGAGGCGGGCCTTCGCCGCCCTGGTGATGGCCTCCGCCCAGGTGGTTTACAAGGCCCTGCGCAGGGGGCCGGTGCTGGTGATGGACGAGGTCTTCGCCGAGGTGGACCGGGAGGGCCGGACCCTCATGGCCCGGGGGCTTGTGGAGCTGGGGGTACAGGTTCTGGCCTCAACCGCGGACCTGCCGGAGGCGCCAGATGGGGCGTCCCTATACCGGGTCAGGTCCGGGGTGGTTACGCCCGTTGGGGGGTGATCTGTCTTGAATCGTGGGGATGACTTCTACCCGGTTGTGGTGGTGGGGGGCGGCCATGCGGGGTGCGAGGCGGCCCTGGCTTCCGCCCGGATGGGGGTGCGCACCCTGCTGCTCAACATGAACCTGGAGAACACCGCCCTTATGGCCTGCAACCCCTCCATAGGGGGCCCCGCCAAGGGGCACCTAACCCGGGAGGTGGACGCCATGGGGGGCTTTCAGGCCAAGGCGGCGGACCGATCCGCCCTGCACGTCAGGTGGCTTAACACCTCCAAGGGGCCCGCAGTGAGGACCCTTCGGATCCAGTGCGACATGTGGGAGTTTCACAGGGCCTACCGGCTCCAGGTGGAGTCCCAGCCCAACCTCCACGTCCTCCAGGCGGAGGCGGTGGACCTATGGGTGGAGGATCGCCGGATAAGGGGGGTCAGGACCTCCCTTGGGCAGGTGGTGGAGTGCCTTGCGGTGATCCTCTCTCCTGGCACCTACAGCGGAGCTAGGGTGTACATAGGTCTGGATCGATTCCAGGCGGGGCCCATGGGGAACCTGGGGTCCTATCGTCTTGCGGAGTCGTTGATGTCCCTGGGGCTCAAGCTGGGCAGGCTCAAGACCGGGACCCCTCCCAGGCTCCACCGGGACTCCATAGACTGGGATTCGATACCGCACCAGGAGGGGGAGGAGGAGCCCTGCGCCATGAGCGTCTTCTCCGAGCCCCGGGTGGTGTCCGGCTTCTTCTGCGGTTGCACCAGGACCAACCTGGAGACCCACCGGATCATAATCGAGGCCCTGGACCGGAGCCCCCTCTACACTGGGCTCATAGAGGGAGTTGGGCCCAGGTACTGTCCGTCCATCGAGGACAAGGTGGTCCGTTTCCCCCACCGGGACTCCCATCCGGTCTTCCTGGAGCCGGTGGGCAAGGATTCCAACGAGGTCTACGTCCAGAACTTCTCCACGTCGTTGCCCTACGACGTTCAGGTCCGGATGGTTAGGACCCTGCCGGGATGCGAGGGGGCCAGGATACTTAAGCCCGGTTACGCCATAGAGTACTGGTACTCGGATCCAAGGCAGCTGGAGCCCTGGCTGGAGGTGAAGGGCCTTGCGGGGCTCTTCATGGCGGGGCAGGTGAACGGCACCTCCGGCTACGAGGAGGCGGCCTCCCAGGGTCTGGTGGCGGGGGTGAACGGGGCCCTGAGGGCCATGGGGGTCAACGAACCCTTCGTGCTGGGCCGTCACGAGGCCTACGTGGGGGTCCTGATCGACGATCTGGTGACCAAGGGGACCGACGAGCCCTACCGGATGCTCACCAGCCGCTGTGAGCACCGGCTGAGGCTTAGGCACGACAATGCGGACCGGAGGCTGTCCTTCAGGGCCCGGGAGCTGGGGCTCCTGGACGACCTTAGCTGGGGCGTGGTGATGTCCCGGATGGAGGACCAGAGGAAGCTCCGGGAGGCGCTAGAAGGGGCGGTGCTGAAGCCGGACTTCGTGAACCCCAGGCTGAGGGAGCTGGGTTCCTCGCCGGTGGAAGAGCCCGTTAGGGCCCTGGAGCTCCTTAGAAGGCCGGAGGTGACCTGGGAGACGTTGAGGGATCTCACCCGCATCGGGGGCCCGTCTGAGTCGTGGCGGTCCGTGGAGGTGGAGGAGAAGTACCGGGGCTACGTGGCCCGGGAGGACCGGCGGGTGGAGCGGATGAGCCGGATGGACCAGGTGAGGATCCCGGAGGGATTCGACTTCGGGTCCGTGAGGGGGCTTCTAAGGGAGAGCCTGGAGAAGCTGAACCGGGTTCGGCCCAGGACGCTGGGCCAGGCGAGCCGCATATCCGGCGTGACGCCCGCGGACGTGGAGCTCATCTGGATGCACCTCGAGGGGGGTGATGGCCCTTGAGGTCCTTCAGGGAGGTCATATCCGAGGCCCGGGGTGAGGTGAGGATAGGCCTTGGGCTGGCGCACCTGAAGCGAATGTGGCGGGGTCTTGTGGGGGAGGAGCTGGGGTCCAGGAGCAGGCCCGCGTCGTTCGAGCGGGGCTGTCTTCTGGTGGTCTGTTCCAGCTCCTCCGCCCGGATGAAGATGATGATGTGCAAGAAGGGGGTCCTGGTGGCCTTGAGGCGCTTGGGGCTTCCGGTGGAGGACATAAGGGCGGTGGTCGGGGGCGGCGGATTCGAGCGTCCCCTGGAGGTTAAGGTGTCGTCTCCGAGGCCCAAGGCTAGGCCCCGGCCCCAGGTGGACCCGGAGGCGCTGGAGAGGGCCCGGGAGCGCCTTGCGGGCCTTGTGAGCGACCCGGAGATACTGACCGCCCTTGCCAGGCTCATGGCCCTCCGGGGGGAGGGGTAGGCATTAGGCGTCGGGGTCTATGGATTGGGGCATCCCACCGGGACCCTTCAAGTCCCTTTTGCGCTTCCCATGCGGGCAGGTTAATAACCTACAAAGCTACTGCGGTGACAATCTGCAGCGCCGTCGGATGGCCCCAAAGGTCTTCACCGCCATCTCTCCCATCCCTAACACCCCTTTCGGACACCCCACCAGGATGTCTTATTTGTGGCTTGCATAATCGGTCCGTGACCTTTTGGAGCTAAGGTGGGGCCCCATGGCCCTGGAGATCGATATACTGCAGGAGCTGATGAATCCCTATCGCCCTTTCGATGTGAAGACGTCCAGCGGCTGAAGGGGACGGTTCCGGAGGAATCGGAACGGAGGATTTGCCAGGTGCTGTGGTGGTGGGGAGGTGCAGGATCCTCTTCCGGCCCAGTCTTGTCGAGTTTCGCCGCTGGTTAAAAGGCGATCCACAGAAGCGCGGGGGGAACCCCCTTTTCCCATCGGGAAAACCGGCTGTCGCCCTTTAGAGCTGATGCTGCTTTAGGGGCAAATCCCGGCGCCGCGGCCGGTGTTCAAATATTATATAATATCTAGATCCGCTGGGCGGAGACATATGATAGCGAAGGGGTCATGAGGTTGAAGCTACCGGAACTCAAGATAGGAAAGCACAGTCCCAGGTATCCTCTGGTTCAGGGCGGCATGGGGGTCATGATATCCGGCCCCAGGCTGGCGGGGGCCGTGGCGGCCTGCGGCGGGGTGGGCACCATAGCCAGCGTGGGGCTTGCGTGCGCATCCCCCCACTTCGACGGGAGGAACTACTTCGAGGCCAACCAGCTGGCCATGGCGGACGCCCTCAGGGAGGCCAGGGCCATTGCCCCGGAGGGGGTCATAGCGGTGAACTGCATGTGTGCCCTCACCGACTACGACACCCAGGTCCGGTCCGCCTGCGAGGCCGGGGCGGACGTGATCGTCTCCGGCGCGGGGCTGCCCCTCAATCTCCCGGAGCTCACCCGGGATTTCCCGGACGTGGCGCTGGTTCCCATTGTCAGCTCCCTCAAGGCGGCGGAGCTGATCGTCCGCCGGTGGGAGAAGCAGCACGGCCGCCAGCCCGACGGGTTCGTGGTGGAGACCCCCCTTCACGCCGGGGGTCACCTGGGGGCCACCAAGATGGAGCACGTTACGGACCCGGAGTTTTCCCTGGAGACGGTGGTGCCCCAGCTGGTCCGGTACGTGGAGGACGTCTTGAAGAGCCCGATCCCGGTCATAGCCGCCGGGGGGATCTTCGACAGGTCCGACATGGAGCGGGCCTTCGCCCTGGGGGCCAAGGGGGTCCAGATGGGGACCCGGTTTGCCTGTACCGAGGAGTGCGACGCGGACGTGCGCTTCAAGGAGGCCTACGTTAACGCCACCGCCGACGACGTGGTGGTCATCATGAGCCCCGTGGGCATACCCGGCAGGGCACTGAGGAACCCCTTCGTCCAGCGCTACCTGGAGGGCAAGGTGGAGAGCAAGCCCTGCATCGCCCGGTGTCTAAGCCACTGCACCTACATAAGGACCCGGGAGACCTTCTGCATAGCCCAGGCCCTGGTGGACGCCTACCGGGGCAACTGGGAGGAGGGGCTCTTCTTCTGCGGCGACAACGTGCACCGCTGCCAGAGGATCGAGCGGGTGAGGGACATCTTCGCCGAGCTCTTCCCCGGGGATTGACAGCCGGAGCTCAAGGGGCTTAAATATGCCCTAGGGGTTAAACTAAATTCTTTTTAGATTGAGGGAGGTAGGGGAGATGAAGATGGCGGATCTGATTCAGTCCGGCGACTGGAAGGGCGAGAAGCACGTACCGGTCATAGAGGTCAAGGGGCCGGTGAAGGCCGGGGAGCCCTTTGAGGTTCAGGTTTCGGTGGGCAAGGAGATACCCCATCCCAACACCACGGAGCACCACATCCGCTGGATCCAGCTGATCTTCAAGCCCGAGGGGGGCAAGTTCCCCTACGAGGTTGGCCGGGTGACCTTCGACGTCCACGGGGAGTCAACCGACGGGGCCAACCAGGGTCCTGCCCACACGGAGCCCTTCGGGGTCTTCAGGCTGAAGGTGGCCAAGGGGGGCACCCTCACCGCCCTCTCCTACTGTAACATCCACGGCCTCTGGGAGAGCTCGGTGGACCTGGCGGCGGAGTAGCGCCTTATACCGTTCCCATATCGATCGCCAAACCGGGGCGGGGGAGATCCCCCGCCCCGGTCCTTTTTGCCGGTGATCCCCCGGTTGGTCACCGCGATTTGCTGTATGTCCCGTTAAATATATATGACAAAGGTCCCCTTTGATGCTATGGACATTTAATCTTTTCCGTCGTATAGTTTGGAAAATACGGAAAACCTGTGGGGGTGATAGCTGTTTAGTTGATATTTTAGGCTCAATTGTTTCGTTATCGCTGGTAATGCATCTGAGGGGAGGTAACTATGTATGCGAAAAAAGGCGGTCCTGCTCCTGTTGGCACTGGGCGTCATGTCCCTTATGTCCCTTCCGGCCCTGGCGGCGGATAAGCCGGTCTACGGGGGAACCCTGGTCTACCGGGAAGCGTCGGATCCCCCCAAGATAGACCCGGCGTTCACCACTGACACCACCTCCGATCGGGCGTCCAACCTGATATTCGAGACGTTGGTGATCAACTCCCCGGACGGCAAGAGGATCCTTCCCTGCCTTGCGGAGTCCTGGACCATAAACAAGGACTCCACGGTGTTCACCTTCAAGCTCCGCAAGGGGGTCAAGTTCCACAGCGTGAGCGAGGGGAAGCCAACGCTGAACAAGGGCCGGGAGGTGAAGGCGGAGGACGTGAAGTACTCCTTCGAGCGTCTGGTCCGTCTCAAGAGCCCCCGGGCCTACTTCGTGGAGCAGATAAAGGGCTACAAGGAGTTCACCGAGGGTAAGGCCAAGGAGTGGACCGGGATAAAGGTTCTGGACCCCTACACGGTGCAGTTCACCCTGGAGTACCCCTTCGCGCCGTTCCTTGCGGTGCTGGCGTACCACGCGTTCAGCGTGGTTCCCCGGGAGGACGCGGAGAAGTGGGGCAAGGACTTCTCGTTCCACCCGGTGGGCACCGGTCCGTTCGTGTTCAAGGAGTGGAAGCACGACCAGCGTTTCGTGGTGGAGCGGAACCCCCATTACTGGGGCAAGGATGCCCAGGGGAACAGGCTTCCCTACGTGGACAGGGTGGAGATCCGGATCGTCCCGGACAACTCGGTGGCGTGGCTGGAGTTCAAAAAGGGCAACATCGACATCCTGTCCGCCATCCCCAACGAGTACTACAAGGAGTGCAAGGGCCTCTACGGTCCCAAGAAGCTGTTCGTGGAGCGTCCCGGGGTGGGCACCTTCTACATCGGCATGAACACCTCCAAGCCCCCCTTCAAGGACAACGTGAAGCTCCGCCAGGCGCTGAACTGGGCCATCGACCGGCAGGCCATCTCGGACCTGATCCTGAGCGGCCGGAACAGGCCAGTTAAGGGGGTCCTGCCCCCCAGCATGCCGGGCTTCAACCCCAACCTGAAGGGCTACGGCTATGACCCCGCCAAGGCGAAGAAGCTCCTGGCGGAGGCGGGCTACCCCAAGGGGCTCACAGTGGAGTTCCAGTTCAACTCCGGGGGTAGCAACCGGCAGATAGCCGAGGCGGTCCAGGCCCAGCTATCCCAGATAGGGGTCAACGTGAAGCTGAAGGAGCTGGACTGGGGGGCGCACCTGGACATGTGCGACCGGGGTGAGACCCAGATGTACCGGATGACCTGGGTGGTGGACTACATGGACCCGGACAACTTCCTGTTCGTGAACCTCCACTCCTCCAATGCGGGCTCCAAGGGGAACTACTCCTTCTACAAGAACCCCAAGGTGGACCGGCTCCTGTCCGAGGCCCGGCGGGAGTCCAACTGGAACAAGCGGATGAAGCTCTACCAGGAGGCGGAGCAGCTGATCGTCAACGATGCCCCCTGGATCTTCATGATGGCCACCAGCAGCAGCATGGTGCACCAGCCCAACGTGAAGAACGTTGTCCTCCACGCCATGGGGGACTACATGACGGACCTCTCCAGGGTCTGGAAGGTCAAGTGAAGACCAGCCGGCGCCGGGGCGCTGTCCCCGGCGCCGTGAGCCATTGAGATCCGCCCCTTTGTTGGATCGACCCCATATTGTTATATGGACTTTTAATTAAGCCCGTTGTATAGTTTGAAAAGTCCAAAAGGGGGTGGTCCATGGGGATAGGATTCGGGGCAACCAGAGGGTTTCATCAGCTTAGCTAAGTCGAGATCTGAGGGGAGGTAGTAGTGTATGCGAAAAAAGGCGGTCCTGCTCCTGTTGGCACTGGGCGTCATGTCCCTTATGTCCCTTCCGGCCCTGGCGGCGGATAAGCCGGTCTACGGGGGAACCCTGGTCTACCGGGAGGCGTCGGATCCCCCCAAGATAGACCCGGCGTTCACCACCGACACCGCCTCCGACCGGGCATCCAACCTTATCTTCGAGACGCTGGTCTTCAACGATCCGGACGGCAAGAAGATCCTGCCGGGCCTTGCGGAGTCCTGGACCATAAACAAGGACTCCACGGTGTTCACCTTCAAGCTCCGCAAGGGTGTCAAGTTCCACAGCGTGAGCGAGGGCAAGCCCACGCTGAACAAGGGCCGGGAGGTGAAGGCGGAGGACGTGAAGTACTCCTTCGAGCGTCTGGTCCGTCTCAAGAGCCCCCGGGCCTACTTCGTGGAGCAGATAAAGGGCTACAAGGAGTTCACCGAGGGGAAGGCCAAGGAGTGGTCCGGGATAAAGGTTCTGGACCCCTACACGGTGCAGTTCACCCTTGAGTACCCCTTCGCCCCGTTCCTTGCGGTGCTGGCGTACCACGCGTTCAGCGTGGTTCCCCGGGAGGACGCGGAGAAGTGGGGCAAGGACTTCTCGTTCCACCCGGTGGGCACCGGTCCGTTCGTGTTCAAGGAGTGGAAGCACGACCAGCGTTTCGTGGTGGAGCGGAACCCCCATTACTGGGGCAAGGATGCCCAGGGGAACAGGCTTCCCTACGTGGACCGGGTGGAGCTTCGGGTTATCCCCGACCAGTCGGTGGCGTGGCTGGAGTTCAAAAAGGGCAACATCGATATCCTTACCGCCGTTCCCGACGAGGTCTACAAGGAGTGCGTGGCCACCTACGGTCCCAAGAAGCTGTTCGTGGAGCGTCCCTGGGTTGGGACCTACTACATCGGCATGAACACCTCCAAGCCCCCCTTCAAGGACAACGTGAAGCTCCGCCAGGCGCTGAACTGGGCCATCGACCGGCAGGCCATCAACCAGATGATCCTCAACGGTCGGCGCAAGGTCAACAAGGGGGTCCTGCCCCCCGGCATGCCGGGCTTCAACCCCAACCTGAAGGGCTACGGCTATGACCCCGCCAAGGCGAAGAAGCTCCTGGCGGAGGCGGGCTACCCCAACGGGCTGGACGTGGAGCTCCAGTTCAATGCCGGTGCGGGCCACAAGGCCATCTGCGAGGCGGTCCAGGCCCAGCTGTCCCAGATAGGGGTCAACGTGAAGCTGAAGGAGCTGGACTGGGGGGTTCACCTGGATACCTGCGATCGTGGTGAGACCCAGATGTTCCGCATGGGTTGGGTGGTGGACTACATGGACCCGGACAACTTCCTGTTCGTGAACCTCCACTCCTCCAACTTCGGCTCCAAGGGGAACTACTCCTTCTACAAGAACCCCAAGGTGGACCAGCTCCTGTCCGAGGCCAGGCGGGAGTCCAACTGGGGCAAGCGGATGAAGCTTTACCAGGAGGCGGAGCAGCTGATCGTCAACGACGCCCCCTGGATCTTCCTCTTCGCCTACACCACCAGCATGGTCCATCAGCCCAACGTGAAGAACGTGGTCCTACCTGCCATGGGAGACTATCAGATAGACCTGTCCAGGGTCTGGAAGACGAAGTAGACATGACCAAGGGGAGGGGGTAGATCCCCCTCTCCCCCTCATTGAATTGGAGGTGCGGCCTTGTTTCAGTACGTCCTTCGCAAGCTTCTGGTCTCCATACCGGTGGTGTGGGGAGTGGTGACCGTCATCTTCATCCTCATGGCGGTGGTCCCCGGCGATCCCGCCAGGATAATGATGGGTCAGCGGGGAGATCCGGAGACGCTGGCCCGGATAAGGGCTGACCTGGGACTGGACAAGCCCTTGACGGTCCAGTACGTGGACTTCCTGTCCAAGCTGGTAAGGGGTGACCTTGGCAAGTCCTATAGGACCAACGAGCCGGTCTCCAAGGCCATAGGGGAGAGGTTCGGGGTCACCATGAGGCTCGCCATATGGTGCATCGTCCTGGCCACCATAGTGGGTGTGGCGGCGGGGATAATGTCCGCGGTCAAACAGTACTCCATCTTCGACTACTCCGCCATGTTCATAGCCATAGCGGGGGTGAGCGCCCCGGTCTTCTGGTTCAGCCTGTTGCTCCTCCTGGTCTTCGCCTACGGTCTCCACTGGGTGCCCGGGGTGGGTTACGAGGATGGGTCGTTCAGGTACATGGTGTTGCCCATCATAGCCCTGGGGCTGAGGCCCGCAGCCATAATAGCCCGGCTCACCCGGTCGTGCATGCTGGAGGTCCTCAGCATGGACTACATAAGGACCGCCCGGGCCAAGGGGCTCTCGGAGCGGGCGGTGGTGTTAAAGCACGCCCTCAAGAACGCCATGATCCCGGTGGTCACCATCGTTGGGGCCGAGATGTCTGGGCTTTTGTCCGGGGCGGTGCTCACCGAGACGGTCTTCGCCCTGCCCGGGGTGGGGAGGCTGGCGGTGGAGGCCCTGGTGGCTCGGGACTTCCCCATGATAAGGGGCACCGTCATCGTCATAGCCCTCATCTTCCTGGTGGCCAACCTCTTGGTGGACCTCTCCTACGGGCTCTTCGATCCCAGGATACGCTACGAGTAGGGGGTTTTGGACATGAGCGTTAGCGAGAACGTGACTCCTAATGTATGCACCGCGGTGGTGGAGGAGCCGAAGCCCCGGAGCCTCTGGGCGGACGCGTGGCTCAGGTTCAAGCGCAACAAGCTGGCCATGGCGGGGCTCATCATGACCATCACGGTGATCCTGGCGGCGGTCTTCGCCCCGGTGATCGCCCCTTACGACCCGGTTAAGCAGCTCATCTGGACCGAGGGCATGTCCGCCCGGCTGGCGGCCCCCTCCGCCAAGCACATCATGGGCACCGACCTTTACGGCCGGGACATCTTCAGCCGGATCCTCTACGGGGCCAGGATATCCCTGCAGATAGGCATCTTCGCCACCGTGGTCTCCCTGCTGATAGGCATCCCCATGGGGGCCATAGCGGGCTACGTGGGGGGCAAGGTGGACGACTTCATATCCTGGGTGATGAACGTCATCTACGCCTTCCCGTTCCTGCTGTTCGTCCTGGCGGTGGTGGCGGTCTTCAAGGACCCGGGGCTCAGCACCGTGTACGTGGCCATAGGGCTCATAAGCTGGGTCTCCATCGCCCGGGTGCTGCGGGCCCAGTTCATGCAGCTTAGGGAGATGGAGTTCGTGGAGGCCGCCAAGGCCCTGGGGCTTCCATCCTGGCGGATCCTCTTCGTGCACATCCTGCCCTCCGCCATGGCGCCCGTCATCGTCCAGGCCACCATGGGCATGGGAGGCATCATCATGATCGAGGCGGGGCTGGCCTTCCTTGGCTTCGGCGCCCAACCCCCCACGCCTTCCTGGGGGCTCATGATATCCGAGGGGCAGCAGTACCTGGCGTCCGGAATTTGGTGGTGGTCCATCTTCCCGGGGCTGGCCATAATGTACACCGTTCTGGCCTTCAACTTCCTGGGGGACGGCCTTCGGGACGCCCTGGACGTGCGGATGAAGCGATAGGGGGTGCTTGGGATGTTGCTTTCTATAGAGTCCTTGAGGACCTCCTTCCACACGGATCACGGGGTGGTTCGGGCGGTTGACGGGGTCAGCTACCAGGTGAAGCCCGGGGAGACCCTCTGCGTGGTGGGCGAGTCGGGGTGCGGCAAGTCGGTCACCGCCCTGTCGGTCATGGGGCTCCTTCAGAAGCCCTCCGGTCGGGTGGACGGGGGCAAGATAGTCTTCCAGGGGGTGAACCTGCTGGAGCTCTCCGAGGCGGAGATGCGGAAGGTGCGGGGCAACTCCATATCCATGATCTTCCAGGAGCCCATGACCAGCCTTAACCCGGTCTTCACCGTAGGCGAGCAGATAAGGGAGCCCTTGATGCTCCACCAGGGGCTCACCAAGTCCCAGGCGGACGAGAGGGCCCTGGAGATGCTGGTGAAGGTGGGCATATCGGAGCCCCGCAAGAGGCTGGACTCGTACCCCCACCAGATGTCCGGTGGCATGAGGCAGCGGGTCATGATCGCCATGGCCCTGGCGTGCAACCCCAAGCTGTTGATCGCCGACGAGCCCACCACCGCCCTGGACGTGACGGTCCAGGCCCAGATACTGGACCTGATGCGGAACCTGAAGAAGGACTTCGGATCCGCCATAATGCTCATAACCCACGACCTGGGGGTGGTGGCGGAGATGGCGGACCGGGTGGTGGTCATGTACGGGGGCCAGGTGGTGGAGGAGGCCCTGGTTCGGGAGGCCTTCAAGGACCCGCTGCACCCCTACACCCGGGGGCTTCTGGAGTCCATACCCCGGCTGAACGAGGACCGGGACCGACTGGCGGTGATCCCCGGCTCGGTGCCGGATCCAAGGTACTTCCCCGCCGGCTGCCGGTTCTCCAACCGGTGCGCCAGCTGTCACGACCGGTGCGTGGTGGAGGGACCCCCCTTCTACCAGCTGAGCGACGGGCGCAAGGTCAGGTGTTTCCTCTACGACGGGGACTCTAGGGTTACGGGGGTGGAGTAGATGGATGCCATTCTTAACGTGGAGGGGCTGGTGAAGCACTTCCCCATCCGCAAGGGGCTGTTCCAGTCGGTGGTGGGTCACGTGAAGGCGGTGGACGGGGTGAGCCTTAGGATCCCCAAGGGCAAGACCATGGGCCTGGTGGGGGAGAGCGGCTCCGGCAAGACCACCACCGGCAGGACCCTGCTTCACCTGATAGAGCCCACCGCGGGCAAGGTAACGTTCGACGGCCAGGACGTGTCCGCCAAGCTCAAGGAGGACCCCCGTTGGGTCCGGCGGTCCATGCAGATAATCTTCCAGGACCCATACGGGAGCCTCAACCCCCGCAGGACCGTTATGGACATAGTGGGGGAGGCGCCGCTGTACCACCGCATAGTGGACCGGTCCAGCCTTGCGGACTACGTGGGCCAGGTGCTGGAGATGAGCGGACTGAAGCCCAGCGACGCCATGCGGTATCCCCACGAGTTCTCCGGCGGCCAGCGGCAGAGGATAGGCATAGCCCGGGCCCTGGCGGTGAGGCCCCGGTTCCTGGTGTGCGACGAGCCGGTCTCCGCCCTGGACGTGTCCATCCGCAGCCAGATACTGAACCTGCTCAAGGACCTGAGGGACCAGCTGGGGCTAACGTACCTGTTCATATCCCACGACATGTCGGTGGTCCGTCACATATCGGACCACGTGGCGGTCATGTACCTGGGCAAGCTGGTGGAGTCCGCCCCCAAGGGGGCCTTCTTCAAGGAGCCCCTGCACCCCTACTCCAAGGCGCTCCTCTCCGCCATCCCCCTTCCGGACCCGGATGCCAAGTCGGAGAGGATAATCCTGGAGGGGGACGTTCCCTCACCGGTCAACCCACCGTCGGGCTGCCGGTTCCATCCCCGGTGCGCCTACGCCATGGACCGGTGCAGGACCGACGAGCCCCCGTTGGCGGATGTGGGGGGGCGGGAGGTGGCCTGTTGGCTCCACTGCCGTTAGGCTTGAAGGTATCGTTCAAGGGATATAACATGGTCGGCGGGAGGCTAACGAGCCCTCCCGCCGATCGGTTTTCACTGCCTTAGGAAGGGGCCTTGATAGATAAATGAAAGTAATGATGATCCTTCCGGAGTTGGTAGAAGGGGGGGTTGAACGTCATGTGCTGGATCTATCCAATCATCTCTGCACCATGGGACATCGGGTGTGGGTGGTTTCCGCCGGGGGTTCCCTGGAGGACCGGTTGTCACCGGACGTGGAGGTGCTCCACCTGCCGGTCCATCTAAAAAACCCGGCAACCGCCCTCTACTCCGCGGTTAGGATAGCCCGTATTGCAAGCAACAACAGGCTGGACGTGATCCACACCCACTCTAGGGTCCCCAATTGGATAGGGTGGTGGGCTTCTAGGATGTCCCGGGTACCCTTGGTGATAACCGCGCACAGTTGCTACCGCAGGAACGTGGCCCTCCTTCCCATTAATAGAGCCGATGGGGTTATATGTGTGAGCGAATCGGTGCGCGAGCACCTAGGAGAACTGCTGCCTGTGAGGTCTGCGGTGATTTTCAATGGCATGGAAGAGCCGTCGGTTACTTGGGTCGGTGACCCAGGGGGTATTCCGTCTTTCCTTTTCGTGGGGCGGATAACCCAAAGCAAGGGGTTGGGGGTTCTCCTCGAAGCCCTTGGGGGTGTTGATGGGGATTGGCGGCTTGATGTGGTGGGCGATGGCCCCCAAAGGCACCAGATGGAGGCTCTATCTTGCCGGTTGGGCCTCTCAAACCGTGTAACCTTCCACGGCTTCAGGGATGACGTGGACCATTGGATGAGCCGTTGTTCCTGCTTCGTCTTCCCCTCCCTGGAGGAGGGGATGGGTAGGACCCTGATGAGGGCAGTTCAGATTGGAACCCCTGTCATGGCATCAAACCTGCCGGCGGTGAGGGAGCTCGCCTTGGATCCCTCGGAGCTTGTTCCAGCCGGGGACCCATGGGCCTGGAGGTTCGCCCTGGCCGGATTCCTCCGGGGGGAACGCCCGTCGGCCCGTTTTGACCCGGGGAGGATACCGTCGGTTCAAACCATGGCCCTAAGGGTCTTGGATGTCTACAGGGGCGTCTTGGCTTGATCTCCGGTTGGTTTGCTTTTCGTGTATATGCCATTATCATTTGAATTATAGAATCTGGAGGGGGGATCCGAATGCCGAGGGTTTTTAGTCTTTCACTGTTGTCTTTGTTGGTTGCGATGTTGATTGCCTCCGGTGCCAGCGGGTTCGTCAGCAAGAAGGAAGAAGGGGAGAGGCTGGGAATGGAGGTGCGGGGGAGGATACTGTCGTCCCACTACCACTCCAAGAGTGACCTAGCCCTATGGCGTCAGCTGGTCCATGGTCAGGGTATATCCCCGGTTGAGAGGATAGGGGCTGGGCTTGCCTTGGTGGATCGGTTGTTTCCTGGTGGAGATCCCTCCATGTGGTCCAGCGTCTCTGGTCTGATGGAGGAGGAGGTCCCTAGGTCCCTTGTGGCGGCGGACGCGGTACTTTACACCGCCTACCTGGCATACGAGGCCCTGCCGGAACCGGAGGGTGCGTGGCTGGCTTACATCCTGATGAAGCCCTTCTTCAGCTCCTCCGGGGCTCGCCTGACATTCGGAAGGATCTGTCCTGAGCCACTGGCGGAGCTGATGGACAGGATGAGCCGGGACGGTGTGGAGCCTCCGGAGGGTTGGCCCGAGCCTTTCAGGGTGGTGGGCTACTTCCCGATGGCCCACCCGGTCTCCGGGTCGGTTGCCATGGACCAGGTGCTTCTGTATGGCATGGAGAGGCTGGATAATCAGGGAAGACCCTCCGAACAGGGTAACGCTTACGCCTGGGACCGGGAGGCGGGGGTCCTCTACCGGATATCTCGGTAGAACGCCGGTTTCAATGGATCTCGTTACCTGGAGTTCGATCTGCCCATGAAGGTTGTCATACTTGCCGGTGGAGGTGGCACCAGGCTTTTCCCCCTTTCACGGTCCTGGCTGCCCAAACAGTTTCTTGAGTTCGATGGGAAGCGTTCCCTCTTGGGCTTGACCTTGGAGAGGGCCATGGGGATAGTCAGACCTTCTGATCTCGTGGTGGTGACAAACCCTAAGCACCGGGATCGGGTCATGTTGGAGCTGGAATCGGTGGGAGCATTGGGGGCTCACCTGGTGTTGGAACCCGTGGGCCGCAACACCGCATCCGCGGTGGCCCTCGGGGCGTCATATCTGCTGAACCTTGGTGTCCCGCGGGGGGAGGTTATTTTGGTGGCCCCGTCGGACCACATCATGGGTCCAGCTGGGGAATTCGTTGGGGCGGTGGATAAGGCCTGTGAGCTGGCCTTGAGGGGCCGTTGGGTGGTTTTTGGGGTTAGACCCGCAGGTCCCGAGACCGGTTACGGCTATATAGAGGTTGGAGGTCCCGTTGGTCCCGGGTTCTTGGTTAGGTCCTTTCGAGAGAAGCCGGACGTTGAGTCCGCCAGGGCCTATGCGGAGGACCCGCGATACTACTGGAACTCCGGCATGTACTGTCTCACCCTAGGGTGTCTCATGGATCAATTGGAGCGGCATATGGAGGATCTGTACCGATTGGTATCCCGTGGCTACGATGAATTTATCTCCGCCTTTGCCGACTCCCCGAGCGTGTCCATAGACCGGGGCCTGGCTGAGAAGTCCAGCGATGGGGCAATGGTGCCATTTAATGGAGATTGGAGCGACATAGGTTCCTGGGACGCCATATACAAATGGCTTCAGAAGGACGGAGATGGCAACGTGATATCCGGCGACTGCGTTGCCTTGAACTGTGAGGGGTCTCTCATAATGGGCCAGGGGCGGCTCATCGCTGCTCTGGGTCTGCGGGACATGCTGGTGGTGGACGGTGGAGACGCCATTTTAGTGGCTCCCAGGAATGAGTCCCAGCGGGTTGGTCTGTTGGCGGAGAAGCTTGCGAGTTTAGGGGGCCGAGAGTTGCCCGAACTCCTGGCCGGATGCGTTAATGGGGTATCCTGCAGGTCCCTGATCCGAGGGGTGGGTTACGATGTGACGGAGGTCCAGGTGAAACCTGGCGGCGCCATCGATCCACATCATCACGCTAAGTCCAGCGAAAGTTGGGGGGTCATCGAGGGCAAAGCCCGGGTCACTATTGGTAACCGGGAGATGACGGTTTTGGCTGGAGATGGGGTGTGGGTACCCGTTGGAGAAAGTTGCCGGATCGAAAACGTTGGCGATGGACCCCTTCGGTTGGTGGTGGTTCGGATCGGACATAAGGTCTTTGGTGGGTAAGAATAAATCCGGTGCGGATTTCGCGATGGGAGAGGATAGTGGCAATGTGGGGAGTGCGGATAAATTGAAAAGGGCCCTCATAACAGGGATAACGGGACAGGATGGGGCGTACCTGGCGGAGTTTCTTCTGTCCAAGGGATACGAGGTCCATGGTCTCAAGAGGAGGTCGTCCCTCTTTAACACCGGCCGGATAGACCACCTATACCAGGACCCTCACGTGGAGGGCCGAAGGTTGTTTCTTCACTATGGAGATCTGACCGACTCATCAAGCGTGATCCGGATCCTCCAGGAGGTTAGGCCCCACGAGATATACAACCTGGGGGCCCAGAGTCATGTCAAGGTGTCCTTTGAGACTCCGGAGTACACCGCAAACGGAGATGGTCTGGGGGTTTTGAGGGTACTGGAGGCCATAAGGATCCTAAAGATGGAGGACAGTTGCAGGTTCTATCAGGCCTCCACCAGCGAGCTGTACGGAAGGGCCTCTGAGGTGCCCCAGCGAGAGACCACCCCTTTCTACCCCCGTAGCCCCTACGGAGCGGCAAAGTTGTACGGTTACTGGATCACGGTAAACTATCGGGAGGCCTACGGGATCTTCGGTTGCAACGGTATCCTGTTCAACCACGAGTCGCCCCTTAGGGGAGAGACCTTTGTGACCAGGAAGATAACCCGCGGGGCCGCTAGGATATCCCTTGGACTTGATGATAGGCTATACCTGGGAAACCTGGACGCCCGGAGGGACTGGGGACATGCCAGGGACTATGTTAGGGCCATGTGGATGATGCTTCAACACCACGAGCCGGGGGACTACGTGATAGCCACCGGACGCTGTCACACCGTGAGGGAGTTTGCCGAGTTGGCGTTCTCTAAGGTTGGCATATCGTTAAAGTGGATTGGCAGCGGGGTGGAGGAGAAGGGGATCGACGCCGATACCGGCCGGGTGTTGGTGGAAGTGGATCCAAGATACTTCCGCCCCACCGAGGTGGACGTGCTCCTGGGTGATTACACCAAGGCCCGTGAGACGCTGGGCTGGGAACCCACCGTGACCCCGGAGGAGCTGGTGGATGAGATGGTGTCTTACGATCTAATGTTAGCCGAGCGGGAGAGGCTTTGCTCCAGGTCCGGTTATCCCGTGCATCCCCCCATGGAGGGGGCGTTGTGATGGCCTTCGACGTTCCGGGCCCAATTTTCGTTGCGGGGCATAGGGGTCTTGTGGGATCTGCGGTTATTAGGCGCCTATCGTCTCTGGGCAGAGAGGATGTTATAACCGCTGATAGGTCTGAGCTGGATCTTACGGATCAGGCGGCGGTAAGATCCTTCATGCGGCGAGTTCGTCCCGGTTGCGTGTTCCTATGTGCAGCCAAGGTGGGTGGGATAATGGCCAACGCCAAATATCCCGCGGATTTCATAGGTGAGAATCTGGCCATAGAGGTGAACGTTATCCGGGAGGCCTTTGGAGCTGGGGTTGGGTTGCTTCTGTTCCTCGGGAGTTCCTGCATATACCCCAAGCTATGTCCGCAGCCGATCCGGGAGGATTACCTTCTGAGCGGGCCACTGGAAGCCACGAACGAGGCCTATGCGGTGGCCAAGATAGCGGGGCTTAAGATGTGCGAGGCCTACAGCCGCCAGTATGGCGTGTCCTATATATCCGTCATGCCGTCAAACCTGTATGGTCCTGGTGATAACTTCCATCTGGAGACGTCCCACGTTTTGCCCGCCATGATCCGCAAGTTTCACGAGGCCAAGGCAAGGGGAGCGGAACAGGTGGTCCTCTGGGGAACCGGGAGCCCCCGCAGGGAGTTCCTACATGTGGATGACCTTGCATGTGCGAGCGTGTTCCTTCTGGAGAACTATCGAGGCTATGAGCCGATCAACGTTGGGACCGGTACCGATGTTACCATAGCGGAGTTGGCCGATATGGTAAGGAACGTGGTGGGTTTTCGAGGGCGGGTTGTCTGGGATTCCAGCAAGCCGGACGGAACACCGAGGAAGCTTCTGGACGTTTCCAAGATAAGATCCATGGGTTGGAGCCCCTCAATAGGGCTTGAGGAGGGAATTCGCTCCACCTATAGGTGGTTCCTGGATAACTGGCGGGATGCCAGGGGGTATGCCGGATGAGGATAAGGGTAAGCACCGCCTTTCCCCATTGGCCTCTGAAGTTGCAGAGCCCATCCGGTAGCGGAGTCTGGGATGGGGTCGAGTTCCTGGTGGACCAGGAGGTGGATCGGGCGGATGGATAGTCTTCGAGGGCGTTAGAGAGGTCCAGAGTACCGTCTGTCCCGGCGAGAGGGTGGTTTTGGTAACCTTTGAGCCTCCGGCTATAAAGTCCTACGACCCAAGGTACACCAGACAGTTTGCCCGAGTTCTCACGTGTCATGCCATGGACCATGGAGGGTTGATCCTGGGGCAACAGTGTCTTCCGTGGCACTACGGAAGGAACGTGTCCGGAGAGGGAGACGACAGGTTCCTGGAGAGCTACGACTCCCTTGTTGCGGACGATCCATTTTCGTGTAAGGAACGTTTGGCCTCCGTTATATGCTCCGCCAAGCGGAGCCGGGATTGTCACCGCCGTAGGAACCGGTTCGTGGAGCTCCTTGGGGGGGCTGGAATCGATGGGCTCGATCTCTTCGGCCGGGGCCGGGCCCGGGAGGTTTCCTGCAAAAGGGATGCCATTAGGCCCTACAGGTACCACGTGGTGCTGGAAAACTCGTCATGCCCGCACTATTGGTCCGAGAAGCTGGCGGATGCATACCTGGGGGGGGCTTTCCCAATCTACTGGGGCTGTCCCAACCTGGAGGAGTACTTCCCTGAGGGTTCCTTCGCCCGGATAGACATAGATGATCCGGAGGGGGCCGTGAATGCCATTCGGGAGATCATTCAAAGCGATGCCTACTCCAAGGCTGTTCCGTTGCTTCGGCTGTGCAGGGAGCTGATTCTCGAGAGGTACAACTTCTTCCCTACAATGGCTAAGCTGATTAGATCCCTTGATGCGGGGGAGACCAGGCGAGTGACGCTGAGGCCCGAGGAACTCTTCTCCATCAGGGGGCGTATACGGCGGATCAGGTTAGGGATAAAGCGAATGATGGGCGCCGAGTGCGATATGAGATGAAGGGTCTGGAATCCCGCAACCCTTTCATCGACAGCGCCGAAGAGGGATGCTAATTTACTGAAAAATATGTATTTTACAGTCTCCGCTTGACAAATTGTCGTTGAGCATGGAGAATTCCCCCCAAGGGATCTAGGGTCCCGGTATTTAAAAAACTTGAACTGCTTCGGGTGAACGGGAAGCCGGTGAAAGTCCGGCGCGGACCCGCCACTGTAAGCCTGACTCTGCGAGCGTTATCCACTGGGGATTTGGATCCCTGGGAAGGGGCCCGTTAGGGGATGAGGGTGAGCCAGGAGACCGGCCCGGGGCAGCGGCGGGAGAAGTCCGCGGAGATCGGACGTTCTACCGGGGTGACGCCATCAGGGTGGGCTGGGTCCTTCGTACCCTCCTTGTGGCATTGCACGGATAGTTGGATCTTCGCGGAAGCGGAGGTCCATTTTTTTTGATGCGGTAGCTTTGCTTATCTATCTAAAGAAAGGAGCTGTTGACCGTGGGACTCACGCTAACCGAGAAGATCTTGAACCCTCACGTGGTTGAGGGAAGGCCTGAGAGGGGGGAGAGGGTAGGTATCAGGATTGACCAGACCCTCACCCAGGATGCCACCGGTACCATGACGTATCTCCAATTCGAGGCCATAGGAGTGGAGCGGGTGAGGACGGAGCTCTCGGTTAGCTACGTGGATCACAACATGATCCAGGAGGATTTCAAGAACCCGGATGACCATCGGTACCTGATGGACGTGGCCAAGAAATACGGGATAGTCTTCTCCCCCCCGGGCAACGGCATCTGTCACCAGCTTCACGTGGAGCGCTTCGCGGTTCCGGGCAGGACTCTCCTGGGCAGCGACTCTCACACCCCCACCTCCGGCGGGGTGGGGATGCTGGCCATCGGAGCGGGGGGCATGGACGTGGCCTTGGCAATGGCGGGGGAGCCCTTCTACGTCAACTACCCTAGGATAGTAAAGGTGCACCTGACCGGCCGTCTTGGCCCCTTCGTCTCCGCCAAGGACGTGATCCTGGAGGTGCTGCGCCGCATAGGGGTCAAGGGCGGGGTTGGCAAGGTGCTGGAGTACTGCGGTCCCGGTGTTGAGACCCTGTCGGTGCCAGAGCGGGCCACCATGGCCAACATGGGGGCCGAGACGGGGGCCACCTCCTCCATCTTCCCCAGTGACCAGGTTACCCGCCGTTGGCTGGCCGCTCAGGGCAGGGAGGAGGCCTTCGTGCCCTTGGAGGCGGACCCGGACGGGGTCTACGACCAGGAGATAGAGATAGACCTGTCCCGAGTGGAGCCCCTGGTGGCGCTGCCCCACCAGCCGGACAACGTGGTCCCCGTGAGGGAGGTGGCGGGGATGGAGATCCAGCAGGTCATGTTCGGCTCCTGCACCAACTCCTCCCTCCGGGACCTGGAGTCGGTGGCCCACATCCTGGGGGACGGGCCGGCGCACCCGGAGGTGGACGCGGGCGTATCCCCCGGGAGCCGCCAGGTGCTGCACCACATAGCCGCCTCCGGCGCCCTGGAGAGGATCCTCTCCGCCGGGGTCAGGATCCTGGAGGTGAGCTGTGGGGCCTGCATAGGCATGGGCTTCGCTCCCCCCACCGAGGGGGTCTCCCTGAGGACCATAAACCGCAACTTCCTGGGCCGCTGCGGCCATAAGACGGGTAAGGTTTGTCTGGTTAGTCCCGAAACTGCCGCCGCCTCCGCTGTGGAGGGGAGACTGACGGATCCAAGGGACTTCGCCCAGCGCCGGGGTCTTAAGCCCTTCGTCTTCGTCCAGCCCGAGAGGTTCCACGTGGACGACCGGCGGTTCGTGTTCCCCCCCGAGGACGGATCTTCGATCCAGATCCGCCGGGGGCCAAACATAGCGCCCTTGCCCGCCATGGAGCCCCTGGGGGAAATGGTCTGCGGCCTGGTGCTTCTGAAGGTTGGGGACGATATAACCACCGATCACATAATGCCCGCGGGGGCCAAGGTCCTGCCCCTGAGGAGCAACGTCCCGGCCATATCAAAACACGTTTTCCAGGTGGTGGACGGCACCTTCCCCGAGAGGGCCCTGGCCTCCGGCGGTGGCTTCGTTGTGGGGGGCGCCAACTACGGACAGGGTTCCAGCCGGGAGCACGCTGCCCTGGCCCCCCGCTACCTGGGGGTGAAGGCGGTGCTGGTGAAGAGCTTCGCCCGGATCCACCTGGCCAACCTGGTGAACTTCGGTATCCTGCCCCTGGTCTTCCAGGATCCGGCGGACTACGACCGGATAGACCAGGGGGACCGGTTGGAGCTGGCCACCGATGAGGTGCGGGCCGGATCGGTCTTCCGGGTTACCGACGTCACCAAGGGCATCCAGGTGCCCTGCACCACCCCGGTGGGGGAGGAGGACCTCAATGTGATAATGGCCGGCGGCAGGCTCAACTACGTTAAGGCCCGACGATAGGGCAATTATGATAATTCGGTAAAGCGAAGCAAAGAAAAAGGTTCCCCGGGGGCGGCCCTCTCGGAAGACGTAAACCCTTGCCCAGTTTGCTCCCCTTCCGGAGACGGCCAAAAGGTACCGAACGGCAGTAGCGCCTCCGCTTCCGCACCCCGGGGCTTTTTTTTAACTACCGCCACGTTTTGCCTCTTGATGAGGGCTACGCGGGCTACATGGGTTGCCCGGATCCGTTGGCCGCGGACGGGGTGACTTCGGATCCCATAGCGGGGCCTTGGCCCCGAAGGAAAGGGAGGGAGCAGGTGTGATGAGGTTTGAGGGACTGGAGCTCAAGATCTACAAGGCCCCCGAGAGCGGGGAGAGGATCCTCTTCGATGGTGGCCGCCTTCAGGTGCCGGACGAGCCGGTGATCCCCTACGTGGAGGGGGACGGCATCGGGGTGGACATAACCCCCGCCATGAGGATGGTGCTGGACCAGGCGGTGAGGAAGGCCTACGGGGGCAGGAGGAGGCTCCACTGGTGGGAGATCTACGCGGGTCAGAAGGCCATGGACATGTTCGGCACCGCGATCCCCGAGGACTCCTTCAACGCGGTGCGCTACTTCCGGGTGGCCATAAAGGGTCCCCTCACCACCCCGGTTGGAGGCGGCTTCAGGAGCCTGAACGTGGCGTTCAGGCAGGAGCTGGATCTCTTCGCCTGCGTGAGGCCCGTTAGGTGGTTCGAGGGGGTCCCCGCCCCTCTGAAGCGTCCCCAGGACGTGGACATGGTGATCTTCCGGGAGAACACCGAGGACCTGTACGCGGGGATAGAGTGGGAGGAGGGTACCGATGAGTGCCGCCGGGTGATAGAGTTCCTCAAGGGTATGGGGAAGGAGATCCGGGTGGACTCAGGCATAGGCATAAAGCCCATCTCCAGGACGGGGACCGAGCGGCTGGTCCGGATGGCTATCCAGTACGCCATCGCCAACCGCCGCAAGTCCGTAACCCTGGTCCACAAGGGGAACATAATGAAGTTCACCGAGGGGGCCTTCATGAAGTGGGGCTACGAGCTGGCCAAGCGGGAGTTCGGGCACGTGTGCATCACCGAGCAGGAGGTGTCGGAGCTCCACGGGGGCGTGGTGCCGGAGGGTAAGATAGTGATAAAGGACCGGATCGCAGACGCCATGTTCCAGCAGATCCTCCTGCGTCCTTCGGAGTACGACGTTTTGGCCATGCCCAACCTGAACGGGGACTACATGTCCGACGCCCTGGCGGCGGCGGTGGGGGGCCTTGGTCTGGCCCCGGGGGCCAACATGAACGACCAGGTGGCCTTCTTCGAGGCCACCCACGGCACCGCCCCCAAGTACGCCGGTCAGGACAAGGTTAACCCCGGCTCCCTGATCCTCTCCGGGGTGCTCATGTTGGAGCACCTGGGCTGGAGGGAGGCGGCGGAGCTGGTGATAAGGGGCATGGAGAGGGCCATAAGCGAAGGGGTGGTAACCTACGACCTGGCCCGCCAGCGGGAGGGGGCCCGGGAGGTCTCCTGCTCCGCCTTCGCCAGGGCCATATGCGAGAGGATGTAGGTTAGCGGGGCGGATGATGGCGGGGGATGGATCCCCCGCCGTTTGTTTGGGGGGGGTGTTAGAGTTGATTGTGGAGTCTCGAGCGGGCACGCTGGAGTCCTCGGACTGTCTGGTGTGCGTGTACCCGTCGGACCGAGTGGAGGTTCGCCTCAAGGGGGTCTGCGCCAGGATGTACCCGGAGCGGACCCGGGCGCTGGTGGAGGAGGGGCTATGCCGGATGGGCATAACCGGTGCGCTGGTGGAGATCCAGGACCAGGGGGCCATCCTTCCCACCCTCAGGGCCCGGCTTAAGACCGCCCTGAGCAGGGCCGTTGGGGGTGTAGAGGGATGAGGCCCGTGAGGTCCATGCTTTACGTGCCGGGTAACAGCCCGGGGATGCTGCAGCACTGCGCCACCTTCGGGGCGGACAGCGTGCTTCTGGACCTGGAGGACGCGGTGGCCCTGTCGGAGAAGGACGCGGCCCGGGACCTGGTGTGCGAGATGCTCAAGGTGCTGGACTTCGGGTCCGTGGTGGTCACCGTTCGGGTGAACGGGGCGGACACGGAGTTCTTCCAGGAGGACCTTAGGGCGGTGGTTCCCTTGAGGCCCCACGCGGTGAGGATCCCCAAGTGCTCCTCCCCGGAGGACGTGATCCTGGCGGACCGCCTCATGGGCCGGATAGAGGAGGAGCATGGGTTGCCGGTGGGCAGCGTGAGGATCCACGCCATGCTGGAGACCGCCCGCGGGGTGGTGAACGCCCTTGAGATAGGTCGCAGTAGCCCCCGGGTGGAGGCGCTGACTCTGGGAGGTCAGGACCTGACGGCGGACATGGGGGTGAGCAAGACCCGGGAGGGCTGGGAGCTCTTCGTGGCCCGTAGCCAGGTGGCGCTGGCGGCCCGGAGCCTTGGCCTTCAGGCGCTGGACACGGTTTGGGCTGACGTGGATGACCACCAGGGGCTTTACGAGGAGGCCCGCCGGGTGGTGGGGCTTGGCTTCACTGGCAAGGCGGCCATCCACCCGAGCCAGATAGAGTGGATCCACCGGGCCTTCGTGCCGGAGTTGTCGGAGGTGGAGCGGGCCCGCCGGATAGTGGATGCCGCCTGTAGGGCCCATGCGGAGGGCAAGGGGGTTGTGTCCGTGGACGGCCGGATGGTGGACGCGCCGGTGGTGAGGCGGGCGGAGAACACCCTTCGTCTCTGGGAGATGGGGGAGGTGGAAGGTCTGTGAGGTTTGTGGAGAACGCCATAGGACGTCCGGTGCCCCTTGAGGTTCCCGGTTTCGGTGCCGTGATCCCCTATGGTGGTCCGTTCTGCCGCCTGGGAGAGGAGGTTCCCCGGGTGAGCCCCCCAATGAGGGGCTATCCGGCCCGGAGGGACAAGGTGACCCATGACGTGGAGGAGGCCATAAGGAGGTCCGGGCTGGAGAGCGGCATGACCGTGTCGTTCCACCATCATCTGAGGAACGGTGACGCGGTGATGTGCCGTGTGCTGGAGGCCTGCGAGAGGCTTGGTATAAGGGATCTTACGCTGGCGCCCAGCTCGCTGACCGACGCCCACGAGGAGGTGTCGGGTTTCGTCCGGCGCGGTGTGGTGAGGATGATCCACACCTCCGGCGTTAGGGGTGAGGTTGGTAAGGCCATAAGCCGGGGAGAGCTGGAGGTTCCGGTGGTGATCCACAGCCACGGCGGCCGGGCCCGGGCGATAGAGGAGGGAAGCATAAGGATAGACGTGGCGTTCCTTGGGGCCCCCAAGTGCGACCGGATGGGGAACTTTACCGGCATGCTGGGCAGGTCCGCGTGCGGGTCGCTGGGTTACGCCCAGCAGGACGCCCGCTACGCCCGTCACGTGGTGGCGGTGACGGACGACCTTTCGGAGGATCCGCTTGGTGTGGTGTCGGTGCCCCAGTATCTGGTGGACCAGGTGCTGGTGGTGGACAGCCTTGGTGATCCCCGGAAGATAGCCACCGGTGCGGCCCGGATAACCCGCAACCCTGTGGACCTGAAGATTGCCCGGGACGCGTTTCGGCTGATCCTGGCGTCGGGACTGATGGAGGACGGGGTGTCGTTTCAGGTGGGTGCTGGAGGGGCGAGCCTTGCGGTGGCCCGCTACGTGAGGGAGCACATGAGCGCCAAGGGTATCCGTGGCAGCTTCGGGTGTGGCGGTGTGACGGGTTACATGGCGCAGATGCTGGAGGAGGGTCTCTTCCGGGTCCTTTACGACGTTCAGAGCTTCGACGCGTCGGTGACGGGATCCATGTTGAGGAACCGGAACCACGTGGAGATAGACCAGTCGTGGTACGCGAACCCGCTGAACCGTGGTTGCGTGGTGAACCATTTGGACGTGGTGGTTCTTGCGGCGCTGGAGGTGGACGTGGATTTCAACGTGAACGTGCTGACCGGCCATGATGGTGTGTTGCGTGGTGCATCCGGTGGCCACTGCGACACCGCGGCGGGGTCGAAGCTGTCGGTGGTGGTGCTTCCGTCGTTCCGGGGTGGAGTGCCGTCGATCCGGGAGCGGGTGGGATGTGTGGTGACCCCGGGGGAGACGGTGGACGCCATAGTGACCGAGCGGGGAGTGTGCGTGAACCCCCGTTGTGTGGATCTTGCGGAGTCCGCCAGGCGGATGGGCCTTTGCGTGAAGGACATAAGGGAGCTGAAGGAGGAGGTGGAGAGGCTGACCGGAGTTCCCCGGGAGGTTGAGGAGGACAGGAGCCGGGTGGTGGCGCTGGTGGAGTACCGGGACGGGAGCGTGATAGACACCGTTTTCCGGGTGGATTGCTGAGCCGGGTGTGATCGTCGAGTTGGATGTGGCGCGGCGGCCCCGTAAATGGGGCCGCCGGCTTACGTGGGCCCTTTTAGGGTCAAGGATCGCACTTGTCCAGGTCCAGCCTGGGGACCGGGCGGGAGACCCCCAATTGGGACAGTTTCCTTAGGCCATGGTCGTTGGATCTAATGTGTACCCCATCGGTGGCGATCCAGTAGATTCGGTGCTTCATCCCCCAGAGCTCTTTGGCGTTCGTCTCGGCCCACTTTTTGAGCCATTGGGCCTTCTTGACGATCTGGCTTACCTCGCTGGTGTGGGCCGGGTGGACCTCCACGAAGAAGGCCTTATCCTCTTTGTTGTTTTCATATCCTATCACGTAGTCCCACCGGCTATCCTGGGGCATCTGGTCCTTCAGGTCCTTGTCCAGGTCCACGCTGCCCAGGATCATACGGCTGTCCTTGCAGGTGACCTTGCTGGAGTTGTTCCCCAGGGCCTTGAGCCCCCGTTGCATCCTAAGGCCCCCCACCGCCTGGAGGGCCCTCTCGAATTTGCTGGGACCGGTCACCGGATGGCCCCCCTCTCCGCCTTGGCCACCGTCTCGGAGATCCCGCAGCTGTAGGATACGATCCCCCCCCATCCGGATATGTCCGGGTCGTCGCTGGAGGGGTCCAGGGTGGATATGTCCTTGACATGCACCAGGTGGTCCTTCCCTTGCCCCAGCTGGAACCCGTAGACCTGGATCTTCTTTTCCAGGAGACTGTCCACCATGTCCTTCACGTCCCCCCGGGCGGTTTTTAGCCCCATCATCTCCGATATGAGCTTCACCTTGTTGCTCCTGTCCCTGGCGTTGTATTTGGACAGGATCCTGGCATTTATCTCCCTGATGGCCCACAGGGCCTCCAGCACGCTGGGGGAGTGGGTGGAGATGACCACCCGGTAGCCCCTGTGCAGCATGTCGAACACCAGGGGGAGGACGGAGGAGAAGATGGCCCGGGGGTGAAGCCCCATCTCGGGCTCCTCGATCACCACCCACTGGATGTTGTCGTCCTTGGTTTTCTTAGAGGAGGGGAGCAGCCGGTAGCAGCTCATCAGGAAGGGGAAGAACTCCCTCTGTCCGGTCGACCAGGCGGTGTAGGATACTCCGTAGTTATCCCTCCCTCCCCCCACCTTGAGGACCACCTGTCTCTGCATTGACAGGTCCCCCATGGAGACCTTGGCCCCGTGGAAGACCCCCCAGTCGATCTGCTTCCGCATGGGGCCCTTGAGCTTCCACTTGGTGGGGAAGATGTTATCTCGGGAGGAGATGTTATCCATGTGGGTTCGGAGGGCTTCGCTGAAGTTCTTGAGCACGAAAGGGTCCGTGGAGCGGTAGGCCCTGTATGGCTGGGGCCAGCCGGCGGGCATGGATATGGCCCTCTGGGCGGGGATGTAGAACAGGGCCTCCTGGGTGGGGTGACCCTTCGGTTCGGAAGCCAGGTCCACCGGTTCCCCCTGGAGCAGCATCTGGCTCGATTCATTCCAGCTGCGCCCCATGCCCAGCCCCAGGTAGGCGTCCAGCAGGGCCCTTGGGTTGCCCCTTTGCCAGTCCTGGCCGAAACTGGCCATGGTGTCCTCCACGTAGGCCCTGTCGATGGCCAGCTTGAACAGCTGGAGTAACACGCTCTTGCCCGCCCCCTGGGGGCCCACCAGAACGGTGAGGTCCCCGAACCGCATATCCGCCTGGGCGATCTGTGCCACGTTCCTGACCTGAAACTCCATGAGTCAACCCCCAAATTTTGGTCGAATACCAGGCTATTATAGCCGACAAGGGCCCCCAGGGTGATGAGGACTCGGGGGGCCCGTCCTTGGGGCCTTGGGGGCCTAGGCGCCGGCGAAGGAGCGGATTATCTCCAGCACCATCCGGGCGGAGGTCTCCAGGTCCTTCACGTGGATGTGCTCCTCCAGGGTGTGGACCTTCCTCATGCCAACCCCCAGGTTAACCGAGGGGATCCCCTTGGAGTTGAGCACGTTGGTGTCGCTGCCGCCGCCGGTGGAGGTGGTGGTGGGGGTCACCCCCATGCGCTCCAGGGCCCTCTTCACCATGGCCACCGTGGGGTGTTGGTCGTCCAGCCGGAAGGGGGGGTACGCCCGGGTGACGGTCACCTCTGCGGAGCCCCCGAAGTGGGAGGCCGCCTCCTCCAGGCATTGAACCATGTGGCGGCTCTGGCGGTCCAGCTTCTCCTGGTCCAGGCTTCGGGCCTCGGCCCTTATGGTAACCTCGGGGGTGACGATGTTGGTGGCCCCGCCCCCCATGATGTAGCCCACGTTGGCGGTGGTCTCCGGGTCTATCCTCAGCAGGTTCATCCGGTCGATGGCCCGGGCAGCGATCATGATGGCGCTTACGCCTTCCTCCGGCGCCACCCCCGCGTGGGCGCTGCGTCCCCGGATCACCGCGTCTATCTTGTCCTGGGCGGGGCCGGAGGTGATGATCTGTCCCACATCCCCGCCGCTGTCCAGCACGTAGCCGTGCTTAGCCCTGAGGGCGGATGTGTCCAGGTTGAAGGCCCCCTTGAGGCCCCCCTCCTCCCATATGGAGAAGACCACCTCCACGTCACCGTGGGGGATGGAGTTCTCCTTGAGGACCCGCAGGGCCTCCAGGATGGCGGTGATGCCCCCCTTGTCGTCCGCCCCGAGTACGCTGGTGCCGTCGCTGTAGACCGTGTCGTTCTTGACGATGGGGTTGATGGCGTCGCAGGGGGTGACGGTGTCCATGTGGGCGCTGAATAGGATGGTTGGGGCCTCCACGGTGCCCTTGAGGCGGCCTATCACGTTCCCCGTCTGGCCCCCCACCTTGTCGCCCGCATCGTCCACGGTGACCTGAAGCCCCATCTGGGCGAGCTTGGCCACCAAGAGGTCCGCCATGGCCTTCTCCCTTCCAGAGGGGCTAGGTATGCGCACCAGCTCCAGGAACTCCTCCAGCAGCCTTTCCCGGTTTATCAAGTCGAGTCGCCTCCTTCTAACGTTAGAGGGGGCCTTTGGGCCCCCTCGGGACTTCTTGGATTATAGCCTTATGAACGCTCCGGGTCCTATGGGGAGTCCCAGCAGGAACCAGATGACCAGCAGGGCGGTCCAGCCCACCAGAAAGGCCAGGGAGTAGGGGAGCATCATGGATATGAGGGTCCCCATGCCGATGTCCTTCCGGTACTTCTGGGCGAAGGCCACGATGACCGCGAAGTAGGACATGAGGGGGGTGATTATGTTGGTGCAGGAGTCCCCGATACGGTAGACCAGCTGGGTGAAAGCGGGGGTGTAGCCCAGGGCCATGAACATGGGGACGAAGACCGGGGCCATTATGGCCCACTTGGCGGAGGCGCTTCCGATGAAGAGGTTAATGAAGGCCGCCACCAGGACGAATCCGATTATTAGGCTGACGCCGGTCATGCCCGTGGCCTTGAGGAGCTCCGCCCCCTTGACCGCCAGGATTATGCCCAGGTTGGACCAGCCGAAGTAGGCCACGAACTGGGCGGCGAAGAAGGCCAGGACCAGGTAGCTGCCCATGGTGGACATGCCCTTGCCCATGATGTTGGCCACGTGCTTGTCGTTCTTCACCGAGCCGGTGGCGATGCCGTAGAAGACCCCGGGGATGAGGAACGAGGCGGCGATGAGGGGCACCAGGCCCATCATGAATGGGGTGTGTCCCAGGATCTTGCCCTCGTCATCCCGGAGGATGCCGTTTGAGGGGGCCACCAGGACGGCCACGATGGCCACGAAGATAAGCAGGCTCAGCCCCGCCCAGCGGAGGCCCTTGCGCTCCTGGTCGGTGATGGTGGATATGTCGTGGTCATCGTGATCTCCCCCGTGGTACTCTCCCAGCCGAGGCTCCACCACCTTCTCGGTGATGACGGTGCCTATGATGGAGAGGACGAAGGTGGAGGCCGCCATGAAGAAGTAGTTATCCGTGGGGTTCACGATGTAGCCCGGCTGGAAGATGTTGGCCGCCGCCTGGCTTATGCCCGAGAGGAGGGGGTCCAGGGTGCCCACCAGAAGGTTGGCGCTGAAGCCCCCGGAGACGCCGGCGAAGGCGGCGGCCAGTCCCGCCAGGGGATGCCGCTTGAAGCCCATGAATACTATGGCCCCCAGGGGAACCAGCACCACGTAGCCCGCGTCGGAGGCTATGTTGGACATGACCCCCGCGAAGACCACCACGAAGGTGATGAGCCTCTTGGGGGTGCTGAGCACCAGCTTCTTGAGGCACGCCTGGATGAGCCCCGTGCCCTCCGCCACCGCCACTCCCAGCATGGCCACCAACACGGTGCCCAACGGGGCGAAGCCGGTGAAGTTGGTCACCGCCTCGGAGACGATCCGGCGGATCCCTTCCTTATTGGTGAGGCTGACCGCCTCCACGGTGACCTGCTCCGCCACCCCCTTGGCGATCCTCTCGTAGGTGACCTTGAGTCCCATGGATCCCGCTATGCCGGATATGATGATTATGGCCACCCCAAGGATGAGGAACAGGGTTGCCGGGTGGGGTAACTTGTTGCCCCCCTTCTCCACCAGGTCCAGGAACCGGTTGAACAGCCCTCGTCGCTTCTGACTCAAAATGCATCCCTCCGTTTGGTTTATGATGATGAAGATGAAGCGCCCCTTGGTGGGGGTTCATTGCCATGCGGCCTTGGTTCGAACCATCACCTCACTTAAGAAACACAATTCAAATTCGGGATATTTTTCCAGATTTTGCGTCGCAACGGAAGGATACCATGAAAACCGATCTTCAAAAGGCACGGATATTACTTTTTCTTTTCTGGCTATTATGCGGGAGTTCTGGTAAGATCTGGATCGGTAGCCGGGCCCGCCGCGGCGAATCATGGGGGGGTTGCCCTTCAATCCCGAATGGTGTAAACTTTCGAAAGAAAATAGTTCAATGCCCCGCCGCGGATCTCGCATGGAAGGCCCAGTCGACGGAGGACGGTCCCAACCTGGCGAGGCTACAAAAAAGGAGGAGAGGCCGGATGTACACTTCCAAGGAGCTCATGGAGATGGAGCACAAGTACGGTGCCCACAACTACCATCCCCTCGAGGTGGTTATCAGCAAGGCGGAGGGCATATGGGTGGAGGATCCGGAGGGGCGCCGCTACATGGACATGCTTTCCGCCTACTCGGCGGTTAACCAGGGGCATCGCCATCCCAAGATAATACAGGCCCTGAAGGATCAGGCGGACTTGGTGACCCTCACCTCCCGGGCGTTCTACAACGATCGTTGGCCCCTCTTCGCCAAGAAGCTGGCGGAGTTCGTGGGCAAGGACATGGTGCTTCCCATGAACACCGGCGCCGAGGCGGTGGAGACCGCAATAAAGACCATGCGCAAGTGGGGCTACCTGGTGAAGGGGGTTGAGCAGGACAAGGCGGAGATAATCGTCTTCGAGGAGAACTTCCACGGCCGGACCACCACCATCATCTCCTTCTCGGTGGATCCGGACGCCAGGGACCACTACGGCCCCTACACGCCGGGCTTCGTCATCGTCCCCTACGACGATCTGGAGGCGGTCAAGCGGGCGGTCAACAAGAACACGGTGGGCATCCTGGTGGAGCCCATCCAGGGTGAGGCGGGTATCCGGGTTCCCAGCGACGGGTTCCTCAAGGGACTTGAGCGGATCTGCCGGGAGAACAACGTGCTGCTGGCGGTGGACGAGGTCCAGACCGGCTTCTGCCGCACCGGCAAGACCTTCGCATTCCAGCACGAGGGGGTTGACCCGGACATCATAATCATGGGCAAGGCCCTGGGCGGTGGGGTGTTCCCCGTCTCCGCCGTGGCGGCCAACGAGAACGTCCTTGGGGTCTTCAAGCCCGGCACCCACGGTTCCACCTTCGGCGGCAACCCCCTGGCCTGTGCGGTGGCCATGGCGGCCATTGACGTGCTGGTGGAGGAGAAGCTGGCGGACCGGGCAGCGGAGCTGGGCAAGTACTTCATGGATGGGCTCAAGGCCATCCAGGCCAAGACGGACAAGATAAAGGAGGTCCGGGGCAAGGGGCTGCTGATCGGGCTGGTGCTGAACGAGTCCGCCGGCAAGGCCCGGATCTACACCACCGCCCTGAAGGACAAGGGGCTCCTCTGCAAGGAGACCCACAGCTGGATCATCCGCTTCGCTCCCCCTCTGGTGATCACCAAGGAGGAGATCGACCGGGCCCTCAAGATGATCGAGGAGGTCTTCGTGGGGTAGGCTTGCGATCCGTCACCCCCGGCCACGGGATAACCGGGCCGGGGGTTTTTGTTCTATGGGGGCTGGGCTTTAAACAGTGGTAGGGTGATAAAATAAAAAAATAAGCAGGGACTCTTAAGGTAACGAGGGACTGTTATCCTAGAGATATGGTTTGCCAACTTTGATCCAACGGAGAAATTGTTGCACTTTCCCCCAAATGAAGGTGTTTGAGGTGGATGCTTAGATAGAAAACGAGGCGAGAGAGGACATGCCCATCCTCTCTCGCCCCTATAAAGAAGGCGCCCCTTTCGCCTCATCCCTTCCCCCCATCCCCTCCCCGGCGGGACTTCCACTCCAGGTGAACTATGTAGAGGAGGGGAATCACGAACAGGGCCAGCAGCCCCGACATTGCCACCCCACCGGCGGAGGCGATGCCTATGCCGGTGGTGAACTCGCTGCCCATCCCACGGGACAGCGCCAGGGGCATCATCCCAAGCACCGCCGCCAGCGTGACCATCAACACTGGGCGGAACGACTCCTTGAGCGCCATGAGCATCAGCTCCGCACTGTCCAGCCCAGGCCTTTGGGCCCTCAGAGACCTGAACTGGTCCACCACCAGGATGGCGTTGTTGACCACGATGCCTATCAGCATCACCGCCCCGAGAAGCACGAAGATGTTCATCCCCGTTGATGTTAGCCACAGGGCCCAGAATACCCCCACCATCCCCAGGGGAACAGTGGTGAGGATCAACACCGGCCACTTGAAGGACTCCAGTATGGCCGACAGCGTGAGGAACGTGAGGATCACCGACAGAACCCCCGCCTCCAGGAACGCCTGGTTGGCGTCCGCCATCCGCTCGTAGTCCCCCCGGAACTTCACCGTGTAGCCTGGGGGCAACAGGTTCTCCCGCTTCACCATGTCCTCCACGTCCTCCACCGCGGTGCCCAGCGGATACCCAGGGGAGAGGCTGGCGAACAGCTTGCTGGTCCTCATCTTGTCTGACCTGTAAACCTTGATGGGGGACAGGCCCTGGCTCACTTGGGCTACCGAAGCCAACGGCACCGTGGAACCCCCGGGCCCGGGCAGCTGGAAGCTGGCCACCCGCTGGGTTCCGGACACCTCCTGGAACTTGACCCGGATGTCGTAGTTCTTGTCCAGGGTCTTGAAGACCGCCGCCTTCTGCCCCTCCAGGTTGTTCCTCAACATGCCCCCTATGGCCAGGGGGGGCACCCCCAGGTCCGCCAGCACCGCCCTGTTGGGCCGCACCAGCAACTCCCGCTTGCCCTCCCTCACCGAGGTGTCCACGTCGAAGAAGCCCCCCTTCTCCTGGACCCGACGCTGAACTTCAAGGGCTATCCGGTCCAGCTGCTCGAAGTCGTCCCCCATTATGTCCATCTGGATGGGCACGTTCTGCCCCCCTATGAATGAAGGTATGCTTACCGACACCTTGGCCCCCGGGAAGTCCCTCATGCGCCGCCGAGCCTCCTCCACCAGCTGGAAGATGCTCTCCCGTCTCTCGGTCTTGTCGGAGAAATTGAGCAGCAGCTGCGCTAGGTACACCCCCTCCTCGTTCTCCCCGATGCCTTCCACGGTGCCCACGGTGGAGAACACGTGCCTCAGGTGAGGAAGGTCCCTGAGCCGCTCCTCCGCCTCTCTCACCCCCTGGACCGTGGCGTCCAGGTTCTGGCGGGTTGGGAACTCCAGCTTCACGTAAACGTTCCCCTTGTCCACGTCGGGGGCGAAGTTGAACCCTATCCTCTTGGGCAACGTCATGGCGTGCAGGAAGAGCACCAGCACCAGGACCAGTACCCCGGTGGCCCGGGCCCGGCTGGACACCAGGTGCCGCACCGCCCCCACGTACCTATCCGATAGCCGGTCCAGCCACCGGTTGAACCGCTCCTCCAGCCTCTCCAGCCTCCCGCCGGAGGTCACCTTGAGGAGGTACGCGGATAGGATGGGGGTCAGTGTGAATGATATGAAGATGGACATGGCGTTCACCGTCAGGGACGTGATAGCGAAGGGGCGGAAGAAGAGCCCCACCATGCTGCCCATGAGCCCTATGGGTAGCAACACCACCACGTTGGTGCCCGCGCTGGCCAGCACCGCCAGGGCCACCTCCGACGTGCCCTCCAGGGCGGCCCTCTTGGGGTCCCCGTGCTCCTTCAGCTTGGACAGCACCCGCTCCAGCACCACCAGGCTGTTGGACACCAAAATCCCCACCGACAGCCCCAGGGCCAGCAGGGTGGAGGTGTTCAGCGTGTAGCCCATGAGCTGCATGAAGAACAGGGACATGATTATGGTGAGGGGCATGGTGACCGACACCACCAGGGTGGACCGCAGGTTGTACAGGAAGAAGAAGAGGATGCCGGCGGTGAGGACTATCCCCTGGACTATGCTGGAGATGGTGTTCCGCACCGAGGAGCGGATGTAGGTCCCCTCATCGGTGACCCATACCAGCCTCATCCCCCCGGGGAGCTCCCCCTTAAGGGACTCGAAGGTCCTCATCACCCGGTCCACCAACTCCACCGCGTTGGCGTCCGCCTTCTTGACGATCCGGATGCCCACCGCCTGACGGCCGTCCAGGAAGACCGCCTGACGCCTCTCCGCGGTGTCGAACCGGATTTGGGCCACGTCCCTCAGGTACACCCTGGCCCCGTTCCGGGCCGCTATGGGCATCATGGCCAGGTCCTGGACGCTCCGGTAGTCCCCGTCGAACCGGACGGACCACTCGTCCTCCCCGTCCTTGATCCGCCCGGAAGGTATGGTCCGGACCCCCTCCGCCAGGGCCCGGGTCACCTGGCTGGAGGTGAGCCCCCGCTCCGCCAGCCGGAAAGGGTCCAGTAGCACGTGGAGCTCCCGCTTGGAGCCCCCGGTGAGCCTCACCTCCGCCACCCCCGGAATGGTTGAGAACCGGTCCTTGAGCCGGGAGTCCGCGTAGTCGTACAGCTCGTCCAGCCTCATGTCCCCCACCAGCGCCATGGTGATGATGGGGGAGGCGTTGATGTCGAACTTCTGGATTATGGGCTTCTCCACCCCCTCGGGCAGGTCCGGCACGATGGGGTCGATCTTCTCCCGGACGTCGTTGGCCGCCACGTTGACGTCGGTGCCCAGCTCGAACTCCAGGCTCACCACCGCCACGTTCTCCATGCAGGTGGACTTTATGTGCTTTATCCCGTCCACGGAGGAGACCGCGTCCTCGATCTTCTTGGCCACGTCGGTTTCTATATCCCGGGGGGAGGCGCCGGGCCAGATGGCGACCACCGTGACGTACGGCACGTCCGCCTTGGGCATCAGCTCCAGCCCCATCTTCCGGTAGGCGTTGATCCCCAGTAGCGACAGGGCGATCAGCAGACACCCCATGGCGATGGGGCGCCTCAGGGAGGCCCGGTGAAGCATCACTTGGACCTCCTCACTACCTTGACCTTGGACCCCTGATCCAGCATCTGGGCCCCGTCCACCACCACCAGGTCCCCGGCCTTCACGTCCCCGGAGACCAGCTCCACGTGTCCGTCGGTGGACAGGCCGGTGACCACCCGCACCATCCGGGCCACGTCACCGCTCACCGTGTAGATCACGTCCCCCTCCTCCCGGTGGACCACCGACCTTCTGGGGATACCCAGGGACCTGCTGCTACCCAGCAGGAACCGGAGCTCCGCCATGGCGCCGGGCACCTTGGAGGGGCCCCCCTCCGCAAGACACCGGACCTCGAAGGACCGGGATGTGGGATCCACCACCGGGCTCTTGATCTTTACGGTGAGCACCTCCACCGGGGCCCCCGACGAGTCCAGCAGCTCAACCCGGGTCACCCCGGGCACCACCTTGGGGTACATCTCCGATGGCAGGTACGCCAGAACCTCCACCTGGGAGGGATCGTCTATCCGGAGAACCGGCACCCCCGCCCGGCCCATCTCCCCGGGCTCCATCAGGCGGCGGCTCACCATCCCGTCCATGGGGGAGACCACCGTGGTGTCTGAAAGGTTCTTCCTGGCTATGTTAAGCGCCCCCTGGGCCTTCCTCAGAGAAGCCTGGGCGGAGTTGAGCATGCTCTGGGCGGAGGCGTACATGGCCTTCGCTTGCCTATATCGGGTGGATACATCGTCGAACATGCTCTGGCTTATGGCCCCCTCGTCCAGCAACTCCCGGAAGCGCTTCAGGTCCAGCTCCACCCGCTCCAGCTCCGCCCGGGCCCGGATCACCGCATGGGTCCGCTCCTCCACCGCGAAGCTGGCGGCGTCCACGTCCCGCTGGGCGATCCGGTACGCCTCCTCCTGCCGCACGTTGTCGGTCCTGAACAGGGGCTGACCACGACGCACCCGGTCCCCCTCCCGGACGTACACCTCCAGGATGGTACCGTCCGCCTTGGGCGTAACCGCCGCGAACCGAAGGGCCCGGATGGTCCCCTGGGTGGAGAAGTCCTCCCGAAAGTCCATGGGCCCCACCTCCCGAACCGACACCGGCTGGGCCTTGCCCACCGTCTCCTCGTCGGGAGGGGAGAAGTGCCTCAGCCCCCAAAACACCCCAAGGGCCGCCAGCACCGCCAGGGCCCCCAACCGCCAGTCTGCCTTTATCCTCATCCGGATCCCCCTTCTGGTGAACCTGCAAATTCCAGACCGTACGGTCGGTATCTTATGGTCAAAGACTCCCCATGTCAACTTCCAATGGAAAGGGGGCCGGGGACCCAGCCCCGACCCCCGGACTGCCAAGGTGGTTCAGTGGAACCGCACCGCCGCCTCCCGGGCCAGGTGTCTCAGCTCCCGCAGTGGGATCTCGAAGGCCACCACCCCCACGTACCCGGGGGTGAACCGGTACCTCTCCCAGTAGATCACCAGCCGGTCCCTGGAGAGATAGAAGCTGTCCTTGTACTCCTCTGCGGAGGGGATGTCCTGGTCCTGGTTGATCTCCAGCTTCCCCGATCCGATCCGGTCCATGGCCATCCTCCCCACCCGGTCCTGGACCAACTGCTTCCACTGGGGCAGGAAGAGCCGGTCCAGCGTCACCGCCTCCCCAGTGGAGGCGTCGTAGGTGCGCCCCACGAGGCCCGAGTCCGGGTGGGCCATGTTGGGAAGGCTCACGAACTGCTCAGCGGTGAAGCTGAAGAGGTTCCCCCGGCGGAACGTGACCCTAACCCTCCTCTCGCACCGGTAGAGCTTCGGATCCCCCCTGTCCCCTGCCTCCCTGGCCAGGGCCTCCATTTGGCGGAGGACCCTCACAGCCTCCTCCTTGAAGGCCCGGTTCATCCGAAGCAGCACCTTGGGATCCCCCCCGGTCTCCACCCGGGGGTACTGGACCGATATCCTTAGGTCCCCCAGGGTCCTTCGCAGGGTCACCACCGACACCCTGGGAGCCCCCAGGGCGGAGGCGCAGAGGAGCAGCACCAGCACAGATGCCAGTGACACCGCCTTGAGGGTCCTCATCCCCATCACCCCTTCCGGGATCTCGCAAGCGCCGCCCCCCGGTGGGCCATGAGCCCCTCCGCCTGGGCCAGGAGGGCGGAGACCCGGGCCAGTTCCCGGGCCCCCTCCCGGGTCACCCGCTGGGAGGTCAGCACCTTGAGGAACGTTCCAACCCATAGCCCACCGGTGTACCGGGATGCCCCGGCGGTGGGCAACGTGTGGTTGCTCCCCGAGGCGTAGTCCCCGAAGACCTCCGCGGAGTGCTCCCCGATGAAAAGGGCTCCGTAGTTCCGAAGGCGCGGTATCCACCGGTCCGGGTCCTGGACCATCAGCTCCAGGTGCTCCGGTGCCATCCGGTTGGAAAACTCCACCGCCTCGTCCATCCCCTCCGCCGCCAGCACCTCCCCGTGGTCCTCCCAGGAGGACCGGGCCACCGGGGAGGTCACTATCTCCCCCAGTATGGTCTCCACCCGGTCCATCACCTGCCGGGCCAGGGCAGGGGAGGTGGTCACCAGCACCCCCTTGGCGTCCGGGTCGTGCTCCGCCTGGGCCAGGAGGTCCCAGGCGATGAAGTCCGGATCCCCCTCCTGGGCGATTATGAGCACCTCGCTGGGGCCCGCCACGAAGTCGATGCCCACCTTGCCGAAGCACTGCCGTTTGGCCTCGGTGACGTACTTGTTGCCCGGGCCAACGATCACGTCCACCGGCGGGATCGACTCGGTCCCGTGGGCCATGGCGGCCACCGCGTAGGCCCCCCCGGCGGCGTACACCTCCGTTACCCCCAGCTCGTAGAGGGTCCCCAGGACCGACGGATCCGGGGAGTTGGTGCCGCGCCTCACGGGGGTGCAGGCGCATATGCGGCCCACCCCAGCTACCCGGGCGGGCACCGCCAGCATCACCGCGGTGGAGATAAGGGGGTACGAGCCCCCGGGGATGTAGATGCCGCAGGAGTCCACCGGAACAACTCGGTGACCCAGGTACACCCCATCCCGGACCTCCGATTCCTCCAGGGGCATCAGGGCCCCCTTCTGTCGCTGGGCGAAGGTCTCCACGTTGGAGGCCGCATACCGGACCGCCTCCAGAAGCTCCGGATCCATGGACCGGTGGGCCCGCTGGAGCTCCTCCACGGGCACCAGGATGCTGTCCCGGGAGGATCTGTCGTGTAGTCGGGAGCCCTCCAGCACCGCCCGGTCCCCGTGGAGCACCACCCAGTCGATTATCCGCCGCACCTCATGGCTCACCCCGTACAGGTCCGAGCTGGAGGCCCGGTCCTTCACCCTTGGAGATTTCAACACCTTCATGGGGGTTTTTCACATCCCTTCGGTGGATATCGTGTGGATAAGTCACGTCCTCCCCGGGGAGGGTTGGGAGACGAGCAGTCCCTCCACCTGCTGTCTGGCGGGGAAGGCGTTCAGGGTGCCCTCCCGGGTGCAGGCCAGGGCCCCGGCGGCACAGCCGAACCGGACCGCCTCCTCCATGTCCATCCCCTCCGAGAGGGCCACCGTCACCCCGGCGGCGAAGGCGTCCCCCGCGCCGTCGTGATCCACAGTGTCCACCCGGAAGGCCTGGAACGACCGGGGCCTGGATCCCCTGGAGTAGAGGATGGCCCCCAGGGGCCCCAGGTGGGCTGCCACCGCCTGGACCCCCAGGTCCATGAGCCTCCCCGCCCCCTCGTCCGGGTCGTCCTTGCCGGTTATGCGGGCCATCTCCTCCGCGTTGGGCAGCACTACCTGGGTCAAGCTCCAGATCTCCGGCGGCAGGTTCCCGGTGGCGGGGTAGGGGTCCAGGAGCACCACCGCCCCCGCCCGCCTAGCGCACCGCATCCCCTCCATCACCGCCTCAACCGGCAGCTCCAGCTGAAAGAGGGCGCAGGCCACCCCCTGGAATGTCTTGGATGCCTCCAAAACGTGCTGGGAGGTGAGCATAGCGCACGCCCCCGGGTAGACCACCCTGCTCTGTCCCCCGAAGGCCATGCGAAGGGTCACCTCCCGCATGGTCTGGGCCCCCCGGATGACCTTGGAGGAGCGCATGTTGACCCGCTGGTCCTGCATGTCCTCCAGAACTGCCCGCTCGGAGCCGTCGCTGCCCACCGCGGATATGAGGCTCACCTGCCCCCTGAGCCTGGAGCAGGCCGCCGCCTGCCTGGCCCCCCGGCCGGAGGTTCGCTCCTCGAAGCTATCGGCCAGCACCGGGTGGTTCACGTTGGGATGGTGCGCCACCTTGAGTAGCATCTCCCGGCCGGAGGCGCCCATCACCACTATCCGCGGCACCTCAGATCCCCCGTCCCCTCATGAACTCCGCCAGGTCCTTCATTACGAAGCTGGTCCGCCAGGAGAGCACCACCCGGTCCCCCTCTACGAAGGAGGGCACCACCTCCACCCCGATGGCCTCCGCCCGCACGTCCAACTGCCCCAGCCGCTCCATGAGGGCCACGTCCTCGAAGGCCTGGGAGGGATCCGGCAGCCCCCCTTCAGCGTAGAGGGCGCACAGCTCCCTGGGGTCCCCTATGTCCCGCCCCTGGGCGAAGAACCCGAGGAACGTGGCCTTCAACGCCTCCCTGGATAGCCCCCGCTGGTCCGCCCAAAGGTACGCCAATAGCGCCCGCCGGGTATTGGGGATGATCTCCAGCTCCGCGAAGGGGACCTCCGCGTCGGAGCCAAGGCGCCTAAGCTCGTCCAGCAATGGCCAGCGCCTCCTGAGCCCCCCCTGGGGCACGTCGGGCCTTATCATCCAGGGGGACCATTTGAGGTCCCCCTCCAGCATGCCGAGCCTGCCCAGGAAGCTCCAGACAAGGTAACAGTACGGGCACGCGAAGTCGAAGAAAACCTCCACCCCAACCGCCCCCTCGCTCCAGTGTTTAGCCTATCATACTATCACCAAAACCCAGGGGCGCAAGGGTGGGGGCAATGTGGGGCCCAATATCTCCCCGATAAAGCGGTCTCAGCGGGGGAAAACGGATTTTTCGCCTTCTACCGCTACTTCTTCGGCGAACACCATCCATAGGGGAGCGCGGAACCTTGCGATGCGGGAAAAGCTATAGTAGCGCTTGAGCTGGTATATGTATATGCAAAGGCAGAAGTAAGGAAATGTCCGCCGGTGCCTGGCTGGAGGCGGTGTTGCTTTTTACCGGATCCAGGTGGTCCTTCCCCCAGGGCGGGTGACCTTATCAAAACTACTCACATCTGGACAGCGGTAGATATGGCTACGCGATGACGCTATGCATGTGAGACATCTCTCGGGCTCTTTAAGGGGGTGAGTAAATCTTAACTTACCCCCAGAGGGTTGCAATCGTCAAGAGCAGGATGAAGAAAAAACTTGTATCTGTGTACGGGATCCATACTGGGACTGGTGCCCCTATGGCCAGTAGATAGTATCCCAAGCGCCAAGGGGTTAGACACGGCGAGCTTAATTGCTAGCTAAGCGATGACTCCCATTACCTCCATTATCCGCCGGTTGGCTGACCGCATGTCGAACCGCTCCTCCGCCATCCGGCGGCTCTCGAGCCCCATCCGGACTATGAGCTCCGGCTCCATCACGAACCTCTCCATGGCCTCCGCCAGGGCCGCCACGTCCCTGGGGGGCACCAGGAACCCGTTCACCCGGTCCTCCACCGTGTCCCTGCAGCCCACCGAGTCGGTGGTGATAACCGGCCGCCCCATGGCCATGGCCTCCTGGGTACTTCTGGGCACTCCCTCCCGGTAGTAGGAGGGGAGGACGAAAACGCTGGTCCTCTCTAGCCAGGGCTTAACGTCCACCATGCCGGGCCAGCAGACGGTGCCGTCCTCCACATAGGGTTTTATGTCCATGGCGGAGAGGGTGCCGGGGTTGTCAAACAGGGGACCCAAAAGGTTGAACCTAACCTCCGGGTGACGGCTCTTTACAATCCGAGCCGCTTCAAGGTACTCCATTACCCCCTTCTCGCGAAGGATGCGACCAACCATGGTGAAGGTGATCGGGTTTAGGTGGGGTTCCCGCATGGGCCAATCTTCGAGGGGGATCCCTATGGGGCCCAGAAGGTACGCCTTGGATTCATCTAGGCCACATAGGTTAGTTAAATCTCTAAGGTCGTCCTGGTTTAACAGCACCACCCGGTGTGCCGATGCGAAGGCCAGGCGGTAGAGCATCCGGAGGATCCATCGCAGAAGACCACGATTAACCCCCCCTCCGGGGGAGTCGGTGAATGCATAGCCCATCCCCTCCACCATGGCTACCCGGCGGGGAACCCGGGCCATTCGGGCAGCTACCATGCCCCAAACGTTGGTCTTTGCTCCAAAGGAAAACACAACCTGGGGTTTGGAGTTGCGGAAGTGACGGTACAGGTGCCAAAGGGTTCTTATGTCCCACAGGGGGTTTATGCCGGTTCTCTGGAGGGGGAACGTAAGACCCCGGGCCCCAGCACTGCGCAGAATTTCAAGCTGCTCTCCTGGCCAGTCAGGGGATAGAACCTCTACGGAACAGCCGTTAGCCACCAGGTCCCTTATGAGTGGTAGTCGAAAGTTAACCACCGGCCATGACATATTGGCCGCCAGTATCACCTTGACACCCTGGGAGTTAGATCGCAAAAGGCACACCTCCTGTCCGGTCCATTCTGGTGAACAGCGTTTCACCGGCTGGTTACGCTAAGCCCCCATGGCCTCTCGGATGATCTGGATAACCAGGTCCTGCTGATCCTCCCGGAGGGACGATCCGGAGGGAAGGCACAGTCCCCGCTGGAAAAGCCGGTCCGATACGCTGTAACCCTCCCGGTGGGGAAAGTAAGCCTTACCCCGGTACAATGGCTGAAGATGCATGGGCTTCCAAGCCGGCCGAGACTCCACGTGCCGCTCCTCCAGACGCTTCATTAACTCAAGGGGAGTAACCGGGGATTCCTCCCCCAGCTGGATCACCGTGAGCCACCGGTTGCTCCTGCCGTAGGGCGCCTCGGGCATGAAGCTCAGCCCCGGCAGATCCCCAAGCCCCTCAACGTACCGGTCGAAAATCCGACGGCGGCACGCCACCCGGTCCTCTATGACCTTCAGCTGCCCTCGGCCTATGGCGGCCAGAATGTTGCTTAGACGATAATTGTAACCCACCTGACGGTGCTCGTACCAGGGAACCTTCTCCCTGGCCTGGGTGGAAAGGAATCGGCCCCTCTCCAAATCATCTGCCCGATCCGAAACCAGCATTCCACCGCCTCCGCAGGTTATTATCTTGTTCCCGTTGAATGAGAGCACTCCGAACTCCCCAAGCGTGCCGCATCTGCGATCCCCGTAAGTGGCGCCTAAGGCCTCCGCAGCGTCCTCCAACACCGGGATATCCCAAAGGTCGCAGATCTCCCTTATCCGACGGTAGTCCGCACTATGACCGTACAGGTCCACCGGGATAACCGCCTTGGGCCGCCGACCCTGGGCATGGAGCCAGCGAATTGCCCGTTCCAGTGCCTCGGGCGACATGTTCCAGGTCTCCTCGTCGGAGTCCACGAAGATCGGCTCCGCCCCAAGGTAAACCACGGGATTAACGCTGGCAGCGAAGGTCAAGGTAGAGCAGATCACCGGGTCACCGGGGCCTACCCCCAGCAACACCAACCCCAGGTGGACCGCTGCGGTACCGGACGAGAGAGCAAGGGCACCTTTGACGCCTAGATACTCACACATCTCTGCCTCAAATGCGTCCACGTGGGGGCCCAAGGGGGTCACCCAGTTGCTTTCGAAAGCCTCCTTAACCAGCGCCAGCTCCTCCCCGGTCATGTGGGGAGGCGACAGGTGTATCCGCTCAACCATTCTCGCTTCCTCCTCCCGAAACTCCGCTGCCCCGGAACCTCTCCACCGTGGCTTGCCCCTCCTGGGAGATGCCCTCCCGCCGGATGACCTTACAGACCGTCATGGCCAGGATCTTGAGGTCCAGCGTCAGCGACAGGTTGTCTACGTACCAGACGTCCAGCCGGAACCGCTCCTCCCACGGGAGGGCGTTTCGTCCCATCACCTGCGCAATGCCGGTTATACCCGGGCGAACCTGATGACGCCTCATCTGCTCCGGGGTGTAGAGATCTAGATACTCCATCAGAAGCGGCCTGGGGCCGACTAGGCTCATTTCCCCCTTGAGAACGTTGAAGAGCTCCGGAAGCTCATCCAGGCTGGTGGACCTGAGGAAAACGCCGAAGGGGGTCAGCCTGTCCCGATCTGGTAGAGGGGCCCCGTCGCTCCCATGGAGGTCCCTCATGGTCCTGAACTTGTACAGGGTGAAGGGCTTGCCCTCAAGGCCGGGACGCACCTGCCTGAAGATCACTGGTGATCCCAGCTTGATCCTGACCAGCAGGCCCACCAGCAACATCAAGGGCCAAAGAAGGAGCAGCCCCAGGGAGGCCAGCAGCAGATCCATAAGCCTCTTGCCAAACCGGAGGTACACCCCTCAATCCCCCCCGGGGCCAATGCCCTCCAAACGGCTGGTCGGGATCGCCTCCGACAGGATCCGCCTTATGGCTTCCTGGTCCCCAACCTCCGCAGCAAAGCTGAGACGTTGGATGACCTGGTCCAGCTCCAGACCCATATGCTCCGTCCTGGCCACGAAGATCTTACTGTGCCGGCTGGCCTCGGTTCCCTCCTCGGCGGTCAAGAGCTCCTCGTACAGCTTCTCTCCCGGGCGACGGCCGGTGAACTCTATACGGATGTCCCTATCGGGCTCCAAGCCCGATAGGCGGATCAGGTCCCTCGCCATGTCCACGATCCTCACCGGTTCCCCCATGTCCAACACGAACACCGCCCCGTTCATCCCCATGCCCCCCGCCTGAAGCACCAGCTGCGCCGCCTCCGGGATGGTCATAAAGTAGCGTACCATCTCCGGATCGGTAACCGTAACCGGTCCTCCGCGTCGGATCTGCTCCTTGAACAGGGGGACCACGCTCCCTCGACTGCCCAGCACGTTGCCGAACCGAACCGACACGTAAGCTCCGCCCGGAGGCACCCGGTCCGCCACCCGGCGTACCACCATCTCCGCCAGCCGCTTGGATGCTCCCATCACCGACGTTGGGTTCACCGCCTTGTCGGTGGATATGTTGACCAGGGTTGATACACCAGCCTCAATGCAACACTCCACCACGTTCAGCGTCCCCAGCACGTTGTTCTTTACCGCCTCCTCCGGGTGTTCCTCCATCATGGGAACGTGCTTGTGGGCCGCCGCGTGAAACACCACCGATGGACGGTAACGGGCTATAACCCTTCCGAGTCTGGTCCTGTCCCTCACGTCCGCAACTACGGTGACGAAGGGAGGCACCGGGTCCATCCCCTTTAGCTCCATCTCAAGTTGGTGCAGGCTGTTCTCCCCTCGACCGAGGAGCACCAGGAGCGACGGACCGAAGGGGATCGCTTGTCGGACCAACTCGCTTCCTATCGATCCTCCTGCGCCGGTTATCATAACCCGCTGACCTCGCAGGTAGCTGCCGATCTCATCCAGGTCCAGCCGCACCGCCTCACGGCGAAGCAGGTCCTCCACCTCCACGTCCCTCACCAGGTCCAGGGAGACCCGGCCGGAGAGGACCTCCGCTATGGCGGGGATTATCCTGGCCCGGACCCGCCTGGATGAGGCCTGCTCCATGACGAGCCTCACCGCCGAACCCGGGGCGGATGGCATCGCGATCAAAACCTCGCTGGCCCCGAACCGGTCCAGCACCTCCCCAAGCTGGTCCAGCGTCCCCGCCACAGGCACGCCCAGGATGGTCATCTTCAGCTTCGCCGGGTCATCGTCCAGAAAGGCCGCTACCCTCATGCCGCAGGACCGGTTTCTCTGGATCTCCCGGGCCAACGACGTGCCTGCGGATCCCGCTCCGGCTATGACCACCGGCCTGAGGTGGGACCCGCTATGCCCCTCCCGTTCGTGAAAACCCCGGGCCAGAAGCCTAATGCCCCCCCACAAGAGGAGAGTGATGGCCCCGTCAATGAAGGGTATCCCCCGGGGGAGGGGCATGTTTGCGGGGCCCAGTACGAAGCCCACCCCGGACATGATCACCACGAAGGCGACCATGACCTTCAGAAGCTGGATCAGATCCGGCACCGAGGAGTTCCGCCAGGACTGGCGCCATGTGCCCAACCAAAGGATCAGACCCAGCTTAGTGGCCGTCGCCAGGATAGAGTAGGGGACCAGCGATGGGGCGAAATTGACCGGCAGCGGCAGATCCAGCCTGAGGACGAAGGTTGCGAGGGACGAAACGAGAGCACAGGCCACATCCAGCAGGATCTTGCGAACCGCCGACGTGTGGGCGGGGAGCGATTTCTTCATTGATCGTACATCTTCCTCCTCATCAGCAGCTGCTCGGTGGGGACCGGCCTAAGCAGCCGGGCGGGGACTCCCGCCACGATCACCCCGGCGGGAACGTCCCGAGTGACCACGCTGCCCGCTCCCACCAGGGCGTCCTCGCCGATCTGAACGCCGGGAAGGAGTGTGGCGTTGCCGCCTATCCGAGCCCCCCTAAGCAGCGTTGGGCCCCCGCTGGACCTGCTCCGATCCCGGGTCTCCCCGAGAAGATTGTCGTTGGTGAACGTAACCTCCGGGGCGATGAAGCAGTGGTCCCCTATGTTGGAAAGGGCAGTAACGTAGGCCTCCGCCTCGATCTTGACCTTCCGACCGATGGTTACCTTATTTTCTATTGTAACCCCCCGGCAGATCACCGTCATCTCCCCGATGGTCACGTCCTCCCGGACGCTAACCAGGTCCCCTATCTGGACCAGCTGGTTTATCAGGGCACCCCGGTAGATGACGCACAGAGAACCGATGGTCACGTTGGGGGCCACCACCAGGGGGGGCAACTCCCTGGGGGTCCCCCCATCGGCGGGGGCGGTACGCCCCAGCACCGTGTTGGACCCTATACGGCACCCGGGGCCTATCCTGACCCCCCTATGGATCACCACGTTGTGTCCTATACTCACGTTGGGACCTATCAGCACGTCTTCTTCGATTACCACCCCGAAGCCCATGACCACGCTGTCGTCCACGGTGGAGCGCGGATCCACGTAACGGCCCTCCATCTTCACACCCCCAGTAGCCGTCTCACCCTCCGGGCCAGGTCCACCGCCCCGTAGGTTATGATCACCGAACAGCCCGCTCGCTTGACGCAAAGGTGATACTCCAGGTAAGCATCCTCCCTAAGCAACCCCGCCGATATGGCACCGGCCAGCATGGAGTGCTCGCCGCTAACCACGTAGCCCCCCAGGGGTAACCGGGCCTCCTCCCGCAGGTCCCTCACCACGTCCAGCGACGTCCCCGCGGGCTTCACGATCAACAGATCCGCCCCCTCATCCTGGTCCATCAGGGCGTCCCTTATCGCCTCAAGCCGGTTCTCTACCGGCAGTTGGTGGCTCCTCCGGTCCCCGAAGGCGGGGGTACTCTCCGCCGCATCCCTGAAGGGACCGTAGAAGGCGGAGGCAAACTTGGCAGCGTAGCTCCATACACCAACGTCCGAGAACCCCGATCCATCCAGCTCCTGTCTGATTACGGAAACCCTACCGTCCATCATATCCGACGGGGCCACCGCGTGAGCCCCAGCCTCCGCATGGCTCAGCGCCACTGAAGCCAGCCTCTTCAAGGTGAGGTCGTTATCGATATTGCCTTCCTTAATAATACCGCAATGGCCGTGGGACGTGTACTCGCATAGGCAAACGTCCCCCACCAGGTACGCCTCCGGGTACCGGTCCCGGAGAAGCCTCAGGGCCCGTTGGACCGGCTGGTCAAGTCGGTCCGCGGACGTTCCGTCCGGGTCCTTGTAGGAGGGGATGCCGAACAGCAGGAAGCATCGGACACCCGCTTCCATAGCTTCTTCCACCGGCTTCCCCAGCCGATCTACGCTCCATCGCTGAACCCCCGGCATGGAGGACACCGGCTCCTCCACGGATTCGCCGGGCACCACAAAGAGGGGAAGCACCAGGTTGGAGGGGGTGATCACCGTTTCCATGAGGGCCTGGCGGATGGTGGGGTAGAGTCTGTTGCGCCGGCACCTCGATTGAGGGAAGGAGCCCGTCATCCTACATCATCCCCTTTAAGGCCCTGAAGGCCTCGGCGAAGGCCCGTCCAGTTTGCTCCAGGTCCTCCGTCCCGTGGGCCAGAGATACGAAGAAGGTCTCGAAGGCGCTGGGGGGCAGGTATACCCCCTGGTCCAACATGAGGTGGAACAGCCTGGGATACAGGTCCACCCGGGTGGCCTTAACCTCCTCCAGGTTCCGGGGAACCGGGCCCAGGAAGAGCCCAAGGGCGGATCCCAGCCGGGTTACCGACCCGGGGATTCCTGCGGACCGGGCGGCCTCCAGTATGGCCCCCTCCAGATAGGCCCCCTTCTCCTCCAGCTCGACGTAAGCTCGGTCCGTGAGGCACCTTAGGGTGGCGATGCCGCAGGCCATGGCCACCGGATTACCCGACAGGGTCCCCGCCTGGTAGACCGGCCCCAGGGGGGACAGGTGCTCCATCACGTCCCTCCGGCCCCCGAAGGCCCCCACCGGCATGCCGCCCCCTATCACCTTGCCGAGGCACGTGATGTCCGGCCGGATCCCCAGAAGGCCCTGCACGCCCCCCTGGGGCACCCGGAAGCCGGTTATCACCTCGTCGAAGATCAGAAGCGCCCCATCCTCCAAGGTCACCTCCCGGAGCCCCTCAAGGAACCCCTCCACCGGGGGCACCAGCCCCATGTTGCCCCCCCAGGGCTCCACCAGGACCCCCGCTATCTGCCCCCCGAAACGACGGAACGCCTCCCGGGCGGCGGAGATGTCGTTGTAGGGGAGCACCAGCGTCTGGGCCCCGCAGGCCCGGGTGACCCCCGGGGACGAGGGGGTGCCGAAGGTGAGGGCCCCGCTACCGGCGGACACCAGAAGGGAGTCCCCGTGGCCGTGGTAGCAGCCTGCGAACTTGACGATCAGATCCCTGCGGGTGAAACCCCGGGCGAGCCGCACCGCCCCCATGACCGCCTCGGTGCCGGAGGAGGTGAACCGGATCAGGTCCATGGAGGGGAACTTGGCCTTGATCATCTCCGCCAGATCTGCCTCCAGCGGAGAGCAGGCCCCGAATGTGAGCGCCGCATCCACCGCCCGGTGCACCGCCTCCAGGACCTCCGGATGCCCGTGACCTAAGATCATGGGCCCCCAGCTCATCACGTGATCCACGTAGCGGTTGCCCTCCACGTCGTAAAGGTGACATCCCCTGGCACGCTCAAAGAACCTGGGCGTCCCACCCACCGCCCCGAAGGCCCGAACCGGGCTGTTGACCCCCCCGACCAAGCTCCGCTGGGCACGCTCGAAACACTCCAGATTGCTCTTGCCGGACGACATCATCAAGAATCATCCCCTTCCACGATGCTTAGGGGGATGCTCGCTCCCCCTTATCTCCAACAGGGCCGATACCAGACCATCAAGGTCCTGGGAGGCCATGACGACCCCCCGGCGGCGGAAGAGCTCCCCACACCGCTTGGCGCACTCCTCACCCCACGCCACCGGCACCGCCCCGGCGGGAAGGGGGCCGAACTCATCCGCAAAGGCCTCCGCCAGGGCGGCGCTGCCGAACACCACCGCATGGGGCCTCGTGTCCTGCCAGTGCTCCAGTATCAGCTCCCGCCAGGGCAGACCACGGGGGACCATCTCGTAAATGGGCAGCTCCAAAGCCAGGGCACCAGCCCGGCGGACCGCCTCCACCGGCAGGGGGGAGCACCGCCGGTTCCGAAGGAACAGGATCCTCTCCCCGGGGCGCACGCAGGACACCAAAAGCTCCGCCAAGGACCGGCTGTCCGCCCGCTCCGGCATAAGGTCCACCCCTATGCCCATCTCCTCCAGGGACCTGCGGGTCCCCTCTCCGATGGCCACGGTCCGGCACCGGAGGAGCCTAAGGTCCATCACCAGGTCCCTGAAGACCTTGGGCCCCCTTGGGCTGGTGAAGACCACCGTGTCCGCCCCCTCCAGGGATGCAAGCAGCTCCTCCCGGGAGGCGGTGGGCCTCACCTCCAGCAACGGGAGGGTGAACGCATCCGCCCCCAGGGCCTCCAGCCGCCGGGCGGTCTGGTACCCCTCCGGCATGGGCCGGCAGACCGCCACGGTGAGCCCCTTGAGTGGCAGCTCCGCGGGGGTGAGCCTCACTCGGGCGGAACCACCGATCATCACCACCGATGGGCTCCGGACCTGGGACGCCCAGCCCCCTCGGGCCCCCTCCCCGGCGGTGCCCCCCACGACGTAGCTCCTGCCCCAGCCCCCCCAGGTCACCGCCACGCACGGCTCGTTCTCCGGAAGCCCCAGGGATATTAGGCGCCCCAGGTTCTCTGGCAGGTTCGATGCGGACATGTACAGCACCCGGCTTCCATCGAACCGGGCCAGGGACCCCCAGTAGGACTCGGAGGGGGCCTCCAGGTGGCCGGTGGCAAGGCACACCGCCGATGCGGCCCCCCGGTGGGTAACCGGGATCCCCTCCTTCAGCAGGCCCCCCAGGGCGGCGGTCACCCCCGGGACCGCCCGCCAGGGTATCCCGTGACGGTCCAGCTCCTGGGCCTCCTCGCCCCCCCGGCCGAACACGAAGGGGTCCCCCCCCTTGAGGCGCACCACGTGGGGGTGGTCCGCCGCCAGCTCCACCAGCAGGCGGTTTATCTCCTCCTGGGACATGGTGTGGTCCGAGCCCCGCTTCCCCGCCTGGATGAACAGGGCCCCGGGGGGGCAGAGGAGAAGCAGGTCCGGGTGGATCAGCCGGTCGTAGACCACCGCCGATGCGGACCCCAGGGCCTCCGCCCCCTCCTGGGTTAGCCACCGGGGGGAGGCACAGCCGCCCCCTGTCAGCCATATCATGGGCCGCACACCTCCCGGGCGGCGGACCCGGCGGAGAGGACCTCCGGCGATCCGGAGATCTCCCTGAACGCCGCCTCCCCCAGGGCGTATGCGTCCTCCTCCCCCCAGGGTACGCAGGACACCTCCGCCTCCGCGGCGGAGGTGCCGTTGGGGGAGAGTACCTGAACCTTGAGGGTCAGGGTGTCCCGGTCCATCACCGCCGAGGCGGCCACCGGGGCGGAGCAGCCCATCCCGAAGGCCTTCAGGAACGACCGCTCCGCCAGCACCTCCAGCCAGGTGGACCGATGGGTCAGCCGGGCCCCCAGGAGGTGTAGCTCCGATCCCTCCCGGGCCTCCAGCGCCACCGCCCCCTGGCCGGGGGAGGTGATGAAGGGAAGTTCCGCCATGGGGGCCCTTATCCCAAGCCGCTCCAGCCCCGCCCGGGCCAGCACGATCCCGTGAAAGAGCCCCTGCTCCAGCTTCCTCAGCCGGGAGTGCACGTTGCCCCGGCAACACTCCACGTTCAGATCCCCCCTTAGCATCCTCACCTGGGCTGCCCTCCGGATGCTGGAGGTGCCGATCACCGCCCCGGAAGGCAGCTCCTCCAGGCTCAGCCCCTCCCGGGTCACCAGCACGTCCCCCCTGGGCCCCCGCTCCAGCACGCCGGCTATCACCAGCCCATCCGGCTGCACTGAGGGCACGTCCTTTAGGCTGTGCACCGCCCCGTGGCCCTGCCCCGACAGGAGTCGGTCCTCCAGGGCCTTCACGAAGGCCCCGAAGCCTCCGAAGCAGGCCAGGTGACGGCGACGGTCCCGGTCCCCGTGGGTGCTCACGTCCAGCAGCCTCACCGAGTGCCCAAGGGACTCTATCCTGTCCTTCCACATCCTGGCCTGGGCCATGGCCAGGGGGCTGGAGCGGGTCAACAGATCGAACCGGGTCATCGCCTGAGCCTCTTCCCCTCCAGGAAGGCCCGGATCAGGCCCTTGAGCTTCGCCGCCCCGGCGGGGTCCGTGCCGCCGCTGGAGATCCCAACCCGGAAGTTGCCGTGGCTCCACTGGGCCGCCAGCGCGAAGTCCCCCATATCAGGAAGGGAGCAGCAGCACACCAGACACCGGGTCCCCTCCCGCATCCTGAGGGCCTCCAACGTGGCCTCCGGCGGCAGGGCCAGAACAGCGAAGCGGAAGCGCTCGAAGTCCCCCCTCTGGACCCCTCTCTCCTCGGCGGTCACTATGTCCTTGCCGATCAGCTCCCGAAGCTCCGGACAGAACTCCAGGGACACCAACGTCACCGACGCCCCCCCGTCCAGGAGGCTACAGGTCTTCCTGTATCCCACGGGACCGCCCCCAACCACCAGAATGGGCTCGTCCCTCCTCAAGGCCACCATGGGGCCGAAACTCATACCGCTATCCCTCCGGTCTTGGAGCCCCCTCCCAGGATCTCCGGGAATCGGCCCAGCATCTCCTCCCAAACCACCAGCGCCGCCTCCGACGCCGCCTCCTCCATCGCCGCCAGCTCCTGCCGGTAGGACCGTAGGGCCCCACGGCTGGCCTCCGCTATCTCCCCGATGCCCACGTACCTATAGCCCTCCCCGGGGCCGCACTGGGGAGGGCTGCCCAGGTCCACCACCCAGATCCCGCTACCCCGCAGATCCTTGGGCTCCACAACGAACCGGTCCGCCCCGGTGCAGAGGAATAGCCCCTGGATGCCTCGAAGGGCCCCGCCGGAGAGGAACTCCCCCCAGCCCACCCATGGAAGCCCCGGCGGGGGAGGGGAGGAGCGGGAGGTGCAGGTGACGTGACAACCCAAGTAGGATAGCACCTTGGCGGCCTCCCGTCCCATCTCACCCATGCCCGCCACCAGGACCCGCAGTCGGGGAAAGCCTGGGTGATCCTTGAGTGCCGAGGCGGCCAGGTAGGGGATGGAGGGGGCCCGGCCGGGGTGCTTGGTCCCCCTTATCAGCCGGGCGGCCCGGAAGCTGCGCTGGAAGAGCCGGTGGAGCACCGGACCGCAGGAGGCATGTTGCTCCCGGTAGCACCGCTTCACCTGGTTAACTATGTGGAACTCACCGACCGCGAAGCTCTCGAGCCCCAGGAGCACTCGGATCAGGTGCATCGCCGCCTTGGGGCCCGTGAACTCCGCCCCGTCCGGATTTTCGCATAGGGCGTACCACTCGTCCCTCCAGCAGGTCTTGAGGTTCAGCGCCTCCAGGGCCCCATCGGGCCTCCTGGGCCATACCCCCAGCGCAAGGGGCCCGGTCACCGGCTCCACCCCCACCAGAGGAGAACCAGGCCGATCGACAGGGCCTCGAAGAGGAGCAGGGTACCCAGGTGCCAGATCCCAAGGGGACGAAGCACCTCCCCGGGGAAGATCCCAACCCAGTAGCCCACGTTCTGTCTAAGCACCCGGGTGAAGGTGCCCAGGGCGTTGCCCATGAGTAGCGCCAGGAGGGCCCCGGGCAGGGACAGGGAGCCCGCCTCCAGCGCCCCCTTGGCGGAGGCCAGCGAGGCGGTGCTGTGGGCCAGGGCGGAGGTGACCACCGTGAGGCCCGAGGGGGATACGAGCCATCTGAGGTTGTCCAGGGCCCAGGCCTCCACCGCCGGCATGGCCCAGTAGGTTACCCCAAAGAAGATCCAGGCCAGGGGAAGGGACCTGAGGCCCTGACGGAGGAACCGTCCCTCCGACGCCGTGGCGGTCCTGCCCTCCGCTGGGTCATCAACCGCCGGCGAGCTGCCCCCGGAGCCCCGGCGCCGCAGCAGGTGAAGGCACAGGAGGAACCGGGCGGCGCTCCGGAAGATCAACACCGATGAGTAGAGTACCCCCAGGGGCCCCGCCAGGGCGGCCGCCATGGGGGCGGTGACCAGCCAGCGCTTCACGTAGGCGGGGAACGCCAGGCACAGGGTGCCGAACACCGCGTCCTCCTGGGTTATCTCCCCCCTGGAGTGGGCGGAGGCCAGCATCGCGGCCCCAACCCGGGGGCTTGCCACCGAAACGGTCATGGCGCTGATGGCCTGGGGGTTCACCTTCAGGCGGCGAACCAGCCTCTCCACCGGCCGGAAGACCCGGTCCGTGACCCGGTACCTCACCATCAGCTCCCCCGCCAGGGCCCCCGCTATCAGGCTCAACGTTAGCCTCGCCTCCCCGATCAGAAGCCCCCTCAGCGCCAAAGGAGCATCACCGCCAGGTAGTCATCGGTGGGCTCCAGGGCCTCCTGCCCCTCCACCCACCTCTCCCCCTCTAGCCCCACCCGGTGGACCCGGACCACCCGTTCCCAGGGACCCGAGGAGGTCACCACCTCCCCAAGGCGGTCCTTCAGGGCCGATGGCTTGTAGAGGGCGGCGCTGTCGCAGGCCCTGAGGGCCTCCAGAACCCTCTCCGGACCCGCCGATCCGGGGATCACCGATAAGACCTGGTTCCGCATGGCCATGAAGCTCGATAGCAGCGAAGCCGCCGCGGAATGGGCCGATATGCCCGGCACCAGCCGGAGCTCCACCTCCTCCCCCAGGGCCTCCAGCCCCCGCTTAAGGCTCAGCACCGTGGAGTAGAGGGCCGAGTCGCCTATGACCGGCATGGCCAGAGTCGACCTGCCCCCCCAGCTGGGGGAGGTGGACCTGAGGGCCTCGGTGACGGAGCTCATCAGCTCCCCGTCGTCCCCCGTCATAGGGAAGATGACCGGCACGGTGACCAGCCCCGGCACCAGGTCCCGGGCCAGATCCCCCGCCACGCTCCGCCTCCCCCGGCCGGACAGGGGCTCGAACACCACCTCCGCCTCCTTTAGAACTTCAACCGCCCTCAGGGTGACCAAACCCCGGTCACCGGGCCCCATGCCAACCCCGTACAGTATCAAACCCAAGACCTCCCAACTTTACGAATCCAATCCCCTGCCGGACCATCAGCGGCCCAGCATGGCCCTGACCCTCTCGAGCGCCTCCGCCATCTCCAGCCCCTCGAACCGGGGGGGGACCAGGAGCACCAGGGGGATCCCCATCTCCATGCACGCCCGGCGCTTACCCTCCAGCCCCGAAGGATCCCCGCTGGCCTTGGCGGCGCAGGCTCGGGCCCCCGCGTCCTCCATAATGGCCCGGTCGCTGACCGCCCCCAGGGACCCCCAGGAGCAGAGGATCTCCCGGCCGGAGAGCCCCGCCGAAAGGGCACCCCGGAGGCTATCCTCCGTGGGCAGCACCCGAGCCAGGACCCGCCTGCCCGCCCCCTTGAGGGGGCCTGCCACCTCCACAAGCCCCTTGACCCCGAAGGTGAGGAACACCAGGTCCCCCGGACCGGTGCGGGATATCAGCGCCTCCGCCATCTCCCCGTAGCTGCCCACCCTTACCGCCTCCGTGGGGATCCGGATGGGACGGCTCAGCCGGACCAGGGGGATCGACAGGGCCCCGCAGGCCCCGTCCAGGTGCCCCTTCACCTCCGACGCGAAGGGGTGGGTGGCGTCCAGCACCGCCCGGAGGCCCCTTCGGCTCAGCTCCCGGAGGCGATCCTCCCAGCCCATCCGGTCCAGGGGCCCCACCAGCGCCGCAGCCCCCGGGGGCACCACCGACAGCCCGGTCCCGTAGGCCACCGAGACCCCAACCCGAAGACCCAGCTCGAGCAGCTCCCGGGCCGCCTCATATCCATCGGAGGTGCCCCCCGCCACCAGCACGTCCAACTCCGGCATCTCCCGGTGGGACCCCTCGCTGGAGTAGCCCCGAAGGTCCCGCCACTGGCCCTGGGGGGTCCTCTCGCAGCCCCTGCCGGGCACGATTATCATGCTCCTCATTGTCACCAGGTCCTTGGTCAGCTCCTCCACCGCAACCTCCCGCACCTCCTCCCCGGGCCGGGAGATGTCGGTGCAGACCAGGGCCCGCCTGCCCCGGAACGCCCTCCGGACCGCCTCCAGCTTCTCCTCCCTGCCCCGGGAGACCGGGTTGTAGATCCCCGCCGAGAGCCCACCACCAGCGGCGGACTCCAGGGCCTCCCGCACCCGGTCCCAGTCCTGGAGGTAGTCCGACAGGGAGAGGAGGCTGAGGCCGTTGGTGTAGTAGGGTCCCACGGCCCTCGCCGCCCCCTGGGCGGCGCTAAGCCCCGGAACGATGCGAAAGCTCACCCGCCCTTCCGCGTGCCGTTGCGCCAGGGCCCCGAGGCCGAAGAGCACCGGGTCCCCGCCGCACACCAGCGCCACCCGATACCCCGCCTCCGCCAGCTCCACCGCCCGGACCACCCGGTCCTCCTCCTGACCCATCCGGTAGGACTCCAGCCGCTTGGCGCCCCGGATGTGGGAGGGCACCAGGTCCACGTAGAGGGAGTAGCCCACGATCACGTCGCACCCCTCCAGCTCCTCCAGGGCCTCCACGGTCATGAGCCGGGGATCACCGGGGCCTATCCCCACCACCGACAGGGAACCCGCAAACGGCGGATCCTCCAGCGCCAGGGCGGCGGTGATCCCCCCAAGCACCATGCGGCCCCCCAACGGCCGGCCCATCAGGGCCGCGCAGGGCTCCGACACCCCGGGTAGCCCCAGGTGACGCTCCGCCGCCGAGGGGGAGAATGGCCCCTCAGCTCCTAGGATCTCCCCCTGGCGGAAGAAGCGGACCTCCGCCCCCAGGGACCCTGCGGCCTCCATCAGGGACCTGGAGCCCTCCTTGCCCTCCCAGGTGCCCAGGCGCCTTAGCGCCTCCGGGAGGAAGGGCCCCTCCGGGTGGGACCTCAACGCATCGAGGACGCCGGATCGGATCTCCTCCCCGGCGGCGTCCCTCCGGAACCCCACCCCAACCGAGATGGCCCGGGGCACCAGAACCAGCCGATCCTCCAGCCCCAGGTCCCTCACGGTGTAGAGCACCTGGGCCTCCTCGGGGGTTCCTGCCTCCACCGCCCCGTGGGGCAGGGGAGGGTGGGGCAGGAGCGGGTCGCACCACCAGCGGAGCTCCCCCCGGTCCAGGAGCCCCCTTATCAGCCCCGGCAGGAGGCGCTTGTTGAGGAGCCGGAGGTCGTGCCGCCGGGCCCATCGGTCCGGGGCGGTGATCAGCCGCCGGTCCGTGGCGGTGCTGGGGATCCACCTGGCGCCGGTCCGGGAGGCGATCTCCCAGGCCAGGTCCGATCCGCCCCCCAGATGACCCCCCGCCAGAACCATCACCCACGAGAGGTCCTCCGGGAGGGCCAACACCGCCGGGTCCGATGCCTTGTCGCTCAGCAGATGCGCCATGGCCCGGATCGCTATGGGCACCGCCCCCACGAACACCAGGGCGTCGTGGCCCCCCCAGGCCATCTCGAACCGGGCCTTGAGGTCCCCTTCCGCCAGCTCCACCGGCACCCTCAGGAGAGATCCGAGCCTCTCGGCCCCCTCCCGGGCCCCCTTGAGGCCCAACACCAGCGCCCTCAATCCTCCGGGGCCCCCTTCCGGTACATGTGGTGGAACGAGGGGTGGTAGAGCAGGCTCCGTCCCTGGGGATCGAGGCACTGCCCCACCACCATCAGCGCGTGCCGGGTGATGCCCCGGGATGCCATGTGCTCCCCCAGGCGATCCAGGGTGGTCCTGCCCATCCGCTGGTCCGGCCAGGTGGCCCGGTAGACCCAGGCGGCGGGGGTGCGGGGGTCCAGCCCCCCCTCGATGCACAGCTCCGATGCCCGCTGGGCCATCTCGGAGGAGAGGAAGATGGCCAGGGTGGCCCCGGTGGAGGCGTAGACCCTCAGGTCCTCCCCCCCGGGCACCGGGGTCCTGCCGGGCAGGCGGGTGCAGACCAGCGTCTGGGGCCCGCCGGGCACGGTGTACTCTATCTTGAGGGCCGATGCGGCCCCCTGGAGGCTGGAGACCCCGGGCACGATCCGGCACTCCACCCCCCGGGCCTCCAGCGCCCGGATCTGCTCCCCTATGGCCCCGTAGAGGCTTGGGTCCCCGGTGTGGAGCCGCACCACCTTGAGCCCCCGGCCGCACCGGTCTGCCATGAGCTCCACCTGGTCCTCCAGCGACAGCCGGGAGGAATCCACCTTCTCGCAGGTATCCCGGCAGTGCTCGAGAACCTGGGGGTTCACCAGGCTCCCAGCGTAGAGCACCAGATCCGCCTCCATCAGGAGCCGGGCCCCCTTGAGGGTGATGAGCTCCGGATCCCCGGGTCCCGCCCCAACTATCCAAACCGGTCCTTTCACGTTAGATCACCCCAAACCAAGTCAACCGGGTTCATGCCCTCCGCCATCCAATCCCCCCCGAGGGGTCTGCCCCAGGTGGGGAAGAGCCGGGTCATGCCGCACTTCAGATCCGCCTCCTCAAGGGCCTGGAGCGCCCTGGGGCCGGAGCGGGCCAGAACGCAGGGCACCAGGACCCTGCCCCCGGGGACCAGCAGGTCCCGGGCCCAGCGGATCACGTCCTCCAATGCGCCCCCGTGGCCGCCGATCACGATCCGGTCGAAGGTCCCCCGCAAGTCCAACGGGGCGCTGCCCCCCACTAGATGAACCCCAAGGGCCAGCCCCAGCCGCTCCAGGTTCCCTCGGGCCAGCTCCATGGCCTCCGGGTCCCGCTCGATGGAGACCACCACCCCGGGCCCCGCCTGCCGGGCCAGCTCGCAGGTGAGCGCCCCGGTGCCGGTCCCCACCTCCAGGATGCGGGCCCCCCACAGGGGCTGAAGGAGGCCGGTGACGAGGCCCCTCACCGGGCTCTTGGTCATGGGCACCCGTTGGAGGCGCTGAAAGGCGGAGTCGTCCATGGGCCCCGGCGGCAGGCAGCTAAGGGACTGCTCCCCGAAGAATCCCTGGGGGCCCGCGGAGAGCCACAGGATCGATAGGTTCCCCGTGTATGGCAGGTGTGCCAGCTGGTCCAGCCCCCCGTGGAACACCTGCTCCCGGGGGGTGCCCAGGTCCCACCCCAGGTGACCGGTCACGTCCGGCCGCACCAGCTCCCCAAGGCGCAGAAGGGTTTCCCGGACATCCTGGGGCCTTCCCAGTAGCACCGCTCCCTCGGGCCTGCCCCAGAGGAACCGGCGGAGCTCCAGGGCCTCCAGCGGGGGACGGCCGTGGACGGAGATCACCGGCACGTTGGCCCAGCTTCGCTTCAGACGGGAGGCCATGAGCTGGAGGCTGGACACGTTGGGGAAGAGGCGCACCCGGTGGGGGAAAAGGCCGCACACCCGCTGGGCCAGGCTGAAGAGCCCCACATCCCCGCTCACCAGGATCCCCAGGGGCTTGGGGGCCCCCTCTATGGCGGGCCCCAGCTGGTCCCCGTAGGCCAGGGGCAACCTTACCTGGTGCTCCCTCACCTCCAGGGCCTCCAGGATCCGCCGGTCCCCCATGAGGGACGAACAGCCCATGATCAGCCACATGACCCGGTCGGTCAGGTGCCATGGCCCCGCCCCGGTGCCAAAGACGTTTATCTCCCCAAGCTCCAGCATCAACCGTCCCCCCTCATGGACCTTATAAGGTCCTCCACCGGCCCGGACCGGGCCAGCTCCAGGTTGGGCAACGCGAAGGTGACCGCCGCCCCAGAAGCCTCAGACCTTTCGCTCACCCTTCTGGAGGCCCGGCGGCAGAGCTCCTCCAGCGCCAGGCGTCCCCGGGGGTCCTGGATCATCATGGTGGCCGCCTGGTCAGCGGTGTTGCAGTCCATTATGCGCCGGATCCAGCAGGAGTCCATGCCCATCAGGGCCCCGTAGGCGCAGAGGGCCTCCATCCGGCCGTCGCTTTTGGCGCTGTGGGTGTCCATGGAGCCCGACGCCACCTTGGCCATCTTGCCAACCTGGGCCACGAACAGCACCCCTCGGAAGCTAAGCTGCCGGCACCGGTCCAGGGAGGGCCCCACGTAGTTGCTCACGTTGACCACCCTGTGGACCGGAACCCCCAGGCGGACCGCCACGTCCCGGCCGTAGTTCCCCGGCGCCAGGCACACGGACGTGGCCCCCTCCGCCCGAAGGACCGACAGCTCGGCGCCTATGGTCTCCACCACCGCGTCCTCGCTCATGGGGCGAACCACCCCGGTGGTCCCCAGGATGGATATGCCCCCCTCTATCCCCAGCTTGGGGTTGAAGGTCCCCTTGGCCACCCTCTCCCCCTCGGGGGCCCAGATCTCCACCCGGGCCCCCAGCCCCCGGGGGAGGGCGCCCAGGAGGTTCTCCCGGATCATCCTCAGGGGGGCGGGGTTTATGGCCCTGCCCCCAACCGGCACCGGGAGCCCTGGCCGGGTCACCAGCCCTATCCCGTGGCCCCCGTCCACCTCCACGCCTCCCCCCGGACGGAGCCACACCTTGGCGGCTATGGCCATCCGGTCCGTCACGTCCGGGTCGTCCCCCGCGTCCTTGAAGACCCAGGCCTGGGCTCCCCCCTCTATCCGCTCGCAACCCCCCAGCGGTATGGGGAGAACCTGCCCGGAGGGGAGCGTCACCTTGACCCACCAGGAGGGCCTGCCCAGAAGCCAAAGGGCGGCCCCAAGGGTAGCGGCGGCGGCGGCGGTGCCGGTGGTGAAGCCGTACCTCAAGCTCACTTGGCCCCCTCCCGGATGGAGGAGAGGAGGTTGAGGCCCCGCTGGAGCCTCATGAGGCTCGGCCGGGACACGTCCCGCTCGTCCACCTGGAAGACGCTACCCCGGCGCACCGCCTCCATGGGGGCGAAGCGCTGGTCCCGGAGGAAGTCCTCCAGGCCCCCGGGGTTCATGGGGCCCCGCTGGACCAGGATCACCTTGATTTTGGGGGAGGCGGCCAGTAGCCCCTCCGCCCCCAGCCGGGCCACCGCGCTCCCCTCCGAGGTGGGGACCCCCTGGACCGCCGGGGGAAGTCCCGAGGCCTCCATCAGGCGGCTGGGCCAGGTGCCGGGGCTACAGGTGGTCGCGTCCCGATTGTTGACTATGAGGACCGCCCCCAGGGACCGGCCTCGGTTCCGCCGCCGGCTCTCCTCCAGGATACCCAGGGCCCACTTGAGCTTCGCCTGGGCCTCCTTGCGGCGGCCCACCAGGGTGCCCAGGCGAAGCACGTAGGACTCCAGCCCATCGAAGGACGGGGGGTCCAGCACCGCCACCGGCACGAACCCCTCAAGCTGGGATATGAGCTGGGGCTGCATGGAGGACTGCAGGGACCGCATGACCACCAGGTCCGGCTTGAGGGACAGTATGGTCTCCGGCGAGGGCCTCAAGGGTAGCTGCCGGGCCCCCTTTACCAGATCCGGATCGTCCCCCTGGGAGATCCCCACGATCCGGTCCCGGACCCCAAGGGCCACCAGGTTCTCCGTGTGGGCCGGGTAGAGGGACACGATCCGCCGGACCTGACCCTTGACCGTAACCCGGCGCCCCAGGTCGTCCATCACCGTAACAGCCCAGGAAAAGCGGGGCAACGCCGCCAACAGGAGCACCGCAAGGAGGATTACCAGTCTTCTTTTATGCATGCAGGATGTCGCTTCCCTTCCCGCCCGGTGGGGCATACGTTCACGAGGGGGCCCATGGGCCCCCTCGTCGTGGCGCCGTTGGGCTAGAAGCCCGCCTCCTTGGCCGCCTCCCGCAGGTGCTCCACGAGAAGGGCCCGGACCTCCGGGTTCTCCCCGAGCCCCGCCAGGTGGACGTCCACCCTTATGCCCTCCTTGGAGAGCACGCTCTTCCAGGACTCATCCTCCGGGCCCGCCATGTCGTTGTGGGCGTGGTCCCCCGCCACCAGCATGAAGGGCACCAGCAGCGCCCGCTTGAACTTCCCGTGCTTGAGGGTGGACACCACGTCGTCCAGCGACGGGGTCCCCTCCACGGTGCCGAAGACGAAGTTGGGGTTGGTCCTCAGGCTCACGGTCTGGAGCCGGGCGTAGGCCCCCTCCGCCGGGTGGGGGGACCCGTGCCCCATGAACACCACCGCCCGGGTCCTGTCCTTACCGTATGCCCGGTTGAGGATAGCCGCCATCTTATCGAAATCCTCCGGGGACCAGAGGAGCGGCCGGCTCAGGGCTATGGCCTCGAAGCCGCTCTTGGACCCGTGGTCCCTCATGTAGTTGAAGGCCCCCACGATGGCGGACAGGTCCTCATACTCCTCCCCGGGGATCACGTGGGTGGAGAGCACCGCCACGTGGGTGAAGCCCTCCGCGTGGAGCTTGGATAGGGCCACCAGGGGATCGTCGAAGTGCTGACCCTCCTTGGCAAGCTTCCGCATTATTATGCGGCTGGTGTACGCCAGCCGGACCTCCGTCCCTGGGAAGGCACCCTTCACGGAGCTCACCACCGCGTTTATGGCCCGCTGGCCCTCCCGCATGGAGCTGCCGAAGGCAACCACCAGGATGGCGTTCCGCTGGGTCTTAGCCTCCGAAGCCAGGGCGATACCCCCCACCAAGGGCGAGAGAAGGCTCAACGCCAACGTCAGCCCCAACGCCGCGAACCTCAATAAACTCCTCACTTTTCATACCTCCCGAGACGTTATTCGGGCGCCATGACATGACCACGCTAACCCTTGGTCCCCCCGCAGAGCCTCATCACCGCGTTGACCGCCGCGGCGCAGAGGTTGGATCCCCCCCTGGGGCCCCTGAGGGCCACGCAGGGGGCCCCCCAGCCTAGGGCCAGCTCCTTGCTCTCCGCCGCCCCCACGAAACCCACCGGGAAGGCGAAGATCAGGTCCACCCCGCCGGGATCCCCCCTCTCCATGAGACGAAACAGCCCCGTTGGGGCGTTGCCGAAGGCGAAGAGGCGGATACCCATCTCCAGAGCGGCGTCCACCGAGGCCATGGCCCGGGTGATACCCATCCGGCGGCTGGCGTCGGCGGTGCATTCCTGGTGTATCAGGCACACGGGCTCCAGACCCAGCTGGCGTAGCAGGTTCCTGGACAGGCCGGAGCGCACCATGTCCACGTCGCAGAGGATCCGCTGGCGGGTGAGACGCTCCCGGGCGGCGGAGAGCCACCCCGGGGTGGCGCACACCAGGTTGGCCAGTGAAAAGTCCGCCCCCGCATGGACCACCCGCTCTGCCACGGGCATGAGATCCGGGGATATGGAGTATGATTGGAGGACCTGACGGATTAGGCTAAGACTTTGCCTCTCGATGGATATGGGATCCCGGTCGTACGAGAGAGACAGCGCACCTCCCCCCTTCCTTTCGATGTTGTGCCGGGCCCGGGGCCCAAGGGCAAGGGAAGGCGTTTCCCACCGGAGGCGCCCGCCCGCGCAGGCAACCTTCCCTTCAGCCCCCGGCCGGTCTCCTGGCTGGCCTTCATCCTATCCGCCCCTTCCCAGGCATACCCAGTGGCATCGGCGGACTCGTCGGGCTCACAGTGGCGGGGCCGCGCCGGATTCGCACCGGACTTCCCGTTCACCGGAGGCTAACAAAGATGTATAACCGCTAACCCAGCGCCACGTCAAGGATCATCATGCAGGTGAACCCAAGGATGAGCCCCATGGTGGCCAGGTCCCCGTTGTCCTCCGACTGGGACTCGGGGATCACCTCCTCCACCACCACGTAGATCATGGCCCCGGCGGCGAACGACAGGGCGTAGGGGAGCCCCACCCGCACGAATTCCACCGCCGCGGCCCCCAGCATGGCGAACAGGGGCTCCACCACCGCGGAAAGCTGGCCGAAGAAGAACGCCTTCCCCCGGGAGAACCCCGCCTTCCGTAGCGGGAACGCCACCGCAAGCCCCTCGGGCAGGTTCTGAAGCCCTATCCCCAGCGTGAGGGCCACTGCGCCGGAGAGGGTGGCGGAGGGGGAGAGCCCCGCGGCGCCGAAGGCCACCCCGAAGGCCAGACCCTCGGGTATGTTGTGAAGCGTTATGGCCAGCACCAACAGGGTGGTCTTCATCAGGTGGGCCCTTATCCCCTCCGGCTTGGCCCCCTTGAGGGCCGGGTGAAGGTGGGGGAGCACCAGGTCCAGGAGCCGAAGGAACACCGCCCCAAGGATGAACCCCACCGCCGGCGGCAGCCATTCCACCATCCCAAGCTCCCCGGATATCTCTATGGCAGGGGCCAACAACGACCAGAAGCTGGCGGCGATCATCACTCCCCCGGCGAAGCCAAGCATCAGATCCATCAGCTTCCTGGAGGGGTTAGCCCCCAGGAACGCCATGGCGGCCCCCAGGGCGGTGAGCCCCCAGGTGAGCACCCCCCCCAGCAGGGCCTGGGTTACCGGCCCCAGGTATTGGAACCAGAGGTGGAGCTCCATCCCGTCACCTCCCCGACAGGGCGGAGCGGAACGCCGCCAATGCGCCCTCCATCATGGCGAACCAGTCGTCCCCCATGGGGTCCAGTTCCACCAGGGACACCCCCAGGGCCCTGGCGGCGGAGGCGGCGGACTTGCCCGCCTTGGAGGGCTCCACGAACATGACCTTTATGTCCTCCCGGGAGATCCGGTCCTTGAGACGGCTAATGTGCCTGGGCCCTGCCTCGGAGCCGTGGACCTCCACCGAGAGGGGCACCAGCCCCCTCTCCTGGCAGAGGTAGTTCCACGAGGGGTGGTACGAGAGGATACCCCTCCCCTTGAAGGGGGAGAGGTCATCCCCCATCCGCCGATCCAGGTCCCTCATCCGGGAAAGCACGTTGGAGAGGCTAGCCCGGTAGGCCTTGGCCCCCGCCGGGTCCAACTCGGCGAAGGCCTCCGCCATGGACCGGGCCATGGACATGCCGTTCCTTACCGACGTCCAGGCGTGGGGGTCCAGGTGCCGATGCCCGTCGTACAGGGGGTCGAACTTGAGCTGGAATATCCTCACCCCCCGCTGCCTCATCTTGGGAAGCAGCCGGTCCTCCAGGGGAAGACCGAGCCTCAGGGCCCCCCGGGCCTCCGACACCGCCTTGGCGTGGCTGGGACGCATCTCGAACGAGTGAGGATCCGCCCCCCGGGGGATCAAGGTAACCACCCGGATCCGATCACCTCCGATGAGCCTGGCCAGGTGCGACAGGGGTTCCACCGGACAGATAACCGTCACCGGAGCGGATAGCCCCGGCGACGCTAGGACCACAAGCCAAAAAAGGGCAGCCATCAGGGTCAACGCTCGCCTCACGGACGTCACCTCCGGAATCTGAAGGATTTTGATCCGGATTATATCCCATCAGGGCCGAACCCAGACGGATTGTGATGGCTCCATGAGTGTGACGGCTCCATAAAATTGTTGTTATGGAGAGGGCCAAAATGCGCCAGAAAACTGGTAGAATTTAACCGCATGGCCGGCGGTCCCCGCCGGTCCTCTGGAGGTGACAGTTGGTGCCCAAGCTCAGGCTTCCAAAGCTTGGAATGAACCCCCGGTTGCTCCGCCACGTCCTGGGGGGGCTACTGGTTCTGTCGCTCGTCTTCATGGCCTGGCGCCTAATGGGCCCAAAGGACGTGGTGGTGGCCCTTTGGTTCGAGGACAAGGGGGGAGGGGCCGCCCTTTCCAGGGAGGTGCAGCAGTCCACCCTGTTCGCCCTGGAGTACTTCAACCTGGCCCGGCGGGGCTGGGGCTACCGGCTGAGGCCCCTGGTGGTCACCGGAAAGGATGACCGAGAGGCGTTGGAGGCCATAAGGGGCGCCAACGCGTCGGCGGTGATTTGCGGCGCCACGTCCGGGTTCGTGGCCCGGATCCTCCCGCTCCTGAACCAGGCCAAGGTGCCCGCCATAGCCACCAACGCCAACGCCCCCTCGCTGGCGGTGGAGGGGGACGTGCTCTACCGGTACTCGGGCCCCTCCGGGGCCCTGGAGGCGGGGGAACTGGCTCGGGATCTGGGGGGCTTTCAGCGGTACCTGGCGGTGATCGACGGGAGCAACTCGGTCTACTCCCGGGGACAGCTGGAGGGGTTCGCCAAGGGGCTGGGGCGGGATCCCGTCCGGGTGATGGAGGGGGATCCGGGGGTCATGTTCGAGCGGTTCAGGAAGGAGCTGATGGTGGGGGACTACGACGGGCTCTACCTGGCCCTCCCCGCCTACTACACGGGCATATACCTCAACATGGCCTGGTCCCTCAGGGACATGGGGGCGGTGACCTCCGGCTGGGGGGTGTCGTCGGTCAGCGCCGCCCTTGCGGGGCCTAACGGGACCGCCTGGTCGGTGGTCTTTTCCCCGGTGGAGCTGGACATGGGGCATCCTTTCCTCCGGTTCCTCAAGGGCCGCATCGCGGGACTTCCGGTGCTGCCCGCGTTGGACTCCGCCTACGGGGCGGTGAGCATGCTGGCCGACGCCCTCTCTTCGGGAGGCCCGGGTCCCCAGGGGGTCCTCCGGGGGCTCCAGGGTCTCAGGACCGTCAGGGCCCTGAGGGGGGACTACCCGCTGGACGCCGCGGGGGACGCCATGCTGCCCCTTCATAGGGTGATCCTGGAGGATGGGGTCTGGCGGGATAGGGGGGGGGCGGGCCGGTGACGTCCTTCAAGCGGCTTTTCGTCCGCTGGTTCGGACTGGTGGTCACCGCGGGGTTCCTACTCGTGGCCCTGCAGGGGGTCTACATGTTCCAGTCCCAGCTGTCCGAGTGGCAGAGGCGGTCCTGGATTTTCACCGAGAACCTGAGCTCCAACTTGGTTCGTCACCTGGACTCGGAGCTGGTGAAGGCCTCCTACATCGCCTCCGTACCATACAAGGCGGAGACCTACTTCCCCGATGTGGAGCTCCTGGCACGGCTCCTGGGGGACCAGGTGGACCAGACCTTCCGGGGCTACATCCCGACCGGCATAGCCCTTTCCGGGATGGACCAGCTGGAGGGGCTGTGGCAGGTGTCCAGCGTCTTCAACCCCGATGGGCACCCCCAGTTCGTAACCGTACGGGAGATGGAGGGCTCCCGGTACCTTATCGGCGTCAGGATGGACCCATCCCCCCTCTTGGTTACCGGAGAGATGGGGGCCTCCCCGGTGCTGGCTGGCCGGGACGGGCGGGTCATATGGGCGGACTATGGCCCGGTGGGGCGGCACTTCGCCGCCCGGGGTTGGGTGGATGCGGGTTTCCTTAACGGCTCCACCTGGGGCCGGGGGCGCACCGCCCAGGGGCTCCCCTTCTGGGCCCGGTGCTTCGAGGTGCAGAACATGAGGCTCCTGGTCACGGTTCCGGAGCGGCAAGTGCTGTTGAACGCCATTCGAGGTTCCTTGATCCCCATTCTCATGTCCCTGGCCATGTTCTTATTGCTCTTCGCCTTCTACCGCCTCTGGCGTGACCAGGTCATGCCGGACATGGGTGAGATATCGGACTTCTTCCGCCGGATGGAGAAGGCCCTAGCGGGTACAAGGTGCCCGGAGGAGTTATCCAACGTGATAGATTCCCTGTCGGAGGAGATGGGGAGGAAGATGGAGCGTTGCAGGCTGGAGGAGTTTCATGCCATGTTATCCGGAGTTGCCGCCGCCATGCGGGTCCTCTGGACCCAGCAGGAGGAGATAAACGCCTACGGGGAGGAGGTGGCGGCCATGAACGCCTCCCTCACGGAGTCAAACGAGATCCTGCGGAAGCGGGAGCAGATCTGGGGCCAGACCATTCAGGTGGCCAACCTGGTCCGGTCCGGCTACCAGGCCCCCGACGAGGTGGCCCGCATTGCGGAGACCATAAGGGAGATGCTCTCCGCCTTTGGGGTGGTGGTGGACCGGCTGGAGGGGGACACCCTTATCCCGGTGGCCTACTCGGGCTACGACCAGGGGCTTCCCCCGGAGCCGGTGAAGCTGGATTCCTCCCTCATCGGCCGGGCGGTCCGGGAGGGGCTCATCTGGGCGGAGGACGTCTCCAAGGCGGAGGGGTACCTGCCCCTGCACGAGGCGGTGGTTACCGAGGTGGTCATGGGGCTCTCCCACATGGGGCGGCCGGTGGGGGGCCTCACGGTGAGCTTCACCGAGCGGCGGAGAAGGGACGAGACCCTGTTGGAGACCCTGGTGCCCGTGGCTTCGGTGCTGGCGGGCTTCCTGGACGCCAGCAAGTCCCGGCAGGAGATAAGGGAGTCCTACTACTACCTAGCCCAGAAGCTCCAGGAGATAACCGGCATATACCACAACGAGACGGAGGAGCACTTAAGCCGCATAGGCACCTATGCCTCCCGCATCGCCATGGACCTGGGGCGCACCGAGACGGAGGCGGAGGAGATAGGCATCTTCGCCCGATTGCACGACATAGGCAAGCTCAAGGTGCCCCACGAGGTGCTCTCCAAGCCCTCTGGCCTCACCCGGGACGAGTTCGAACTGGTGAAGCGGCACACCGTATGGGGGGCGGAGATCCTGGGGGAGGCGGAGTGGCTCGCCATGGCCCGGCGCATATGCCTTACCCACCATGAGAAGTGGGATGGGAGCGGATACCCCTTTGGCCTTGCGGGGGTCCAGATCCCCTGGGAGGGCAGGGTCATGGCCCTGGCGGACATATATGACGCCTTGAGGTCCCGGCGGGCCTACAAGGAAGGCATGTCCCACGAGGAGGCGGTCCGGGTGATCCTCCAGGGGGATGGACGCACCATGCCGGAGCACTTCGCCCCGGAGGTGCTGGAGTGGTTCCGGCAGAACCACCTGGTCATGGATGCCATATTTCAGCGCTTCAAGGACAGGGATTGATGGGTTAAAATTGGTAGCCACCCGGGGGATCCCCGGGGGCTTCTACTCTGCCCGGGAGGGATGATCTATGGAAGTGAGGCCCAAGAGGCTTAACGAGATGTGGCTTTTCGAGGAGCAGACCCACAACATGAAGCTGGGGCTCAGGATCACCCAGGTGCTCAGGAACATCAAGACCCAGTACCAGGACCTGCTGGTGGTGGACACCCCCGAGTACGGCAAGGTGATGGTCCTGGACGGGGCCATCCAGGTTACCGAGAGGGACGAGTTCTGCTATCACGAGATGATGGCCCACCTGGCGCTGTGCTCCCACCCTAACCCGGAGCGGGTGCTCATCGTGGGGGGGGGTGACGGGGGCACCCTCCGGGAGGTGCTGCGCCACGACTCGGTGAAGGAGGCCTTCCTGGTGGACATAGACCAGGAGGTTATCCGGGCCGCCCGGGACTTCTTCCCCACCCTGAGCTGCGCCATGGACGATCCCAGGGCCCGGGTGCTCCCCATGGACGCCCTCAAGTTCATCGAGGACAACCGGGAGTCCTTCGACGTGGTGATCGTTGACAGCACCGACCCGGTGGAGTTCGCCGCCGGGCTCTTCGAGGCCCCCTTCTACGCCAACGTCCACCGGTCCCTCAAGGAGGACGGGTTCATCGTCTGCCAGACCGAGTCCCCCTTCTCGGACCCCCACGTGGTTGCTGGCGCCATCCAGGACCTCAGGAAGGTCTTCCCGGTGGTGAAGCTGGCGGTGGGCTTCATGCCCACCTACCCTACCGGCTTCTGGACCTACGGCATAGGCACCAAGGGGCTGGACCCCGCGGAGGTCCGCCGACCCGCCCCGGAGGGGACCCGGTATTACTCCCACGAGATCCACCGGGCCGCCTTCGTGCTGCCCCCGTTCCTCAAGTCCATGATAGGCTAGCACCATGGCCAGGGGGCTAATCATCGCCGCCCCCGGCAGCTCGTCGGGGAAGACCACCGCCTGCGCCGCCCTGGCGAGGGCCCTCTCCGCCCGGGGGCTCCGGGTGCAGACCTTCAAGGTGGGGCCCGACTACATCGATCCCTCGTACCTTTCCGCCGCATCGGGCCTGGAGTGCTGGAACCTGGACGGGTTCCTCACCCCTGGCCTCGTCCGCTGGAGCTACCGTACCGCCTCGGAGGGGGCGGACCTGTGCCTGGTGGAGGGGGTCATGGGGCTCTACGACGGGTTAGGCCCCCAGGGGTTCCATTCCACCGCCCGGACCGCCGGGGAGCTGGGGCTGCCGGTGGTGCTCCTGCTGGACTGCCGGTCCGCCTCCCCCACGCTGGCGGCCCAGGCCTGGGGGCTGGTGAACCTGCCAGGGGCCCCGGAGGTGGCGGGCATCGTCCTGAACGGGGTCTCGGGCCCCATGGGGGAGCTGCTCGCCGCCTCCATGGAGTCCCTCCACCTGCCACCGGTCCTGGGGTGCATCCCCCGGGTGGAGGGGGGCATACCCTCCAGACACCTGGGGCTGGTCCAGGCCTTCGAGGATCCCAACCTGACCGGCTCCATAGACCGGCTGGCCTCCGCGGTGCCTGGGGAACTGCTGGATGGGCTGATCCGCATAGCCCGGGAGGCGTTGCCCCCCCAGCGGCTTCCGGACCTGCCCGTGGGGGAGGAGGTGCCGGTGGCGCTGGCCCGGGACGAGGCCTTTTCCTTCACCTACAGGAGCGGCCGGTGGGCCCTGGAGGAGATGGGGGCCCATCTGGTGGAGTTCAGCCCCCTTAGGGAGTCCATACCGGAGGGGGTGAGGGGGGTGATCCTCCCTGGGGGCTACCCGGAGGAGCACATGGACCGGCTGGCCCTCTCCCCCTTCATGGAGTCCCTCCGGGAGGCCCATCGTCGGGGGATACCCATATACGCCGAGTGCGGGGGCCTCATGGTCCTGGGACGGTCCATCCGGGACCACCTGGGCCGGTCCGCCCCAATGGCGGGGTTGCTGAAGTTGGACTTCGCCATGGGGAACCGGCTATCCCGGTTCGGGTACGTGACCGCCCGGTTTGACGCAGACTGCCTGGTTGGCCGCCGGGGGGAGCGGATCTTCGGACACGAGTTCCACTACTCGGAGCCCTACGGGGAGGAGGAGCCCCTGATGGAGGTCTCCAAGGCCTCCTCCGGGAGGGGGTGGAGGTGCGGCTACGGGGGGCGTGACCTCTTCGGCTCCTACGTCCACCTGGATCCCCTGGGTTGCCCCATGCCGTTCCGGCGCTTCCTGGACCGTTGCCTGGCCTCGAGGCCCCTTGAGGGGGGGCCAAGGGCCATCCCGGGGGCCTCTGCCCGCCGGGAGGGTAGGGCCCTGATGGTGATGGGGGCCACCAGCGACGCGGGGAAGAGCTTCCTGGTGACCGGCCTGTGCCGGCTGTTCGCCCGGCGGGGCCTCAGGGTGAACCCCTTCAAGGCCCAGAACATGGCCCTCAACGCCTACTCCACCCCCCGGGGGGAGCTGGGCACCGCCCAGGCGGTCCAGGCGGAGGCCGCCATGGTGGAGCCGGACCCGATCCATAACCCCATCCTGCTGAAGCCCCTGGGGGACTCGGTGAGCCAGGTTATTCTCAGGGGCCGGGTGTACGCGGAGGCCTCCGCCAGGGACTACCACCGGCACATGGCCAAGGACCTCTTCTTTGAGGCCGCCTCGGCCCTCCGGGAGCTCAAGGCCTCGTCGGATCTGGTGATAATGGAGGGGGCCGGGAGCCCGGCGGAGATGAACCTCTACGCCCAGGACCTGGTGAACGTAAGGATGGCTAAGTTTGCCCAGGCCCCTGGGATACTTGTGGCGGACATAGAGCGGGGCGGGGTCTTCGCCTCCCTGCTGGGCACCCTGCAGCTGATCCCCCGGTGTGATCGATCTGTGATTAGGGCGCTGGTGGTAAACCGCTTCCGGGGAGATCCCTCCCTCTTCGACCAGGGGGTGATCTTCCTTAAGGAGATGAGCCGCCTGCCGGTCCTGGGGGTGCTGCCCCTCAGGGAGGACCTGTCGATCCCCGCGGAGGACAGCCTGAACCGCCGGGACTTCGGCTCCGGGGAGGTCCGGGTGGCGGTGGTGGCCCTGCCCAGGATGTCCAACTTCACCGACTTTGACGCCCTGGGGGAGGACCGGTGCCGGGTCACCTTCGCCGGGCACCCGTCGGAGATCCGGGGGGCCCACCTGGTGGTGATACCTGGAACCAAGACCACCCTGGAAGACCTGCGCTGGCTGAAGGCCAGGGGGTTCCCCAGGGCCATATTAGAGGAGCTTGGAAGGGGAGCCCTGGTGTGGGGGATCTGCGGGGGCTACCAGATGCTGGGTTTGTCCATCTCGGACCCCCTTGGCGTCGAAGGGGGGGGTGAGGAGGCCGGGCTTGGGCTGCTGCCGGTGAGGACCGTGTTCGAGGGGAGTAAGGTCCTGGGCCCCGCCCGGGCCCGGGTCATGGGGGGACACTGGCTGGACCGGATAGCCGGTGCCTTCGTGGAGGGCTACGAGATCCACGCGGGGCGGACCATTCTGGAGGATGGGATGGCGCCGTTGATTTTGGATGGGGGTATCCCCGACGGGGCCTTTGGGATGGACGGACGGGTCTTTGGGGCTTACCTTCACGGGCTGGCGGACGATCCGCTGTTTAGGCGGGCCCTGCTTAACCACGTGAGGTCCCTGTGGGGGCTTGAGTCCCTCCGGGGGGAGGCCATGAGCGGCCGGGCCATGAGGGACCGGCGGTACGACCGGCTGGCGGACTTCCTGGAGGAGAGGCTGGATGTGGGGAAGATAGAGGAGATGGTGTTCGGTGGCCAAGCGTAGGCTGCCCCTGGCGGAGAGCCAGGGGAACTTGAACTCCCTGGGGGAGGCCCTGGCCAGGGCGGGGGTCTCCCTGCCAACCCCGTCGGGGGACCCCCCGGAGGGCCGCCCCTCGGCGGAGGTTCCTGCCCAGGGGCCCAAGGGGGCGGTGTTGTCCCTCCGGCGCAAGGGGCTAAAGGGTCACGTGGGGACCTGCGTGTCCCTCCGGGGCCTGTCGGAGGACCAGGTCCAGGAGCTGTGCCGGGACTTGAAGCGGTCCCTGGGGTGCGGTGCCCGGGTGGAGGAGGGGGAGATCCTGATCCAGGGGGACCACCGGGAGAGGCTGAGGGAGATGCTGTCCCGGAGGGGGTTCCGGGTGTCCGGGGGGTGATGGGGTTGTCCCATTGGGTGGAGTTCTTTAAGGTGGACGGCAACGGCAACGACTTCCTGTTCGTGGACGATCTGGATGGGCGGCTCAGCTCTAGGTTTGACCTGCCGGAGCTGGCGGTGAGGGCCTGCGGCCGGAGGACCTCCGTGGGGGCCGATGGGCTCCTGGTTATGGGGTGGGACCGGGGGGCCTACAGGATGAGGATCTTCAACGCCGACGGGTCCGAGGCGGACATGTGCGGCAACGGTGCCCGGTGCTTCGCCATGATGCTGAGATGGTTGGGGCTGGAGGACCCGGAGATGGAGTTCCTCACCAACGTGGGTCCCGTGAGGGCCCATGTGCACCGGGACTCCACCGTGTCGCTCCACATGGGGTTCAACCCCTTCGGCGAGGGGGCCCTGTTCCGGGTGTCGGAGCGGGTTGGGGAGGTGGAGGCGGAGATGTGGTACCTCCACGTGGGGGTTCCCCACCTGGTGCTATGGGCGGACCGATGGGATCTGAGGGAGGACGGTTTCCGGTCCCTGGGGGCCCGATATAGGCACGATCCCCGGTTCCCCCGGGGGACCAACGTAAACTTCGTGAGCCCCTCGGAGGGGGGGCTCACGTGCATCACCTATGAGAGGGGGGTGGAGGACCTGACCCTCTCCTGCGGGACCGGGGCCTGTGCGGTGGCCGCCTCAGCGGTCATGAGGGGTATGGGGTCCCCGGTGAGGGTTGAGAGCCCGGGGGGCTACAACCTGGTTGAGGTGGGGCTGGAGGACCTGGGGGCCAGGTACCGGCTAAGGGGGCCCGTGCGGGTGTCCGCCCGGGGGGTCCTGTACGTGGGCTAGATGTTGCCGGTGAGGAGGCGCCGCAGGTCCTCCACGTGGTCCACCTGGCAGAGGAAGAGGAGCTCGTCACCCCCCTGGAGAACGAAGTCCGCCGGGGGGTTGTAGACCACCTTGCCCTTCCGGTCCACCGCCAGGGCCAGCATGTTGAAGTTGCGCCGCATGTTTGCCTGGGCCAGGGAGAGCCCCGCCACCAGGCTGTCGTCCGATATGGTCACCTTGTCGAACTCCAGGTTCAGCTTCCGGGTGGTGGAGAGCAGGTCCTGCATGGCCTCCGCCGCTTTGGGGCGCAGCGCCACGTTGGCCATGGTGAAGGCCCCCGCCACCAGGGGGTTGATCACCCTGTTGGCCCCCGCCCGGTAGAGGGCGTTGGATGACTGGGGGTCGTTGGCCCGGGCGATTATCTTAAGGTTCATGTTGAGGGCCCGGGCGCAGAGGACCACGTAGACGTTGTCCGGGTCGCTGCTCAGGGTGGCGATGAGCCCCCGGGCCCGGGTGATGCCCGCCTCCTCCAGTGCCCGCTCCTCGGTGGCGTTCCGGTTGACCACCAGCCACCCCCTCTCCACCCCCGACACCATGGCCTGCTCCCCCCGCTCGATGGCCACGAAGGGGACCCCCTCGGAGGCGAAGGTCTCGGCGATCTGGGTCCCGACCCGGCCGAGGCCGCAGATGATCCAGTGATCCCTTATGGTGTTCAGCATCCTGTCGCGCCTCCTCCCGAGCATGGTGAGGATCCGGTCCTCCACGAAGTAGCGGGTTATCTCCCCTATGGCGTAGGCCATGACGCCGAAGCCCACTATTATCAGCAGCACCAGGATGACCTTGCCCCGGTCCGTCAGGTTTGGCGGCGCCTCGAACCCCACGGTGGCCAGGGTGGTTACCGTGTAGAAGAAGGAGTCCACCCAGGAGAGGCCCATGTCCATCCGCATCTCCAGGACCCCAACGGTGATCAGGGAGGCGAGGATGAGGGCTATGACCGCCACCCGCCTGGCGCCGGAGCACTTGTTCTGCACTTCCTCCCCTCCCCTTTATCCCCCGATTACAATAGAATAGGTTCAAGGCGTTCTCTGCGGGGGGATATGATTGTCAATTTTCAAGGTGGTAACCTTCAATGTCAACTCGATAAAGGCCCGGGTCCCCATAGTGGAGGCCCTTCTGGACCGGGAAGGGCCTGATGTGCTTTGCCTTCAGGAGACCAAGACGGTGGACCGGGAGTTCCCACGGGAGATCTTCGAGGCCAGGGGCTACCGGGTCCTCGTGAGGGGCATGAAGGCCTACAACGGGGTGGCGGCGGCGATCCGGGGGGAGGAGCAGGACTCCTTCGCGGGCTTCCCCTCCGGGGAGGAGATGGATCCCTACAGGTTACTTGGGGTTAGGCTTGACGGGATGTGGCTGGTTAACTGCTACGTGCCCCAGGGGAAGGAGATAGACCATCCGGACTACGCCTACAAGCTGAGGTTCCTGTCCCGACTGGCGGAGCTGGTGCGGGAGCTCGAGGGGGACGGGGAGGTGTTGCTGGTGGGGGATCTGAACGTGGCTCCCACCGAGGCGGACGTGACCAACCCGAAGAACAAGGCGGATCACGTGTGTTTTCACCGGGACGTGAGGGAGGCCTTCGAGGGGCTCCTGGGGGCGGGGCTGGTGGACGTGTTCCGCCGGCACCGACCCGGGGAGGGGGAGTTCTCCTTCTGGGACTACCGGGTGAAGGGTGCCCTGGAGCGGAACATAGGCTGGAGGATAGATCACATCCTGGCCACCCGGGGCCTGGCGGACCGTTCGGTGGACTCGGCGGTGCTGAGGGATTACCGGGCGATGGAGCGCCCGTCGGATCACGGGCCAGTCATGGGGGTGTTCGAGCTTTGATGGCGGTGGCGTCCCTCAGGGGGACAGTGGGGGAGTGGATACAGGGGTGGATCCTGCCGGACGGGGAGGCGCTGGTGAGCCTCACGGTGGAGTGGCGGGGCAGCGTAAGGGCCTTTCGCGGGGGAGGCAGGAGTCGCCTGGCGCCCAAGGCCCACCGGGCGCTGATGCTGGCCCGGGAGGCCTTCGGGGTGGATGACGCCTCGGTGGAGGTGGAGAACCCCCTTCGTCCCGCCCTGGGACTTGGGACCTCCACCATGGACGTGGGGGGGGTCATAGCCTCCTGCGGGGCCCTTGGGGGCCGGGAGGTGTCGGAGGAGGAGCTTTTCAGGATGTGCTGTTCGGTGGAGCCCTCGGACGGCACCATGTTCCGCGGCCTGGCGCTGGTGGACCACATAAACGGCAGGCTCATCGAGCGCTTGCCGGAGCCGCCGGAGATGTGGCTGGCGGCGCTTCTGCCCTACCGGACATTGGACACCGAGGCTTACCGGCGGGACCGAGGGCTGCTCAAGGCGGTGAGGGACAGGGCACAGCGGCACGCCAAGGCCTACCAGGTGTTCAAGCGGGGTCTCCTGGAGGGGAACTCCAGGAAGGTGGCGGCGGCGGCCACCATGTCGTCCATAATCCAGCAGGCCATAATGCCTCGGGAGGAGTGGCCCCTGTTGCTCTCCGCCTGCAGGGAGAGGAAGGGAATAGGTATAGCGGTGGCCCACTCGGGCACCGCCAGCGGGGTGATATTCAAGGATCCCGTCTCCGCCGAGGCTTGCCGGGAGTTCATCGCCTCCCGGTGGGACCTGGGGGAGGTGAGGGTGGTTCGGGCCTGCGGAGGGGGGGTTGACGTGGATGTACGAGGGTGATGTGAGGTTAGATAGGGTTCACCTTCTGGTTGCGATCCTTTTGACCTGGGTAACACTGGGGTTATATCCCGCTTATTGGATCTACTCGAGGCGCGGCGCATTCAACGCCATGGGGCCTCGGCGAGTGGACGACCTCCTTGGAATAGCTCCCCTTGGGATGGCGATCCTGTCGCTGGTGTTTGCAGTTCTTGGTAGAAGCGCTGACTTGGCAACGGGTGTCCTCGATGGCCTGATGTCCCTGGTTGGCGGGGTGATCATGATAGTGGTTTCCTTCCGGTTCCGGGAGAACCTGAGGTCTTGGGTGAGGGAGAGGGAGAGGAGCCCATTGGCGGCGGACTCGGTGGCGAAGTCGGGTTTGATGACCTTCCTCTTCGGGCCTCTGTATATTCAGTATCATATTAATCGGTTGAAGGACGCGGGGCTGCTCTAGGGCTGTTCCTGGTTGCGAAGGAAGGGGGGCTTGTGCCCCCCTTCTTGATTCGTTCATTCCGTCTCCAATGGTATGGTGTTTGATGAGGGGGCCTCTCTGCGGATGTGCTTGAGGAGCAGGTGGGCGGAGACGAAGCCTATGGCCGCCAGGGCGATGAGGGAGAGGAATATGAGCCGGTATCCCTGGATGCCCGGGTAGCGGTCCAGCAGGTTTCCGAAGTAGCTGTAGATGAAGGTGTCCGGCAGGTACCCCACCAGGCTTATGGCCCCGTAGGCGGCGCCGGCCAGGTGGTTGGGGATCCTTATCTCGTCCACCGGGGCGAAGTAGACCCCCTTGACGGCGAAGACGCAGAAGGATGCGGAGAGGGTGGTGGCCAGCATCAGGGCCAGCAGCTTGGGGGAGCCGGGGATGAGGTAGAGGCAGCCCACCAGGGCAGCGATGGCCACGAAGCCCATCCGGATCAGCCGGGTGGCGGATCCGATCCGGTCCGCCAGGATGCCCCCCACGGGTCCGCCCCCCAGGCGTAGCCCGTAGGTCCTTATGATGGCGATGAAGGCCCCCATGGAGACCGACATCTTGAAGACGTCGGTGAGGTAGGGGGTGATGTAGGTTAGCCCCGCGCCGATGCTGTAGCCGGCGAAGATTATCATGGCCGCCAGCCAGATGGCGGGCATCCTGAGCACGTCGCCGATGCCGTCGAACAGGGACTTGGCTCCCTCCGCCACCTCTCCCTTCTTCTCCTCCAGGAGGAAGTAGACCACCACTCCCAGGGCGATCATGGTGGCCGAGTAGAAGATGATGGCCCCCTTGAGGCCCAGCAGGGTGGCACCGAAGGCCTTGAAGACGAATAGGGCCCCGAAGGCGCTTAGGGTGGCGGAGAGGCCCCGACCGAAGTCCAAGAAGCCGAAGAGGCGCCCCTGCTCGGAGCTGTCGCCCAGCATCTTGACGCTCTTGAGCATGGTGGGCCAGAAGGTGAAGACGGTGGTGAAGGCCCAGATGACGTGGATGGCCAGCGCCATGTGGTAGCCCGGGAAGGTGGAGTAGTAGAGCCCCGTGAGGCCGGTGGCTATGAGGGAGAAGGGGACCAGCTTCTTGTAGGGGAGCCGGTCCGCCAGGATGCCCCCCGGCAAGTATAGGAACAGGTTGGCGATCCCGTAGACGGTCATCAGGTTGCCTATCTGGGTGTTGTTTATCTGGAGCGCATTCTGGAGGGGAATGTAGAACTGTTCCCGCAGGTACGGGAGCTGGTAGATTATGCCGCCGGAGAATGCCAGACAGAAGAGGGTTATCCACTTCTTGACGTTTCGGTTCATGGGCTTACCTCCTGAGGTATGAGATGATCAAACGAAAAGGTCCGGTCTGTCGGAGAAGATGCCGCTGACACCCATGGATTCCAGCTCCCGGGCGGTTTGGGGGTCGTTAACCGTGTAGGAGAGCACCTCCAGTCCCATATCCAGGTAGGTCTTCACGTCCTCCCGGTCCACCAGCTCGAAGGCGGGGTGCAGGCTGTAGACCGGGAAGCCCAGCCCCTCCAGGTAGGATCTTGGGTTGACCGGGTAGTGGTAGGTGAGGAGGCCTATCCGTATCTCCGGTAGCAGTTCCTTGATGGTCTTGAGGCCCCGGTGATCGAAGGAGGACACGATGATGTGGTGGTGTTGTCCGAAGTGGCGGATCACCTTGGCCACCTCCTCCTCCAGGCCCCGGCGGCGGTAGGCGATCTGTTTGAGCTCCACGTTGAGGAGCCTGTCGGTGGGCACCGTCTGGAGCACCTCCATGAGGGTTGGTATCCGTTCCCCCTTGAAGGAGGGGTGGAACTTGGCGCCGAAGTCCAGCCGGCGTAGCTCCTCCAGGGTCAGCCGGTCCACCTCTCCGGATCCGTCGGAGGTCCTGTCCACGGTGAAGTCGTGGATCACCACCACTTGTCGGTCCTTGGTGAGCTGCACGTCGATCTCGATGCCGTGGACGTTCAGCTCCAGGCCGCGCCTTATGGCCTCCAGGGTGTTTTCCGGTGCCAGTCCCGCGGCGCCCCGATGTCCTATGATCTTCAAACCTCTCACTCCCCTCTCCCTTGATTTGTCCCCCCAGATACTAAAAAAGCCCGCACGGCCCCATGGGGCCCGCGGGTCTCTGATCTCTAGCGGGACGAATGCCAAATGATATTAGCTTAATTTAAGAGAAAGGTCAATCGGGGGTGGGTTCGGGTTTCTATATTAATTTTATTTTTGTACCAGTGGCATGGTAGTATTAGGGATTAGAAACCATAGCGTAATATTGAGCACTGTTGACTTTTCTGACGAGTCTGGATTATACTAGCTAACAAGGTTTCTATCCCTCTATAGGGGTTTCTGTTTGGCCTTTGCCCGTTGTCAATCTCTGACCAGCCGCGATGCAAGGGAAGCCGATGGGATTTCGGCGCGGGGCCGCCACTGTGATCCGGACCAAGCCGCATTGGAGCCACTGGGTTGTCCCGGGAAGGCGCGGCGGGGGATGATGGTAAGCCAGGAGACCTATCGCGGCGGTGGTAGCTGGGTGCCCGCGGACGCCGGGGACCAGCGCGCTTGGGGCGTTGCCCCTGATGTGGCGCGCCGGGCCCCGGCGGTTCTTTTAGGCTCCCCACCGGGGCCCTCTCACTACACCCAAAGCGGAGGTGATGGAGAGGTGAGGCTAAAGACGAGGCTCTTCGGCCGGGTATACCAGTTCAAGAGCGTCAAGGAGGTCCTGGCCAAGGCGAACGAGGAGAAGTCCGGGGACAGGCTGGCGGGCATAGCGGCCCAGTCCATGGAGGAACGGGTGGCGGCCAAGCACGTTTTGGCCAACCTCACCGTGGCGGACCTGAGGAACAACCCGGTGGTCCCCTACGAGGAGGACGAGGTCACCCGGATAATCCAGGACGACGTGAACGAGAGGATCTACCAGGAGGTGGCGGGCTGGACCATCGGGGAGCTAAGGGAGTGGATCCTGTCCGACCAGGTCACCGGGGAGGACATAAAGCGGGTCAGCCGGGGACTCACCAGCGAGGTGGTGGCCGGGGTGGCCAAGCTGATGAGCAACATGGACCTCATCTACGGGGCCAGCAAGATCCGGATCAGCGCCCACTGTAACACCACCATAGGCCTTCCGGGGACCCTTGCCTCCCGCCTCCAGCCCAACCACCCCACCGACGACGTGGAGGGCATAAGGGCCTCCATCCTGGAGGGGCTATCCTACGGGGTGGGGGACGCGGTCATAGGCCTTAACCCGGTGGACGACACGGTGGAGAACGTCAAGAAGATCCTCCACAGCTTCCAGGAGCTCAAGGAGCGCTATCAGATCCCCACCCAGATATGCGTCCTGGCCCACGTGACCACCCAGATGGAGGCGGTCCGCCAGGGGGCCCCCACGGACCTTTTCTTCCAGAGCATCGCCGGATCCCAGAAGGGCAACGAGGCCTTCGGCATATCGGGCACCATGCTGGCGGAGGCCATGGAGCTGGCGGCCCGGCAGGGCACCTCAACGGGCCCCAACTTCATGTATTTCGAGACTGGCCAGGGGTCCGAGCTCTCCTCCGACGCCCACTTCGACGCGGACCAGGTCACCATGGAGGCCCGGTGCTACGGCTTCGCCAAGCGCTTCAAGCCCTTCCTGGTGAACACCGTGGTTGGGTTCATCGGCCCCGAGTACCTCTACGACAGCAGACAGGTGATCCGGGCGGGGCTGGAGGACCACTTCATGGGGAAGCTGACCGGGATACCCATGGGGTGCGACGCCTGCTACACCAACCACATGAAGGCGGACCAGAACGACATCGAGAACCTGGCGGTGCTACTCACCGCCGCGGGGTGCAACTACTTCATGGGGATACCCCACGGGGACGACGTGATGCTCAACTACCAGTGCACCGGCTACCACGACACCGCCGCGTTGAGGCAGCTCCTCAAGGTACGGCCCATAGGGGAGTTCGAGCGCTGGCTTGAGAAGTGGGGGATTCTGGAGAACGGGGTGCTGACCCAGCGAGCCGGGGACGCCTCCATCTTCTGCTGACAGGAGGGGTGATCGATGGTCAAGGAACAGGATCTCAAGCAGCTGGTGATGGAGATATTGAACGAGATGTCCCGGGGGGCAGAGCCCAGCCCGACCCAGCCGTCAACCCCGCCTCAGGGGGCCCAGGAGGCCCCGTCGGGCCAGGAGGGGGAGCTACCAGACCTCACCCAGGTGGACATAAGGACCCAGTGCCTGGTCCCATCCCCCAAGGACCCGGCGGCGCTCATGGCTATGAAGGCCAAGACCCCCGCCAGGATAGGGGTATGGCGGGCGGGGCCCCGGTACAAGACCGAGACCCTCCTCCGGTTCAGGGCGGATCACGCCGCCGCCCAAGATGCGGTCTTCAGCGAGGTCTCCGATGAGTTTCTCGCCAAGAACGACCTCCAGGTGGTCAAGACCGAGTGCGCCGACAAGGACCAGTTCCTCACCCGACCGGACCTTGGCCGCCGGTTCTCCCCCGAGGCTACGGAGACCATAAAGCGCCTGGTGGGATCGCCCCCCAAGGTGCTGGTCTACATCTCCGACGGGCTCAGCACCACCGCGGTGGAGACCAACGCCATAGACACCTTCAAGGCCATGGCCCAGGCGCTGGACCGACAGGGCATAAAGTTGCCCAAGCCCTTCTTCGTAAAGTACGGCCGGGTGCCCGCCATGGACGTGATCTCCCAGGTGACCGGGGCGGAGGTGGTCTGCGTCCTCATCGGCGAACGCCCCGGGCTGGTTACCGCGGAGAGCATGTCCGCCTACATCACCTACAAGGGCACCGTGGGGATGCCGGAGGCGAAGCGCACCGTGGTCTCCAACATCCACTCCGGCGGCACCCCTGCGGTGGAGGCGGGGGGATACGTGGCGGAGATCATAAAGCTCATGCTGGAGAAGCGGGCCAGCGGAATAGACCTAAAGCTTTAGCCGCTTTGTAATTAAGGGGGGAAGGCAAATGAAGGGAGATCCTTTGAAGGCTAGGCTTCTGAGCGTGAAGATAATCCCCAACGTGAACCCCGACATGGCCAAGGCCCTGGGCCTGAGGCCCGATCAGAGGAGCCTGGGGATGGTGACCGCCGACAGCGACGACGTGACCTACACGGCGCTGGACGAGGCCACCAAGAAGGCGGACGTGGAGGTGGTCTACGCCAAGTCCTTCTACGGTGGGGCCGCCAACGCCAACACCAAGCTGGCGGGGGAGATCATAGGCATCATAGCGGGCCCGAACCCCGCGGAGGTGAGAAGCGGCCTCAACGCCATAGCGGACGTGATAGAGAACGAGGCATGGTTTGTATCCGCTAACGACGATGACACAATACCCTACTACGCCCACTGCATATCCAGGACCGGTAGCTACCTGTCCAAGGTGGCGGGCATAAAGGAGGGGGAGGCCCTGGCGTACCTGATCGCCCCCCCGCTGGAGGCCATGTACGCCCTTGACGCGGCACTCAAGGCGGCGGATGTGCGGCTGGCTGCCTTCTACGGCCCCCCGTCGGAGACCAATTTCGGCGGAGGCCTCCTCACCGGATCCCAGTCGGCCTGTAAGGCCGCCTGTGACGCCTTCGCCCAGGCGGTGATCTTCGTGGCCGAGAACCCCCTGCTCTTCTAGCCCCCTGAGGGAGGCGGGCAGAGGTGGAGGGGCGCTCGACGGGCAGGGCCCTGGGCATTCTGGAGGTGAGGGGCATGCTGGGGGCGGTGGAGGCGGCGGACTCGGCCCTGAAGGGGGCGTCGGTCGCCCTGGTGGACCTGGTGAAGGTCAAGGGGGGGATCGTCACCGTCCTGCTCTCCGGGGACGTGGGTTCCGTCCGGGCGGCGGTGGATGTGGCGGTGGCCTCCCTGGGACGCCTGGGGATACCGGTGACGTCCCACGTGATAGCCAGGCCCGCACCGGAGGTGCACCAGATGCTGGGCCACCAGGGGGAGCCGGAGGGGAAGGCCTGTGTCCCCCCCGATGAGGAGCCGAAGGAGTCCCCGGCGGGCACCGGGGGGGATGTGCCGGACCTGGAGTCCATGACGGTGGCCCAGCTGAGGCGTCTGGCCAGGTCCCTGCCGGTTCAGATGGACCGGGGGCGGATAAAGTTCGCCTCCAAGGGGGAGCTGATAAGACAGATAAGGGCCCTCTACCGGGGCCCGGGGGGAGGTGAGCGCCAGTGCAGGTGAGAGACCGGGACCTTCTGTCCCGACAGGAGGCCAGGGACCTCATATCCGCCGCCAGGGCGGCCCAGCGGGAGCTGGCCCGGATGGACCAGGAGCAGATAGACCGCCTGGTCCGGGCCCTGGCCAACGCTGCCATGGAGGAGGCGGACCGGCTGGGCAGGATGGCCCACGAGGAGACCGGCTACGGGAAGCCGGAGGACAAGGCCCTCAAGAACCGGTTCGCCGCCCTGGGGGTCTACGAGGCCATAAAGGACATGAGGACCGTGGGGATCATAGGGGAGGACCCGAAACGGCGGGTCATCGAGGTGGCAGTCCCGGTGGGGGTCATAGCGGCCCTCATACCCTCCACGAACCCCACGTCTACCACCATATTCAAGGCCATGATAGCCCTCAAGTCCGCCAACGGGATCGTGTTCTCCCCGCATCCCAGCGCCAAGGGGTGCATCATGGAGACCGTGAGGATCCTCTCCCGGGCGGTGGAGGAGGCGGGGGGGCCCAAGGGGATCTTCGGTTGCATGTCGGTCCTGTCCCCCGAGGGGACCCAGGAGCTGATGAGGTCCGATCAGGTGTCCCTGATCCTGGCCACCGGCGGCTCCGCCATGGTGAAGGCCGCCTACAGCTCCGGAACCCCCGCCATAGGGGTGGGGCCCGGCAACACCCCCGCCTTCATCGATAGGACCGCCCACGTGCCCCAGGCGGTGTCCAGGATCGTGGCCAGCAAGACCTTTGACTACAGCACCATCTGCGCCTCCGAGCAGTCGGTGGTGGTGGACCGCAAGGTGGAGGCCCAGGTCCGGGAGGAGTTCGTAAGACAAGGGGGCTACTTCCTGCCCCCGGAGGACGCGGAGAGGGTGGCCAGGACCATCTTCCTACCCTCGGGGCTCATGAACCCCCGCACGGTGGGCCGAAGCCCCAGGCACATAGCGGAGATGGCGGGCATATCCATCCCGGAGGGCACCAGGCTCCTGCTGGCCGAGGGTGGCGGGGTGGGTAAGGAGTACCCCTTCTCCCAGGAGAAGCTCTGTCCCGTGCTGGCCTTCTACGCCGAGGACGGCTGGGAGGCCTGTTGCGAGCTGTGCATCCGCCTCCTGGACTTCGAGGGGGCGGGGCACACCCTGGCCATCCACTCCAACGACATGGAGGTGATCCGTCAGTTCGGGCTCAAGAAGCCCGTGTCCCGGGTGATAGTGAACGCCGGGTCCGCCCTGGGGGCCGTGGGTGCCACCACTAACCTGCTCCCCTCCATGACGCTGGGTTGCGGGGCGGCGGGACACAATGCCACGTCGGACAACGTGGGACCCCTCCACCTGATCAACGTGAGGCGGGTGGCCTGGGGGGTCCGGGAGATCGAGGACCTGTCGGCCCCAGGACCCCGGGAGCCCGGGGGAAGGGACCTGGACCGGCTGGTGGACCGGATAACCGAGGAGATCTTGAGGCGGCTTCAGGCCTAGCCGGGGCGGCGGGGCCGTCCTGTAGGTAGACCACTGCGACGAGGAGGTAGGGGACATGAACAACAACATGCAGGCTCTGGGAATGATCGAGACCAAGGGTTTAGTGGGGGCCATCGAGGCGGCGGACGCCATGGTCAAGGCCGCCAACGTGACGCTGATAGGCAAGGTCCTGGTGGGCGGTGGGCTGGTTACCGTGATGGTGCGGGGCGACGTGGGGGCGGTGAAGGCCGCCACCGACGCGGGGGCCGCAGCGGCCAGCAAGGTGGGGGAGCTCATATCGGTCCACGTGATCCCCAGGCCCCACTCGGAGGTGGAGTTCATCCTCCCCAAGCTATCCCCCTCGGAGGGGGCCTGAGCGGCGGGTAGGTGAGACCCATGGGGTCCCGTGATACGGGGGAGCTGGCGGACCGGGTGCTGGAGGTCCTGAGGGAGCGGTTCACGTTCCCGGTGGAGGCCTCGGGGCGTCACGTGCACCTCTCGGGTCCCCACGTGGCGGCCCTCTTCGGGGAGGGTCACGTGCTCTCCCCCGCACGGCCCCTATCCCAGCCGGGCCAGTTCCTGTGTGAGGAGCGGGTCACCCTGGTGGGGCCCAAGGGGGAGATCCGTAACGTGGCGGTCCTGGGGCCCGAGAGGGGAAGGACCCAGGTGGAGGTGTCCCTGACCGATGGGGCGGCCCTGGGGATCCAGGTGCCGGTCCGGGAGTCGGGACAGGTGGAGGGCACCCCGGGGGTCCTGCTGGTGGGCCCCCGGGGGGAGGTGCAGCTGGAGGAGGGCCTCATCGCCGCCCTGAGGCATATCCACATGGACCCCCTGGACGCGGCCCTGCTGCAGGTGCGGGACGGGCAGACGGTCAGCGTCCGGGTGGAGGGGGACAGACCGGTGATCTTCGAGCAGGTGCTGGTCCGGGTGTCCCCCAAGTTCCAGCTGGCCATGCACATCGACTACGACGAAGCCAACGCCTGCGGCTATCGCATGGGCGTGAGGGGGAGGTTGGTGCCATGACGGGTCCATTGGGGGTCATGTCCCCGGAGGCCCTCCTGGAGGAGGCGTTCCGGACCGGGGATGAGACCCGGCGGGACTGGGAGGGCCCCCTTCGAGTGGGGGTGGACCTGGGCACCGCATCGGTGGTGCTCACCGTGGTGGACCGGTGGGGGCGGCCGGTGGCCTTCGAGATGGAGGAGGCCTCGGTGGTCCGGGACGGCCTGGTGGTGGACTTCGCCGGTGCCTCCGCCATAGTTAGGCGCCTCAAGGGTCGGCTGGAGGGGCGCATAGGGGAGGAGCTTGTGGCCTCCGCCATAGCCCTGCCCCCCGGCACCTCCGAGCGGGACGGGGCCGCCCACCGGTACGTGGTGGAGGGCTCCGGGCTGGAGGTGTTGGCGGTGATGGACGAGCCCACCGCGGCCAACCACGTCCTGGGGGTAAGCGACGGGGCGGTGGTGGACATAGGGGGCGGCACCACCGGGATAGCCGCATTCCGGGACGGACGGGTGGTCCGGGTCCACGACGAGCCCACCGGGGGGGTCCACGTGTCGCTGGTCATAGCGGGAAATAGGGGGATCCCCCTGGAGGAGGCGGAGGCCCTGAAGCGGGACCCCGCCATGCAGGGGGAGTTGCTGGGGGTGGTGAAGCCGGTCTTCCAGAAGATGGGGGCCATCGTCCGGCGCTCCATTCAGGGGCTTCCAATGGAGAGGCTGTATCTGGTGGGGGGCACCTGCGCCTTCGGGGGGATAGACCGGGTCCTTGGGGCGGAGGTAGGGATCCAGGCCTCCATACCCCCCCATCCGTTCCTGGTGACCCCCCTGGGCATAGCCCTGGGCTGTCCCGTCCGTTTGGATTGGAAGGGGTGAGGTGAATGGATCGGTCCCAGCTGGTGGACCTGGTGGTCAAGGAGCTCATGCGGCGGCTGGGCCCGGAGCTCTCCTCCTCTGGGGGGGACGTGCTGGTGGCCGGGGAGGTTTCGGACCTGCCGGATGGCTACCGTAGGTCCCTGTCCCTGGTGCCATGCTCGGATTGCGTATCTCCCGGAGGGTTCTTGGCGGTGCTGGTGCCCCGGCTGTCCATGGGGCAACTGGTGATGGCCTCCCTAGGGGTGCCCCAGGACCCGGTGACGTCCCTGATCCTGGACGGGCTGGTCTCGGGGGTGCCGGTGATGGTGACCCGGGAGGCGCTGGGCTGGATGGGGGGCCTTCGCCCCGGATCTCCCCTTGCGAACCACTACCGGGCCTGCCTGGACCGGCTCATGTCCTTCGGTGTACGGGTGGTGGGCGGTCCCGAGGAGGTGGCGACTCCGGGGGAGTGTAGGGTGGCTCCGGCGGAGCCGATGGAGGCCCGTTCCCCCCAGGGATCCGGTGATGTGCTGGACCTCCGGGGGATCCGGGTGGTCTCCGAGCGGGATTTGAAGGATCGGCTGACCGAGGGGGTCCGGTGCATCCTGGTGGATCCCCGGGCCATAGTTACCCCCCTGTGCGGTGACCTTTTGAGGACCAGGGGAGTGGAGTTGCGTAGGGGGGACGGGGTTTGATCATAGCCAAGGTGATAGGCAACGTGTGGGCCACCAAGAAGGACGATAGCCTCAACGGGCTCAAGTTCTTCGTGGTCCTTCCCTGCAAGGGGGAGGCGAGCCAGAGCTTCGTGGCGGTGGATGCGGCGGGGGCCGGCATAGGGGACCACGTGCTGGTGTCCCAGGGCAGCTCCGCCCGGGTCCTCTTCAGGGACGGGACGGTGCCGGTGGACGCGGTGATAGTGGGGATCATCGACTCGGTGGAGGTGGACGAGTCCCTGCTGGGCTAGCGGGTGCCGGGGCCTATTGGATCGATCGGAGGTGAGGTCCGTATGGGTATAAACGACGTGATCCTTTACGTTATGACCGGGTTCATGGTGATAGGGGCGGTGGACAGGGCGTTCTTCGGCAACCGCTGGGGCTTCGGTGAGAAGTTCGAGGAGGGCTTCATGGCCATGGGCTCCCTGATGCTGGCCATGGGTGGAGTCATAACCATAGCCCCCCTGCTGGCGGAGCTACTCAAGCCGGTCATAGTCCCCCTCTACACCATGGTGGGGGCGGATCCCTCCATGTTCGCCACCACCCTTCTGGCCTGTGACATGGGTGGTTACCCCTTGGCCATGAAGATGGCCATAAACCCCACGGTTGGCAAGTTCGCGGGGATAATCCTGGGATCCATGATGGGGCCCACCATAGTCTTCTCCATCCCGGTGGCGCTGGGGATCATAGAGAAGAAGGACCATCCCGCCCTGGCCAAGGGGATCCTCATAGGGATGATCACCATCCCCCTGGGGTGCTTCGCCGGGGGGCTACTGATGCTCAATGGGGAGTTCCCCTTCATGGTGATGCTCATCAACCTGGTGCCGGTGGTGGTCTTCTCCGTCCTGATAGTGCTGGGGCTCAAGATGATCCCCGAGACCATGATCCGGGGGTTCATCCTCTTCGGCAAGGGGGTTGTGTCGGTGATCACCATAGGGCTGGCCATGGGCATAATCGAGGCCCTCTCCCCCTTCCGGTTCTTCCCCGAGGGGTCCCCAATGGCGCTGACCCCCCTTACGGAGTCCTATGCGGTCATGGGGGCCATCGCCATAGTCCTGGCGGGCGCTTTCCCCATGGTGTCCTTCATAACCAAGGTCTTCAATAAGCCCCTCATGGCCTTCGGCAAGAGGCTGGGGATGAACGACGTGTCCGCCGCGGGTATGGTGGCCACCTTGGCCAACAACATCCCCATGTTCACCATGATGAAGGACATGGACGAGCGGGGCAAGGTGATAAACGTGGCCTTCGCGGTCAGCGCCGCCTTCGTCTTTGGCGATCACCTGGGCTTCACCGCCGGGGTGGAGCGGGGGCTGATCCTGGCCATGATAGTGGGCAAGTTGGTTGGGGGGATCACTGCGGTGATCCTGGCCTGCAAGTTCACCCCGGCCAATGGCCAGGCCAAGTAGGTGGGATTCGAGCCCTTTGGGCGGGGGCCTGAGGGTCCCCGCCGGCTCCCCTTGGGGGGGCTGGATCTACAGGAGCTTCATCCCCAGGCCCTGGAGCCTGGAGGGGAAGCCCGCGGAGGGGGTGTGTCCTTTGAACCGGGAAGAGCTTAAGGGAATGATCAGGGAGGTACTTCTGGACATACTGAAGGACCAGGGGGTGGAGGGGTCGTCGGTACCCAAGGTCCGGGACCCCAGCGGGGTGCTGGCGGTCAGGGCCGGGGAGGTCCGGCCCGAGAGGTTCGACACCGGCAAGCCCTCGGACCGGGTCTACCTCAAGGACATCCTCTCCCTGGAGGAGAGCCCCCGGCTGGGGTGCGGGGTGATGGAGATGGAGAGGAGCACCTTCAAGTGGACCCTCCGGTACGACGAGGTGGACTACGTGATAGACGGGACCCTGGAGATAGTGGTGGACGGCCGGCGGGTGGTGGGGCACAAGGGGGACGTGATCTTCATCCCCGCCAACTCCACCATCCACTTCAGCACCCCGGACTTCGTCCGGTTCCTCTACGTGACCTATCCCGCCGACTGGGCATCCCAGTGACGGGGGTGATCCCATGAAGCTGGTGACCGAGCAGGACCTGAGGGCCCAGATAGGGGGTAAGGAGGTGGACCGGTACGTGGTGGACCGGGACACCATAGTTACCCCGTCGGCCCGGCAGTACCTGTCGGATAGGCGGATCCAGCTGGTGGTGGAGAGCCCCAAGGTGGACCTCCCCGCCGGGGAGGAAGAGGGGCCCCGGGAGGTCCTCCGGGCTGCCCTTCCTGCCCCCTTTGTTGGCCCCGACGGGGGGGCCTTCCGGGAGAAGCCGGAGCACATGACCCACCTAAAGGGGAACCGGCTGGTCCCCAAGGGGCATCCGGTGATCGCATTCCGGGGCAAGCTGGACACCCTGCAGGCCCGGATAGTGGCCCTGCAGGCCCGGGCAGCGGAGGTGGGCCGGGAGGACCTGGCGGAGGAGCTGGAGGACTTCCTTGGCCTGGTGAGGGGGCTGGTGAGCGCGGAGGTGATGGGCTCGCCGGTGGAGGAGATCCCCCTCATGGGGATGGAGTGGGATCAGATAAGGCGCATGTCCCACAACCCCCGGAAGCACTTTGGAATTGGGCACATAAGGGCCCACTACTCCATGGGGTCCATATGCGCGGAGCTGAACCTGCTCAGGGCCTTAGCCCGGGAGGCGGAGCTGGCGGCCTTCAAGGCCTTCAACCGGGAGGAGGGACCGAGCCGGCCGGACGTGATAAGGGCACTCAACCGGCTCAGCAGTGCCTTCTACGTGATGATGTACCGGAACCTTCCCAAGGGGTACGATAAGGAGTACTGATTTTTCAGGGGGGTGTGACATGGGGGAGGTGCTCACCAGCGTTGGCATAGACATAGGCACCACCACAACCCAGCTTATCTTCAGCCAGCTGGTGCTGGACGACCGGGCCGCCATGTCCTCCGCACCCAGCGTGTCGGTGGTGGAGAAGCGGGTGATCTACCGGAGCCGGATCCACTTCACCCCCCTTCTGTCCCCCACGGAGATAGACGCCCGGGCGGTGAGGCGCCTGGTGGAGGAGGAGTACCGGCTGGCGGGGGTGGATCCCCGGGAGGTGAACGCTGGGGCGGTGATAATAACCGGTGACACCGCCCGGAAGGAGAACGCCCAGGCGGTCCTGGAGAGCGTGGAGGGCATGGCGGGGGACTTCGTGGTGGCCACCGCCGGTTCAGACCTGGAGGCCATCCTGGCCGGCAAGGGGTCGGGGGCGGAGGCCCTCTCCAGGCGGGAGGGCTCCACGGTGGCCAACCTGGACGTGGGTGGCGGGACCACCAACGTGGCGGTCTTCCGGGAGGGGCACGTGGTGGATACCTCGTGCCTCAACGTGGGGGGACGGCTCGTCCGCCTCTCCCAGGATGGCACGGTGGAGCATGTGTCGGACCTGATATCCCCGGTGCTGGATCACCTGGGGCTCCGGATCCGGGCGGGGGATCGGCTGGAGCCTAAGGTGGCGGAGTCCATCTGCGGACGGATGGCTTCCCTGTGCGATGAGCTCCTGGGGCTGGTCCCCAGGACATCCCTGCTGGATCGGATGCTGACGTCCCACGACCTGAAGGACCCCCGCAGGGAGCTGGACCGGATAACCATATCCGGTGGGGTGGGGGACTGCATCCACCAGGGGGTGTGGGACGATCCCTATCGGTACGGGGACCTGGGGGTCCTTCTGGCCCGGGCCATGATGGGCACCCGGATGTTCGCCCTGGGTAAGGTGGTCCCCCCGGAGGAGACCATAAGGGCCACGGTGGTGGGGGCCGGGAGCCACTCCATGGAGCTGAGCGGCAGCACCATAGGGTTCAGCCACGATGGGGTCTTTCCCCTGAGGAACCTGCCGATCCTCAGGGTGTCCGAGGCGGAGGAGGCCCACTGCCTGCCCCAGGCGTTGAGGGAGAGGCTGGGCTGGTTCATGGACTCTGCGGGGGAGCAGATGAGGGTGGCCCTGGCGCTCAAGGGGTTGAGCAACCCATCCTTTGAGGAGGTCCAGCGTCTGGCGGAGGAGATCCTGGAGGGGCTGGGGGACTACCCGGTCAGGTCAGGGCTCTTGGTCCTGGTGGTGGAGCGGGACATGGGGAAGGCGCTGGGCTACGCCCTTTCGAGCCGGCTGCCCCAGGACGTGAGGGTGGTCAGCGTGGACGGCGTGAGGGTTGAGAACGGGGACTACGTGGACATAGGCCGTCCCCTGGCCCGGGGGCGGGTGTTGCCGGTGGTGATAAAGACCCTGGTCTTCGGGGCCTGAGGGGGGGTTAGATGGAGGATCTGGTGAGCGCCGTGAGGGACGCGGGGGTGGTCGGGGCCGGTGGGGCCGGGTTCCCCACCCATGTGAAGCTTGGCGGCGGGTGTGAGTCGGTCCTGGTGAACGGGGCGGAGTGCGAGCCCCTTCTTGAGGTGGATCAGCAGCTGATGGCCCTGTACCCCTCCAGGGTGTTGGAGGCGCTGGACGCGGTGGTCCGGTCCCTGGGGGCCCGGGAGGGGATCATAGGCATCAAAGACAAGTACCGGGAGGCCTTGGAGGCCCTGGGGGGCGAGATCGGTGGGTTCCCATCCCTCCGTTTGCACGTGTTGCCCAACGTCTACCCCGCCGGGGACGAGCAGGTGCTTGTCTACGAGGCCACGGGTCGGATAGTGCCCGAGGGGGGGATCCCCCTGGAGGTGGGGGTTGTGGTGCTCAACGTGGAGACCCTCCTCAATATCTGGGGGGCCATGCGGGGCATCCCGGTGACGGAGAAGTACCTCACCGTCTGCGGGGAGGTGCATAGACCCGCCACAGTGAGGGTCCCCCTCGGGGTCTCGTTCGGTGAGGTGGTAGCGGCGGTGGGGGGCAGTCCCCTTAAGGATTTCGTGGTGATCGACGGGGGCCCCATGATGGGGAGGGTGGTCCGGCGCATGGACGAGCCGGTTACCAAGACCACCAAGGGGCTCATAGTGCTCCCGCCGGACCATCCCCTGGTGGTGGCCAAGGAGAGGGACATGAGGTCCATGATGAGCCTGGCCAAGACCGCCTGCTGTCACTGCATGCTCTGCACCGACCTTTGTCCCCGTTACCTGCTGGGACATCGGCTGAGGCCCGACAAGCTGATGCGCCTTGCGGCCTACAACGACACCTGTGAGGGGGATGCGGCGGCCACCGAGGCCTTCCTGTGCTGCGAGTGCGGCATGTGCGAGGTGGCATGCGTCATGGGGCTGCAGCCCTGGAAGTTGAACCGGGAGCTCAAGTCCCGGATGGGCAGGATGGGGATAAGGAACCCCCACCGAGAGGCCCCTAAGGAGGTCAACCCCTTCAGGTCCTTCCGGGGTTTCCCGACGCCTAAGCTGCTTGGCAGGCTTGGGCTCTCCCGGTACGGTGGGGTGCACGCCCCCATGGGGGAGGTGGAGGTTCAGCCCCGGCGGCTTGTGTTGAAGCTGAAGCAGCACATAGGAGCCCCCTCGGTCCCGGTGGTGGCCCCCGGGAAGAGGGTCGCAAGAGGGGAGCTCCTGGCCCGGCTGGGGGGGAACGTGTCGGCTAACCTTCACGCCCCCTTGGGGGGGCTGGTGGAGTCCGTGGGGGAGGATCTGCTGGTCCTCCGGGTGTCAGATGATCTTGGGGGGGTTGAAGCTTGAAGGGAGCCATAGGCCTTGTGGAGTACAAGACGGTGCCCAAGGGGGTTGAGGCGGCGGACGCCATGCTGAAGGCGTCGGAGGTCAGGCTCCTCTTCTCGTCCCCCATATGTCCCGGCAAGTACGTGACTATAGTGGCTGGAGAGGTGGATGCGGTGAGGACTGCGGTGGGTAAGGCGGTGCAGGTGGGAGGCATCTTCACCGTGGACTCCCACGTGCTCCCCAACGTCCACCCGTCGGTGATCCCCGCATTGACCGCCACGGGGGAGTACGGGGACGTGGAGGCCCTGGGGCTGGTGGAGACCATATCCGCTGTAGCGGCGGTCTCGGCGGGGGACGTGGCCGCCAAGGCCGCGTCGGTTAGCCTTCTGGAGATAAGGATCGCCCGGGGTCTGGGGGGCAAGGGGTTCGTGGTGGTGACCGGTGACCTGGGAAGCGTGGAGGCCTCCATCCGGGCCTGCGAGAGGAAGCTCGGGGAGGAGGGGGGCATCGTCAGCACCGCGGTGATAGCATCCCCCCACCGGGATCTGGTCTCCGCCATGCTCTAGGGGGTCTGTCCCTCCAGGCCGAGCCTCCTGGCCAGGTCCTGGATCCCCTGGCCGGAGACGGAGGAGACCCGGTAGATCTCCCTCACCCCCGCCCCCTGGAGGGCCCTGGCGGCCCGATCCAGCTCCTGCTCCGATGCCAGGTCCGCCTTGGTCACCACTCCTATGACGGAGCCCCTCATGGCCTTCACGAACATGGAGGGGAAGCGGACGGGCCTCTTGGGGTCCGCCACCAGTAGCACCGTGGATGCCCTGGCGGAGTTGGTGATCAGGGTGTGGTAGAACCGGGGGATCTCGAAGAACTCCCCCGGGGTGTCCACCGCGTCCCCGCAGAAGGATATCGCCTCGGTCTTGGATGAGCAGGATGTAAGCCCCAGGGCCCTGAGCAGGGCGGTCTTCCCGGCCCCTATGGGGCCCACGACCATCAGCCTGCGTCGGCTCATGTCCTTGTGATTGGGGCGGGGGTGAAGCCCAGGCTGGAGGAGAGGACCTGGACCGCCATCTGGAGGGAGCTCTCCACCGCCGCCACGTCGCCGGTGAAGAGGATGCAGCCGGTGAACCGGTCGATGAATTCCATGTTAACATTCCCCGCCTTGGAGGCCACGTCGGCGGCTATTATAGCCCCCTCGCCAGGGGTTATGGTCATTATCCCGATGGCCCCCGCCCGCTCCACCCCCACCAGGGAGCAGAGCTCCTCCCTGGGGTTGCATATCATGTGGGCCAGCGTTACCTGCTTGCCCGGCACGTACTCCTGGATGACCCTTGCCTTGGCCTCCAAGTCGACACCTCCCCTTCACCGGAATGGCGCATCATAGCGTCTACGCCATTTTACGCCCACCGGGGGAGGGACGTCACCCCCCGGTGGTGTCCAGGGGGGTGACGTCCCTACTGGGGATAGATGGAGGACCGGATGTTGGCCATCTTGGTGTTTACCTTCCGGAAGTAGGCGGTGGAGGAGCCCCCGTAGTACCGGGCCAGGGCCTTGGGTATGGACCCGTAGGCGTTGATGTATCGGGACAGGAGCAGGCACCCCGCCGCCACCCCCTTCTCGGGGTTGAACATGTCGTCCTTGGTGGCGATGCCGTTGGCCTGCAGGAGCCCATTGTGGACCCGCCACATGACCTGCATGATCCCCATGGCCCCCTTGTTGCTCACCGCCTTGGGGTCGAACCGGCTCTCCGTGTGGGCCACCGCGGTGGACAGGTGCACCGGTATGCCGTACTTGGCGCTGTAGTACACCAGGGCCCCGGCGGTCCTGAGGGCCGTCATGGGGGCCACGCTCGGGTTGGTGCCCCGGATGTAACGGGTCACCGTGGCCACCTTGCGCTGGTCGTCGGCGGAGAAGGAGCCAAGCTTGTGAAGTATGGATTCCGGGTGTCTTAGTAGCCAGGCGGTCAGGTCTTTGGGTGAGAGCCCCATGGATCTGAGGGCGTCCTTGATGGATTGGTGGTATTCCGCGTCCCTTGCCTCTATGGCCACCAGCTTCGGTTCCTCGCCGGGTCCGGCGCTGTCCGCCGGTTTCGAAGCCGATGGTTGTGTGGTGGGGTTGACCTCGTCTATTCGGAAGGACCCTTCCTCTGAGTCCTCCGCGAACCCCGGTGGAGCTAAGGCGATCACCGCCGCCAGGAGGGCCATGCAAATGAGCCCCGCGGCCCAAGTTCGTCCTAGTTTCATCAGGGATGCCTCCTTTAAAATGGTTTTATGTTTTCGTATATTGAGTCCATTTGCCACCTCCCCCGAAGATGTGGGTATTATAACCAAAGACCCCGATGGGGCAAGTTTTGCGCTATAAAATTAAAAGGTCCTGACTGGTTTAACCAAAAACAAACGCCATTGTCGATTTGGGGTAGTCCTTTTGTCGACAATGGCATCTATTTGTACGCCAAATTCGGTAGCTTATTTTAAGCTATTTTTTATCTAGCCCCTTGGAAACCCACAGGAGGAACCGGGAGCCAACCCCCGGCTGGCTCCACTCCAGCCTCACGTCCCCCCCGTGGGCCCGGGCGATCCCCCGGGCGATGGAGAGCCCCAGCCCGTATCCCCCCACGGGCTCACTGGACCTGGACCGGTGTTGGTCCCCCCGGCGGAACCGCTGGAAGATCTGCTCCTCCATCCCAGGGGGCACCCCGGGGCCGTTGTCCTCCACCCACAGGGAGTACCTATCCCCCTGGTCCTCCAACGTCACCTTCACGAGCCCCCCGGGGCTACGGTCGAACTTGGACCGCACGTACTTCACCGCGTTCTCTATGAGGTTCCTCACCGCCGCCTCCATCTCCGCCGACGCCCTGACCGGGGCCTCATGGGGCAGCGACAGCTCCACCTGAACCTCCCCGTCCCGGGCGAGCCAGGAGGCGTCCCCCGCCGCCCTCCGGACCAGGTCCGCCAGGTCCAACTCCCTGGGGTCCCCCAGGTCTCCCCCCTCGAAGCGGGTTAGCAACAGCAGCCGGTCCACCATGTCGGTGAGACGCCTCTGCTGCTCCAGGATCCGGTCGATGAGCATCAGGTTGTCCCCCAGGGCGTAGTCCCGGAGGAGCTCTGCGGCCCCCCGGATCACCGTCAGGGGGGTCTGGAACTCGTGCCCCACGTCGGATACGAAGCGCCTTAGGGCCTCCTCCCCCCGGACCCGCTGGGTTATGTCCTGGACGGTTACCACCGCGGAACCCTGGACGCCTACCCCCCTCATAAGGTAGTGCCGCTCCGACCAGGCGTCGCTCTGGGTCAGGGTGGCCTCCACCTGGCCCCCCTTAAGGAGCTGGTCCACCGCATCCATCAGCTTGGGATGCCTCACCGCCCCCTCCACCGGCGTTCCAGGAGGGCTGTCGGATCTCATTAGGTCCGACATCGGGTCGTTGAAGAACAGGACCCGCCTCTGCCGGTCCACCATGAGGACCCCCACCGGCATGGTTTCCACCAGCCCCTTCAGGGTCCGTCGCTCCTCCTCCAGGTCCTCCATGGCCCGGTTGAGCCGCCGGGCCATCCGGCGGATGCTTAGCCCCAGGAGCCTCACCTCGTTGGGCCCCCCGGGGGGCAGGGGGATATCCTCCCCCGCCTCTGCCCGGTCCGCGGTCCTAGCCAGCTCCAGGATCGGGCCCGTGATCCGCCGCATCCACCAGGTCCCGACCCCTAGAGCCAGGAGCAGCGCCGCCCCCAGGGTGGTCAAGAGCCTCATCCTGAGGGAGGACAGGACCCCCTCGAACCGGTTCCTCTCCAGCGACACCCTGACCACCGTTGGCCCCCCGGGCAGCTCCACCCGCCGGGCCTCGTAGAGGTACTCAACCCCGGTGGTGTCGCTTCGCCTAACCGAGTAGCCCTCCCCGGCCTCGAAGGCCCTACGAACCTCCGGCCTGGTCAGGTGGTTCTCCAGGGACGGAAGCCCCTCGAGGGGCACCTGGCTATCCCACAGGACCCGTCCATCCCGGTCTATCACGGTGCACCTTACCCCCGTGTCGGAGGCCCAATGTCCCAGGACCCGATCCAGACTCTCTGGTTCGGTGCCGCTCAGCCTGACCAGCGCTCCGGCGGATGCGCTCAGGGCCGACAGGTTGGACCGGGTCTCATCCTCCAGGTGGCCCCGGGTGTCCTTCAGGGCGAAGATCCACCATAGGGCAACCAGGGTCACCAGGGGGAGCGCCAGGAGCAGGGTCACCTGGCCCCTTATGGACCTGAGCACCTAGGACACCTCCATGACCCGGTAGCCCCTGCCCCGGACGGTCTTTATGGTAACCCGGGCACCTGCCTCCTCAAGCTTTCGCCTCAGGCGGAACACGTTTACGTCCACGGTCCTGCTGTCGCTCCCCACGTGCCCCCAGATCTTGCCCAGGATCTCCTCCTTGCTCACCAGCCTCCCCCGGCCGGACATGAGCACCTCCAGGAGCCGGTGCTCCGTGGGGGAGAGGTCCAGGGGTCGCCCGTCCACCAGCACGTCCCCCTGGGGCTCCAACGTCAGGTTCCCCATGGATATCTGGACCTCACCCCCCTGGGGGGAGTCGGAGCGCCTCAGGTGGGCCCTCACCCGGGCCATCAGCTCCGGGATGGAGAAGGGCTTCCGGACGTAGTCGTCCGCCCCCGCCTCCAGCCCCGCCACCGCATCCCGCTCGTCCCGCCGGGCGGTAAGCATTATCACCGGCACGTGCCTAAGCTCCTGCTCCTCCCGGATCCTACGGCAGACTTCCCATCCGTCCATCTTGGGCAGCATCAGATCCAGAATTATCAAGTCCGGCACGGCGGTAAGCGCCAGGTCCACCGCTTGGTCTCCGTCCGCGGCACACATGACCGTGTACCCCTGGCGGCGAAACGCCTCGGAGAGGATCTCCCTTATGCCCTCCTCGTCTTCCACCACTAGTATCCTCCATCTCATGACCTATCACCCAGGGGGCGACGAAACTGGGAGGCCTTGACCCGCCGGCCGGTGATCATGAACATGATGTGCTCCCCCAGGTTGGTGGCGTGGTCCCCCGCCCGCTCCAGAACCCGGGCCACCTCCCCCAGGGCCGAGGCCTGGGCGATGGTGGCGGGCCGGTCGATCATTATCATCAGCAGCTCCCGCTCCACCCGGTCCTGCAGGTCGTCCACCTGGTCGTCCATGGCGCACAGCTCCCTGGCCAGGTCCTCGTCCCCGTTGAGGTAGGCCTTCACCGCCAGGTCTAGCATGGCGCACACCCTATCCCCCATGAGGGGGATGTCCATCAGGGGCTTTATGGGCTCCTGGTCCATCAGCCGAAGGGCCCGCTTGGCCACGCTTACACCCAGGTCCGCGATCCTCTCCAGGTCCACCGCCATGTGGATGGCACAGGAGATGGCCCGAAGGTCCGCCCCCAGTGGCTGGTACCGGGCCATGAACTCCAGACAACTCATGTCCAGCCACCCGGCCAGCTGATCTGCCTCGTCATCGGACTCAATTACCCGCCGGGCCTCACTCCGATCCCGTTTAACCAGTGCGGCCACCCCGCCCCGGATGGACGCCTCCGCCATGGCCCCTAGCCGCATCATCCCGGACCTTATCTCCCCCAGGTCCTGGTCCATGTGCTTTCTTATGTTCAAAGGCTCCATTGAAGACCAACCCCCATCATCCAAATCGGCCGGTTATGTAGGCCTCGGTCCTAGGGTCCCTGGGGGATGTGAAGATCTCCCTGGTGGGTCCCTCTTCCACCAGCTCACCCATGAGGAAGAAAGCAGTCCTATCAGACACCCTGGCGGCCTGCTGCATGTTGTGGGTCACTATTATCACAGTGTAACTCTTCTTGAGCTCCCTAACCAGCTCCTCCACCTTGGCGGTTCCCATGGGATCCAAGGCAGAAGTGGGTTCATCCATCAGCAGTACCTCTGGTTCGACAGCTATGGCCCGAGCGATACAGAGCCGCTGTTGCTGTCCCCCCGACAGGTTCATGGCGGACGACTCCAGCTTGTCCTTCACCTCGTCCCACAGGGCCGCACCCCGCAAGCTCCGCTCGACGATCTCGTCCAGCACCCGTCGGTCCTTCACGCCGTGGAGCCTTGGGCCGTAGGCCACGTTCTCCCATATGGAGAAGGGGAACGGGTTGGGTCGCTGGAACACCATCCCCACCCGCCGGCGGAGGGAGATCACGTCCGTCTGGGGGCCGTAGACGTCCTGCCCGTCGATGAGCACCTGCCCCTCCACCCTCACCTCCTCTATGAAGTCGTTCATCCGATTTATGCATCGCAGGAACGTGCTCTTCCCGCACCCGGATGGGCCTATCAGGGCCATCACGGACCTCTCGGGCACCGATAGGTTCACGTTCCTCACCGCCGGAACCGACCCGTAGTACAGGGTCAGTCCCTTGGAGACCACCTTGGATTCCTCCATCTGACACATCTCTCCCTATGTGTATGTTCTATTGTGTATGTTCTATCAAGCCCTGCCGGAGCGTCTGAGCCGGGACCGCCAGGCTATCCCCGTCAGAGACAGCAGGAACACGGTTCCCACCAGGACCAACGATGTGCCGTACTGTATGGGCCTGGTGGCGTCAATGTTGGTTCCAGCGGTGGCCAGCACGTATATGTGGTAAGGTAGGGCCATGACGGATTCGAAGGGGCTCTTGGCAAAGTTGGGAGTGAAGAAAACCGCTCCGGTGAACATTATGGGCGCCGTCTCCCCCGCCACCCTGCCTAGCCCCAGGATGGCCCCGGTCATTATGGAGGGCATGGCGGTGGGGAGCACCACCTTCCTTATAGTCTGCCATCGGGTGGCTCCCATGGCAAAAGAAGCGTCCCTGAGGTCCTTGGGGACGTTCAGGAGGGCGGTCTCCGCGGCGGTTACAACCACCGGCAGAACCAGGCAAGCCAGCGTTAGGGAGGCGCTCAGCATGCTGGCCCCCAGCCCCAGGAAGATGCAGAAGAACGACAGGCCGAAGAGGCCGAATACCACCGACGGCACCCCCGCCAGGCTCCTGATGGCAAGCCTCACCGCGGAGGCCACCGGCCCCTTGGGGGCGTACTCGGTTAGGTACACCGCGGTGGCTACACCTATGGGGAGGGCGAAGGCCATGGACAGCAACATGAGTTGGATCGTACCAACCAGTGGAGTGGCTATGCCTCCCTGGGTCATGCCGGATCGGGGCATCTGGGTGAGGAAATCCCATGTGATGGCGGAGCTCCCGTTCACCCACAGGAAGCCCAATATGGCCAGCAGCGCCCCCAGGGTCAGAAGGGCTAGAGCCCAAAGGCACCAACTGGCCAGCCGGTCCTTGACTAGCCGGATCTTCACGCTCGCCTCCTCCTCTCCAGGGCCATAACCGCCAGGTTGAGCCCCATTGTGGCCAGTAGCAGCATCAGCCCCATGAAGAACAGGGCGTGATAGTGGGAGGACCCCACCGGAGTCTCCCCCATCTCCGCCGCGATGGCGGAAGTGAGGGGCCTCACCGGGTCGACCAGTGACTCGGGCACGATGGCGGCCCCCCCAGCGGCCATGAGAACCACCATGGTCTCCCCCAGGGCCCGCATAACCCCGAGGATGCAGGCGCTCCCTATACCCCTGGCCGCGTATGGGACCACCACCCGAAATGTGGTCTCCAGTCGGGTGGCACCCAGGGCGTAGGAGCCGTCCCGAACCTCCTTGGGCACCGATGATAGGGAGTCCTCCGCCAGAGAAGCCACCGTGGGGAGCATCAGGATCCCCAAAAGGAACGAGGCGTTGAGCATGTTGAGCCCCGTCAGCACCCCGAACCTCTCCTGCAGGTGCGGGGCTATCACCACCATCCCGATGAACCCAAGAACCACCGACGGAAGGAACCCCATCACCTCCACCGCGGGCTTTATGATTTCCCGGAGGCCCCGGGGACAAACCTCCGATAGAAAGATCCCAAGTCCCACGCTGAAAGGCAACGACATAAGGGCCGAAAGGCCCGTCACCGCCAGGGAGCCCACCCACAGGGGAAGCATGCCGAACTTGGGCTCCTCTTGGCTGGGATACCAATACGGTCCAGTAAGCATCTCCATCAGGGAGGCATCCCGAAGCACCGGTAGGCTCTCCTTGACGAGGAACACCAGTATGGCTCCGACAACTATTATCCCCGTGAAGGCCACCCCGGCTACCAATGTCCGGGGGAGCCGGTCTCCTCGCATGGCGTCCACGACCGTAACCCCCTCAGAAAAGGGGGCCCCGTTGGGCCCCCCTACAGATAAGCTAGATACCTCACCTCTCGATTCCATCGAGGCGTTCCTCCCTTAGGGCTTCAGGGTCACGAAGCCCTCCTTGGCCACGTAGCGCTGGCCGTTGGGCCCCTTCATGAAGTCTATGAAGGCCTTGACCTCCCCCTTGGGCTCCCCGTTGGTGTACATGTAGAGCTCCCGGGCGGTGGGGAACTTGCCGTTTCGTGCAGTGGTGGGTGTTCCGTCAACCCCATTTATCTTGAGGGGCTTCACGAACCGCTGATCCACGTAGCCGATCCCGTCGTAGCCTATGGCCAGGGGGTTCTTGGCCACCGTCTGGATCATGGCCCCCGAGGAGGCCACCGTCAGGGCCCGGGGGCTCACCGGCTCCTTCCTAAGCACCTTCTGCTCCCAAACCTCGTAGGTTCCCGAGCTGGTGTCCCGGCTGAGCACCACGATGGGCTTGTCCGGGCCGCCAACCTCCTTCCAGTTCCTCACCTTGCCGGTGTAGATGTTCTTCAGCTGGTCCACCGTCAAGTTGGACACCGGGTTGGATGGATGCACTATGGGGATTATGCAGTCGAAGGCCACCACATGCTTCACCGGCGTGACCCCCTTGGTCTTGGCCTTCTCTATCTCCTCCGACTTCATCTCCCGGGAGGAGTTGGCTATGTGGGTGGTCCCGTCGATCAGCGCCTTTATCCCGTTGCCGCTTCCCCCGCCGGAGACCGATATCTTCACTCCCGGGTTGGCCTTCATGAACGCCTCCGCCGCAGACTGGGCAAAGGGAAGCAAGGTGGTGGAACCGTTCATGACGATCTCCCCCGCCATGGCGGCTCCGCCAAGGACCCCCACAAGTAGTGCGGCACACAGCACCCTCAAAATCGACCTCACCTTGATCATCCTCCTCTTGATCTTACCTAGCTTGGCGATCCAAGGATACCCGCCCCACGTTGGGGCTGTCTTACCGGAACCTTAAGGTTTCGTAACAACCCTCCCCCCTCCCGGGAGTGGTTAAGTTGGTCTACAATAGGCCCCAGGTAACCTTGCGTTTGGGAGGTGGGACCCATGGAGGAGCTTCTAATGAGGGCCCTGTCCGCGTCGGGGGAGCCGGTGGCGGTGATCCGCCGGGACGGTTCGGTGGTCTTCGTGTCCGATCCCATGGGGGCCTACCTGAAGGTGGACCCCTTAAGGGCCCGGGGCATGAGATGTGAGGAACTCTTCGGGGAGGACCTCTGTAGCCTGGCCATGTGCGCCGTGAGGTCCGCTTCCTGCCCCGCCTTCGGCGTAAGCTCCCGCGACGGGCGACTGGAGTGCCGGATCATCCCCGGGGAGGACGGGATCCTGGGGGCGGTGGTGCGGCTCAACGTGAGGGACAGGGCCTTCCGGAGGGCCATGAGGGACCTTGCCTTTCAGCGGCGGCTCACGGGGCTGGTGGAGCAGGACCCGGGGACCCTCATGCTGGTCCTGGACGGGGATGGCCGGGTGTTGAGGGCCAACGGGGCGGCGGGGGACCTCTTCAGGGGCTCCCCGGTGGGGCGCTACGCCTGGGAGATGGGGTCCCCCCATCAGGCGGCCACCCTCAGGGAGGCCATCTCCAAGGGGGACGGTACGGTCCACCTCACCTGCCCGACAAGGGACCGGGTGCGCCACCTGGTGGTCCGGATAAGATCCATGGGCTCCGGGGATGGGGCCAGGACCCTGGTCCTCTGGGGGCACGACGTGACGGAGCTGATACAGGCCAGGGATGAGGCGGACGTCTTCCGCTCCGCGTTGGACCAGTTCTCCCAGAGCGTATGCATCACAAACCCCTTGGGGCCATAACCTACGTGAACCGGGCCTTCGAGGAGATGTATGGATATACACAACAGGAGGCGCTTGGGAAGAACCCCCGGATCCTTAACCCCGGTCTTCAGGTCTACCTTGATCATGGCATATCCCAGGAGGATTACCGACGAAGGTTCCAGGGGATGTGGGATATGGTCCTGGACCCGTCGGTGGGCCGCTGGGAGGGGGAGGTCATAAACCGCCGGAAGGACGGGTCTCTGGTTTGGGTGCAGCTCATCGTCAGCGCCATAAGAGGCAGGGATGGGGATCTCAAGGCCATAATGGGCATCCCGGTGGATCTGACCGCCCAGCGCGAGAGGGCGGAGCAGTTGCTGCTGGAGGCCTACCGGGCCATCGTCCTCATAGGGGAGATGAGGGACGAGGAGACCGGGGAGCACTTGATCCGAATAGGGAGCTACTGCCGGATCCTGGGGGAGGCCATGGGGCTCTCGGACCGGGTCTGCCGGGACCTGGAGATCTTTTCCCAGTTCCACGACATAGGCAAGGTGGGGATCCCGGACAGCATCCTGCTGGCGCCTCGAAAGCTGGACCCCCACGAGTTCGAGCTGATGAAGCGTCACACCATCATGGGATACCAGATCTTGAAGGGGAAGGGAAGCCTGGCCATGGGGGCGGAGATAGCTTTGAACCACCACGAGCGTTGGGACGGCTCCGGCTACCCCCAGGGGCTCGAAGGGGAACGGATCCCCCTGTCGGCCCGGATAACCGCCGTGGCGGACGTGTACGACGCCCTTCGGAGCCGCCGCCCCTACAAGGAGCCCATTGAACACCGGGAGGTGGTGGACTACATCCTGAGCGGCTCCGGCTCCCAGTTCGACCCCCGGGTGGTGGAGGCCTTCAATGCGGTCCACCTGGAGATGGCGGAGGTGTTCCGCCTCACCCAGTCGATCCCGGTGGAGCGGGGGTGATGGTTTGGACCTGTCGTTGGTGACCCAGCTGAAACGGCAGCTGGAACTGGCCCAGTCCATGGCGGCCGCCTGCGCCAAGGGGGCGCAGCTGTTGTCCCGGCACCTCCGGGGCTGGACGGTGGGGATGTACCTCCCGAGGAACGGGGTGCCCGGGTCCTTCATCTGGGTTGACGTCTCCGGCGTTAGGGGCCTCGTGGATCACCCGCTGGTCCGCCGGGCCTTCGAGTCCTCGGGGGCGGTGTGCGGTGAGTGGTGCGGGGGGACCGGCTGGGCGCTTCCCCTTTCCTGGGCGGGGGAGGTCCTTGGAGTCCTCCTGGTGGCGGGGGAGGCGGGGTGCGAGCTGGGCTTCGAGGAGGCCCAGCTGGTGGAGGTTGCCGCATCGCTGCTGGCGGCGGCGCTGGTCTCCCTGCGGCTGAAGGAGCAGATCCAGCGGGAGGCGTCCCTGGCCCGGTTGAGGGAGGGGGCGCTTAACCTGAGGGTGGCCATGGGGGAGAGCCTGGCCAGGCTATTCATCCGCCTGGCGGAGGAGCCCACCGTGGAGGGGCTCTTCCGGCTGGTGGTGGATGGGCTCCTGGAGATGGGCTACCAGGTGGCTTCCGTGGTGTCCCGGTCCAGCCGGGAGGGCCCCATGGAGTTCCGATGCAACCGGGGAAGCCCCGTCTCGGCGGCGGAGGTGAACTACCTTATCGAGGCGGGCCTTGGCCTGGTTGGCCGGGTGATGAGCACCGGCCAGGCGTACCTCTGCGAGGACTCCCTAACCGACCAGGTGGTGGTCAGGACCGAGGGGGATATAAGAAGCGAGCTGGGGGTCCCTATGTGGGGTTTGGATGGCCACATGTGGGGGATGATCCGGGTGGGCAAGAGACAGCCCCGGTCGCTCAATCTGGAACGGGATGGGAAATTGCTGGAGGCGCTCGGGGCCTTTCTGGCGCTTCGGATAGAGCGGAACGAGATGATATGCAGTTTGAGGCGTGAGCTGGACAGGACCCGTCTGCTTCACCGGGTTGTCCAGGACCTTCAGGGGGCGGTGGATCTGGAGGACCTGGCCCAGCGGGTGGTGGCCTCCCTGTCTGCCCAGGCGGGCTACGATCTCGTGGAGTTCTACCAGGTCCAGGATGGGGATCCGGAGCTGCTAATAGTGGGCTCTAGCGTCATCACCCGGGAAGAGATGCTCCCTTGTAGCATTAGGCTGAAGGAGGCGGGGGGAGGGCTGGTGAGCAAAATCCTCCAGACCCAGCGACTCACGGTCCATCGCTGTTCCTCCGAGGACGGATACTTGTCCTTTTCGGATAGGAGCCCTGCGCAGCAGCTGGACGTGCCTATCTTTGTGATGGGCCGGATGAGGGGGGTAATATCGGTGGAGTCCCACCGGGAGGCCTTCGACTCCGCGGACATTTGGTTCTTCGAGACGTTGGCCTGGCACGTGGGGGCCCTTTGGGAGGGGATGGAGCATCTGCACCTCCTGGAGCTCCAGTCCTTCAAGGACCCCTTGACGGGGCTGTGGAACCGCAAGTACCTGGAGGCTCGGTTGGAGGAGGAGCTGAGGCGATCCGCCCGTTCCGGCCAGGCGGTCTGCATCGCCATGGTGGACCTCTCCAACTTCAAGGCGGTGAACGACACCTACGGTCACGAGGTGGGGGACCGGGTGCTGGCGGAAGTGGCCCGGGCGCTCTCCGCCTCGGTCAGGTCCTGCGACGTGCTGGTCCGTTACGGGGGGGACGAGTTCGTGGTTTTCTCCCCCGGGGCGGGGGAGCGGGAGCTGGAGGGGCTGTTGTCCCGGGTGAGGGCCTCCATGGAGGAGATGAAGCTGTGTTCCGTTGGGGGGATATCCTTCGACTACGGGGTCACCTGCTTCAGTCCCGACGAAAACATTATGGATGCCATCGCCAGGGCGGATGGGATCATGTACTTGAGGAAGAGGGGGGGCCGGTAGGCCCCCCTTGCGGTTTCGCCCCCGTCTATCTCCCCGCCTGGTCCAGCAGGGTCTCCATCTCGCCAAGCCGCCTATCGAATAGGCCTATGGCGTCCAGCACCGGCCTTGGGGATGTCATGTCCACCCCCGCGTCCTTCAGGAGCTCTATGGGATGGGCGGAGCCCCCCCGGGAGAGCATGTTCAGGTACCGGTCCCGGGCGGAGGGGTCCTTCAGTATCGCCTCCGAGAGGGATATGGCGGCGGATATGCCGGTGGCGTACTGGAAGACGTAGAAGGGGGAGTAGAAGTGGGGTATCCGGGCCCACTCCATGGTTATCCGCTGGTCCACCTGGAAGTTTGGTCCGTGGTACCGGCGGTTCAGCTTCCCCCATAGGTCCCTGAGCTCCCTGGGGCTGGTGGGCTCCCCCTCCTGGTGGCGCCGGTGCACCTCCCGCTCGAAGGAGGCGAACATGGTCTGCCGGTAGAGGGTGGACCTTATCTGGTCCAGCTGGTAGTTGATCAGGTACAGCTTCTCCTTCGGGTCCTTGGCGTTCCTTATCAGGTGTTCCAGCAGCAGCATCTCGTTGACCGTGGAGGCCACCTCCGCCACGAAGATGCTGTAGTCGCTGGTGGGGTAGGGCTGGGTGCTGTGGCTGTACAGGGTGTGCATGGAGTGTCCCAGCTCGTGGGCCAGGGTGAACACGTCGGAGATGGTGCCGTTGTAGTTCATCAGGATGTAGGGGTGGGTCCCGTAGGATCCCCAGGAGTAGGCGCCCCCCCTCTTGCCCCGGTTCTCCACCACGTCCACCCATCCGCTGGCGAGCCCCTCCCGGGCCTTGCGGACGTAGTCCTCCCCCAGGGGTGAGAGGGCCTCCAGCACCATCTCCTTTGCCCTATCCCAGGGGATGTCCCGGTGGATCTCCTCCGCCAGGGGCACGTGCAGGTCGTAGGGGGCCAGCTGGTCCAGCTTTAGGGCCTTGGCCCGGAGGTCTATGTAGCGGTGCAGGGGCTTAAGGTTGGACTCCACGGTGTCCACCAGCTGTCGGTACACCTCCTCGGGGATCGCGTCGTCGAAGAGCTCCATGGCGAGCACCGACGGGTATTTCCTGGTCTTGGCCAGGAACGAGCTTGCCTTGAGCATGCCTCCGAAGGTGGCCCCAAGGGTGTTCTCGTGGGCCGAGTAGGCGTCGTAGAGGCTCTCATAGGCCTCCCTTCTGACCCGCCGGTCCTTGCTCCGGAGGAACCGGTAGTACCGCTCCTCGGACATCTCCACCCGCTTGCCCTTCTCGTCCCTTATGGGGGCGAAGGTCATGTCCGCGTTGGTTAGCATCTCGAAGGACCTCTCCGGGACCTCCAGCACCTCCCCCATGGAGGCCACCAGCTCCTCCGCCTCCCGGGAGAGCACGTGGGGGGACTTCCGGATCACCTCCGACAGGAAGAACCGGTGGTCCTTAAGGGAGGGCTCGTCCAGGAAGGACCTCAGCAGTTCCCGGGGCAACTGGACCAGCTCGGGCTCGATGAAGCTGGTCTTGGCGCCGAGCAAAGTGGCCAGGGAGGAGGCCCGGTCCGACAGGGCCTGGTAGGTGGGGTTGGCGGTGTCCTCGTGGCTCCTCATCACCGCGTAGGCGTAGAGCTTTCCCACCGCTATGGAGAGCTGGTCCCTCAGCTTGAGGCAAGCGGCCAGCTCCTTCGGGGACGATAGCTTGCCCCGGAAGGCCTCCAGCCGGGGCAGCTGCTCCTGAACCGCCCGGAACTCCTCCTCCCAGCTGGCGTCCGTGGGGTAGATGTCCTCCAGACGCCAACGGAGCTCCTGGGGGACCTGGTCCCGACTGGGCAGGTCCCCGCCGGAGGCGGGTCCCGCGGAGGCCATCAGGGCCGCCGCCAAGAGAAGCGGTTTTACGTTCAACGTTATCCCCTCCTTAAAAAATTGTGTCCACATAAGTATGCCAATCAGGGGCACGGGGTGCAAGTGCCTGATGGCGGGGATGGTGTTATCATTTTAGATAACTCACCAAGGGGGGTGGGGCCCGATGGTTAAGGTTCGATACGCGTTGTTGATCATGGCGGTTATGTGGCTGACCTCTGGCGGGTCTGCTTTCGCTGGCCGTGTTTTGACCGTGGCGGGGGATCCATGGGGACCCTACCTGGATCCGGGCCATCACAGGCTTGGCCTGTCGGCGGAGCTGGTGAGGGAGGCCCTCGGGACCCAGGGGTACCGGGTTGAGTTCAAGATTATCGATTGGCTGAAGGCCCAGGAGATGGCCTCCCGTGGGGAGGTTATCCTCATGAACGCCTGGTACACCCCCGATAGGGCCTCTGCCTTCTTCGTGAGCGACCCGTACCTGAGGAGCCGGGTGGTGTTCCTGGCCAGGCGGGGGAGCGGCTTCAAATACCGTGGGATAGAGAGCCTGAAGGGTCTCCGGGTTGGGAGGATGAGGGGTTACGCCTACGACCCGGAGTTCATTAAGGTCTACATCCCCTACGATGGGGTTAGTTTCATCGACCTGGCCAGGAAGGTGGCGTCCCGGAGGATAGACCTGGTGCCCGAGGATCAGCTGGTGGCCCTTTGGGAGCTTAAGAAGAAGGAGCCCCTGCTGTTGGACAAGCTGCAGGTGGTGGAGGGGCCCCTCAAGGAGACCACGGTGCACCTCATGGCCTCCCGGGTCATGCCGGACGGGGAGGAGACAATAAGGGCCTTCAATCGGGGGCTCAAGGAGCTGAAGCGAAGCGGCCAGTACCGGGCGATACTGGCCGCCTATGGGGCGTCCTCGGTGGAGGTTCGTTGAGGCTATGAGTCTATAGTTCCAGCTCCCTCATGACCGTGTTGAGGTCCTTGTCCCCCCGGCCGGAGAGGTTCACCAGCACGGTGGTGCCATCGCTGAGGGTGGGTAGCAGTTTCATGGCGAAGGCCACCGCATGGGCGCTTTCTAGGGCGGGTATTATGCCTTCGTGCCTTGAGAGGGCCAAGAAGCCATCTAGGGCCTCCTGGTCGGTGACCCCTTCACAGGATATGCGGCCCATGTCCTTGAGGTGCGCCAGCTCGGGTCCAACCCCCGGGTAGTCCAGGCCCGAGGATATGCTGTGAACCCGGCCTGGGTTCCCGTTTGGGTCGGTGATCACGTAGGTCTTGAAGCCGTGGATGATCGCCGGTTCCCCCCTCATGAGGGAGGCGGCGTGGAGCCCTGAATCGAGCCCTTTGCCGGCGGGTTCCACCGCGATGAGCTTAACGTCCAGGTCGTCCGTGAAGGCGCTGAATAGCCCCATGGCGTTGCTGCCCCCTCCCACGCAGGCCACCGCGTAGTGGGGGAGCCGCCCCTCCTCCTTCAGGAACTGCTCCCGGGCCTCGTGGCCTATCACGGACTGGAAGTGGCGCACCATGGTGGGGTAGGGATGGGGGCCCACCACGGACCCCAGGAGGTAGAAGGCCTGGGGGTTGGAAGCGTACTCATGGAGGGCCGCGTCCACCGCCTCCTTGAGGGTCCCGTCCCCCTGGGAGACGCTCACCACCCGGGCCCCCAGGGCCTTCATCCTGGCCACGTTTGCGGCCTGGCGCTGGACGTCCTGGGAGCCCATGAAGACGGTGCACTCAAGCCCCAGGAGGGCTGCCACGGTGGCGCAGGCGGTGCCGTGCATACCTGCCCCGGTCTCGGCGATGATCTCCTTCTTCCCCATCCGACGGGCGAGCAAACCCTGTCCCAGGGCATTGTTTATCTTGTGGGCTCCGGTGTGGTTCAGGTCCTCCCGCTTGAGGTACAGCCTGGCCCCCCTGCCCAGGCGGCTGGACAGGTTGGCGCAGAACGTAAGGGCCGAGGGCCTCCCAACGTAGCGCCGGAGCAGGTCTGTGAGCTCCTGCTGGAACGACGGATCTTCCAGGGCATCTAGAAAGGCCTGATCGAGCTCCTTCAGCCTGGATCCGATGGATCCGTCCACGAATGCCCCCCCGTACTCCCCGAAGTAGCCTCGCCTGGTCTCGGTCTCCGCATGGTTCCTCATCTCGTCTTCCTCCTCTCGATCTCACCTTGGTGTTTTCTAAAGATGAAGGGGGACCACCCCTGTGTAGGATGGCCCCCCGACCTCTTCGGGATAAAAAGGGGGCCGCGGTCCTCTAGGCCGCGGCCCCACCAAGATCCAGTGGTGTCCGCGACCTCAGGGGCGCCACCACCAGAAGAGGGAGCTATGGTTGAAGTTGCCGTTCCGGTTCATGGTATGCTCGATCATGGAGGAAGGATACTCCCCGGGGGAGGATCGGTCAACCCCCCTTGACAAGTTTGGGCCCCTGGGGTAAATAAAAATCGTTTTAGATACCTCGCCCTCCGGGCGGGCATCTCATGAATGAAGAGGAGGAGGATTCGGACATGAAGACCAACGAGAACCTCATGAGCGCCTTTGCGGGGGAGTCCCAGGCCAACCGTAAGTACCTGGCCTTCGCCAAGGTGGCGGAGAAGGAGGGGCATAGGCTGGCGGCCAAGATGTTCCTGGCGGCGGCGGAGGCGGAGACCATCCACGCCCATGCGCATCTCAAGGCGGCGGGGGGCATAGGGGACACCGCCTCCAACCTGAAGTCCGCGGTGAGCGGCGAGACTTACGAGTTCACCCAGATGTACCCCCCCTTCATCGACGAGGCCAAGGCGGAGGGCCGGGACGAGGCGGTGCGCACCTTCACCTACGCCAACGAGGCGGAGAAGGTTCACGCCAGGCTCTTCCAGGAGGTGCTGGACAAGCTGGGTACCGATGACGGGGACGAGTTCTTCGTCTGCACCGTGTGCGGCCACGTCCACAAGGGGACCAGCGCGCCGGAGCAGTGTCCCATCTGCGGCGCCAAGTCCGCCGCCTACAAGATGGTCTAGGGTCCGCTCCCTCCGGAACCTAATACTGCGCCGTGGCTTGCCGGGGACCCTTGAGGTCCCCGTTTACATTTGCCCTCCCTTGGTGTACCCTTAGCGCAGCATAAATACCCCCATGGGTATATCTGGTCGGAGGTGGTCCTAGTGGCCGGTTCGGATTCCAAGCGGGTTGTGGTGGTAGGCGGGGTGGCCTGTGGTGCCAAGGCGGCGTCCAGGCTTAGGCGGCTCAAGCCCCATTGGGATGTCACCATCATTGAGCGATCCGACACGCTGAGCTACGCCGCGTGCGGCATGCCCTTCTTCCTGGAGGGGGCGGTGCCGGACTTCAAGGAACTGCTCTCCACCCCGGCGGGGGTAATAAGGGACGCCAACTTCTTCAGGAACGTCAAGGGGATCCAGGTGCTGACCAACCACCTGGCCTTGGAGGTGGATCGAGCCGCCAAGGTGGTCCGGGCGGTGGACTCATCCACCGGGGAGAGGAAGGAGATCCCCTACGACAAGCTGGTTCTGGCCACCGGAGCATCTCCTGTGGTGCCGGATCTGCCCGGGGTGGACTTGGCGGGGGTCAGCCCCCTGTGGACCCCCCGTAACGCGCTGGAGATCCGCTGTGCCCTGGACTCTGGGAATGTCAGTCGGGCGGTGGTGGTGGGGGCCGGACTGGTTGGGCTTGAGGCGGCGGAGGCCATGGCCAAGCGGGGCATCAAGGTGACGGTGGTTGAGCTCCTGGACCGGCCGTTGGCGGCCTTGTTGGACGGGGAGTTCGGTGCCGCCCTGGCCAAGGCGATCCGGTCCTACGGGGTGGAGTTCGTTCCCTGCTGCCGAGTTATGGGCTTCGAGGGGGAGGGAGGTTCCCTCCGGAGGGTCATCACCGACAAGGGGGACTTCGATGCCCAGCTGGCGCTGGTTAGCGTTGGGGTGCGTCCCAACTCCCAGCTGGCGGCGGACTCGGGCCTCGAGATTGGTCCCACCGGGGGCATCAAGGTCGATTCCCACATGATGACCAGCGATCCGGATGTGTACGCCGGCGGCGACTGCGTGGAGACCTTCAATACGGTTACGGGACGGCCGGTCAGGCAACCCATGGGCTCCACCGCCAACCGGCATGGTCGGGTGATAGCGGACAACCTGGTGGGGATGGGGACCTGCTTCAACGGTGTAATCGGCACGGCGGTAATGCGCTTCTTCAACCACACGGTGGGCCGCACGGGCCTTTCGGAGCAGGCCGCCCGGGAGGCGGGGTTTGACCCGGTTGGCGTCACCGTCACGGACCCAGACAGGCCCCACTTCATGGCTGGATCCGCCCCGGTGGTGCTAAGGATTCTTGCAGACCGGAACAGCCGCCGGGTCCTGGGGGCCCAGCTTATCGGAACCGGCCAGGTTGATAAGAGGCTTGACACCTTGGCCTGTGCGGTTTACGGGGGCATGACCGTGGACATGCTGGCGGACATGGACCACGCCTACGCTCCCCCCTTCTCCTCCGCCCTGGATGTGCTGACCCATGGGGCCAATCACCTTCGCAACAGGCTGGACGGGCTGGTGGAGACCGTGCGCCCCTCGGAGGTGGCGGCACTGGTGGAGCAGGGGGCGGTGCTCCTGGACGTGAGGGGCCCCGGCGAAGTGGAGGCCCAGGGTCAGCTGCCCTTCGACGGGATCCTCGCCATCCCCTTGGGGCAGCTGGACAAGCGGATCCAGGAGTTGCCTCGGGGCCGCAAGGTGATCGCCTACTGTAAGGTGTCAGTAAGGGGCTGGGACGCGGTATCCATACTGAGGAAGCACGGCTTCCAGGACGTGGCGGTCCTGGAGGGCGGCGTGGTGGGCTGGCCATTCAATCTGCGCAAATAGGGTAAGCAGGCGTCGTTTTCCGCCCCCCGGCGGGGATCCCGGGGGGCGGAGACCAAAACTAGAGCCTGAGGCCCCCGCTGCGGCTCTTGTATCGCTTTAGGATCAGGTGGGTCTGGACCCGGGTTATCCCCTTGAGGGAGTAGACGTGGTCCAGCACGAACCGCTCCAGGTCCTCCATGTCCCGGAGGAGGGCGTGCATGTGCAGGGTGCTGGAGCCGGTCATGAGATAGAGGTTCTCCACCTCGTCCTTCTCCGCCAGGGCGTGGGCCACCGAGTCCAGGTGGAAGGGCTCCACGTCGATCTCGAAGAAGGCGGACACGTGCTTGCCGGTTGCCTCGGGGTTTATGGTGACCGTGAAGGCCTCTATTACCCCCTCCTGTCGGAGCCGGTCGATCCGTTCCTTGATGCTAACCCGGGTGAGGCCGTACTTGCGCCCCAGCTCCGCGTAGCTGATCCTGCCGTCCTCGGTGAGGTCCTGAAGGAGCTTCAAGTCCAGTTGGTCCATCCGCAACATCTCCTAACGGTGGTCTCCTGTGAGGGCGCGACAAGACTAACAAAAAAAGGCCAACCTTGGAAGCGTCACCGTAACAGCCCCAGCCTGCGGGCCTGGGAGGCCAGGTGGCCGGAGGTGGCCCTCCCGTCCAGGACCTTGAGCACCAGCAGGGCCCCATCCTCCCCCCGCACGAAGGCGAAGACCGGCACCTCCCGGACCTGGATGGCCCGGAAGATCCGATCCCCCGGGTCCACGTAGCCTTGGACCTTGAAGCCCCACTCCCGCCATCGCTCCTCCAGGTACTCCCTGGGAGGGTAAGAGGTGGAGACCGGGATCACCTTAACCTTCCCCTTGAGCCCCCCCAGGGCCTCCCGGATCCCATCCCGGCAGGACCTGCAACCGGGGGAGAAGAGGATCAGGAGGGCCCCATCCCCGGGGGACACCAGGGACCTAAGCCTCGCCTTCCCGTGGGAGCCGATGGGGGAGAGGACCGGGTCCTCAATGCGAAGCGGGGCCCCTTGCGAGGGGGACCAGAACGTAAGCAGCAGGGCAAGACACAGAAGGATCCTCATGGCTGGACAGGGGACCGCCGGGAGATTCCCCCGGCGGCTTGGACCCTAGGCCTCCACGTTCAGGTTGTTGCCTATCCCCATGCTTCCCAGGAGCTTGTTCAGCATGTCCACCTGGAGGGCCTCGGTGGCCTTTAGGACCTTGTTGGCCGTGGCGTACTGGATCTGGACCCCGGTCACCGCCTCCCGCTGGGCCTGAAGGGCCGATACCATGTCCATTCGCACCACCTCCTCTGGGTCTTCTTGAGAGATTATCGTCCCTGGCGGTGAAAAGATAAACCCCCTTGACCTTTGGGCCCCGGTGGTGTACCCTTCGGGTGAAGTTTGATGGCTAAAACACGGGAGGTTCCTCATGTCGTCCAGGCGCTCGGAGGACTACCTGGAGGAGATGCTGCTCCAGGAGATCCAGGGGGGCACCCCCTCGGTCACCGGCCTAGCCAGGGCCCTGGAGGTGACCAAGGGCACGGTGGTGTCGGTGCTTAAGAAGCTGTCCTCCGAGGGGCTCCTGTCCCATGAGAGGTACGGCACCCCCGCCCTGACCGAGGCGGGCAGGGCCAGGGCGCTCTCCATCTACCGGAGGCACTACAACCTCGTCTTCTTCTTGGAGCTGCTGGGGGTGGATCAGGACAGGGCCGGCCGGATCGCCTGCGAGATGGAGCACCTGCTGGACGATGACTTGGAGGGGCGGATCTTCGCCCTGTCGGAGTTCATCTCCCAGGGGATCAAGGCCTCCGAGGGGTGGGCACGGGAGCTTCAGGAGAGGCTCTCGAACCCAGGGACCCTGCCCCATCCCCTGTGTCTCGCCGGCTCCCGGACGTGCAGGGTGGTCCGCATCACCGCCGAGGGGCCATTGAGGAAGCGCCTGATGGAGATGGGGTTCATCCCCGGGGCATCGGTGGAGCTGGCGGGAGAGTCCTGGGATCGGGACCCGCTCAAGGTGAGGCTCCAGGGACGGGTGGTGGCGTTGAGGCGGGACGAGGCGTCCCGGGTCTGGGTGACCGAGGCTTAGGGCGGATCCCCGCCCACTAGAGAGGGATCGACGGGAGGTGTCGTCATGTGTCCGCTTTCTTCCGCCCGGGAGGGGGAGGAGTTGTCGGTCATGAGGGTGTCGCTGGACCAGCACGTGGCCCGGCGGCTCGGCGAGATGGGGCTGGTGAAGGGGGCCTCGGTGAGGCTGGTGAGCCGGGACGAGTCCTCGGTGGTGGTGTCCGTGGGGGGGAGCCGGCTGGCCCTGGGGGGGCAGATGGCCCGTTGCATATGGGTAAGCCCCTGTGCCCACCGGCGGCCCTGAATTTTTTTAAGCGCCAATAAGTTTTATGCATCAAACAGAAGAGGTGATCGGAGTGGAAATGAAGCTTCTCTCGGATGTGCCCCTGGGGGGCGTGTGCAGGGTGTCGGGGTTCGCCCAGTCGGGGCCCGTGAAGACCCGGGTGCTCCAGATGGGTCTGGTGCCCGGCACGGTGGTGGAGGTGATGCGCCCAGCTCCCATGGGGGATCCCATGTCGGTCCGGTTCCGGGGCATGGAGGTGAGCCTGAGGCGTCAGGAGGCCTCGGCGGTCCGGGTGGAGATGGTGTCCCCCTGCGGGGGTTGCGCCGGCTGCTGCGGGGGGTGCACCATATGAGCGCCGTGTGGGCCCTGGCGGGCAACCCCAACGTGGGCAAGACGAGCCTCTTCAACGTGCTCACCGGCTCCCGCCAGAAGGTTGGAAACTGGCCGGGGGTGACGGTGGAGAGGAAGGAGGGGCGGGTCCGGCTCTCCCGGGGTGAGGCGGTGGTGGTGGACCTGCCGGGCATATACGGCCTGGGGGCCACGTCGGTGGACGAGCAGATCGCCAGCCAGTTCATCTCCCAGGAGGAGGTGAAGGGGGTCATCCTGGTGCTGGACGCCTCCTGCCTGGATAGGAGCCTGTACCTGGCCCTCCAGATTCGGGAGAGGGGCAAGCCGGTGCTCTGTGCCCTCAACATGGTGGACCTGGCGGAGAAGCGGGGCATAAGGGTGGACCTTAAGGCCCTGGAGGGGGCCCTGGGGGTCCGGGTGGTGCCCACCGTGGCCCGCACCGGCCAGGGGGTGGAGGATCTGCTCCGGTGTCTGGAGGAGGAGTCCCTGCCCGGAGGGACGATCCAGGTGGACTACGGCCCGGAGTTGTCCACCTCCCTGGCCAGGCTGGAGGGTTTCCTTGCCTCCCACGCGGACAAGCTCCCAGTGAGCCCCCAGGTGGGGGCGGTGATGGCCGCCGAGGGGGATCCCCGGATATGGGCCCTGCTGGAGGACCACCGGGAGCAACTGGACCAGCTGGTCAGGCGGGAGAGCCTGCGGCTGGAGGAGGCCATGGGCATGGACCTGGAGACCGCCTTGATGGAGCGCCGGTGGGCCATGGTTAGCTCCATCGCCTCCCGGTGCGTCACCTTCGACCCTTCCGCCAAGGCCTCCGACAGTCTGGACGACCGGCTGGACCGGATCTTCACCAACCGCTTCCTTGGGCTGCCCCTGTTCCTCCTGGTGGCCTGGGGGATGTTCAAGCTCACCTTCGCCCTGGGAACCCCCCTGGCGGACCGGCTGGACGAGCTCTTCGGCTCCCTGGGGGAGTGGGCCGGCGGGGTACTCCAATCCGCCGGGGCGTCGGAGATCCTCATGTCCCTGGTCTCCGACGGGATAATAGGAGGCATCGGGTCCGTGCTGGTCTTCGTGCCCCACATATTCATCCTCTTCGCCCTCATATCGGTTTTGGAGGACTCGGGCTACATGGCCCGGGGGGCCTTCGTGATGGACCGGGTGATGAGGGCCCTGGGCCTCCACGGCAAGAGCTTCATCCCCATGCTGCTGGGCTTCGGCTGTAGCGTGCCAGCCATGATGGCCACCCGGATCCTGGACAGCCCCAGGGACCGGAAGATAGCCCTGCTCTCCATACCGTTCATATCCTGCTCCGCCCGGCTGCCGGTGCTGGTCCTCTTCGCCGGCGCATTCTTCCCCCATGCGGCGGGGAACGTGGTGTTCGGCATGTACCTCTTGGGCATGGGGGTGGCCATCCTGTCCGCCAAACTCTTCTCGGGCACCATCTTCAAGGGGGAGCCCTCCCAGTTCATCATGGAGCTGCCCCCCTACCGGTTGCCCCAGCCTAGGGCGGTGATCATGAGCGCCTCCACGCGGGCCATGGCCTTCGTCCGGAAGGCGGGCACCTTCATCTTGGGCACGGTGATCCTCATCTGGGCCCTGGCGAACCTGCCCCTGGGTGTGGAGTACGCCTCGGAGGAGAGTCTCATCGGCCGCTTGGGCTCCGCCATAGCCCCCCTCCTGGAGCCCCTGGGCTTCGGCTTCTGGCAGGCGGGGGTCTCCCTGGTGTTCGGGTTCCTGGCCAAGGAGGTGGTGATAGGCGCCTTGGGCACCGTGCTGGGAGTGGGGGAGGAGGGACTCTCCTCCGTCCTGGGGGGCCTCTTCAGCCCCGCCAGCGCCCTGGCCTTCATGGTGATGACCCTCCTATACGTGCCATGCGTGGCCGCCATGGGGACCCTGTACAAGGAGAGCGGCAGCCTCAAGTGGGCCCTGTTCGGTGCGGTCTACAGCACCTCGGTGGGGTACCTGGCGGCCCTCCTGACCTACCGGCTGGCCCTGGTCATGGGTCTTTAAGGGGGGGACAAGGTCCATGAACCTTCAGACCTCGACCCCGGAGCTGGACCAGTCCCCCTGGGGGGCCTGGCGGCAGTCCGACCCCTTCCGGCGATACCCGGTGATGTGGCTCCTGGATGGGAACACTCGGCTCCACTCCATCCGGGTCATGGGGATCGCCGTCCGGATCGGCAGGGCCGCAGGCCTCGAGGGACCCCGGCTGGAGACCCTCTCCACTGCGGCGCTCCTCCACGACGTGGGGAAGGTGAAGGTCCCCGAGGGGGTTCTGCTCAAGGGGGGCGTCCTGAACGATCACGAAAAGGCCATGATCCAGCGTCACCCGGTCCACTCGGCGGAGATCCTCTCCTCCGAGGGGTTCGACCCGGAGGTGGTGGAGGCGGTGCGGCACCACCACGAGAGGTTCGACGGCCGGGGATACCCGGACGGCCTGTCGGGGAACCGGATCCCCCTCCTCTCCAGGATCATAGCCCTGGCGGACTCCTTCGACGCCATGACCTCCCACCGGCCATACCGGAGGGCCATGGGGGTCTCCCAGGCCCTGGGGGAGATATGGCACCACCGGGGGGACCAGTTCGACCCCATGCTGGCGGAGCTCTTCGTGGCCCTCTTCGACGAGAGACCCTTGGAGGGAATCCCCTGCGATCCCCATGTGCCCCACCGGGACCTGATGCACTCCGTCCGGGTCCACCGGGAGGCGTGCTAGACATATAGATGGGTCGAGAACCGAAAACCAAAATTTGACGCGCTACGGTCGGTTGTCCGTTCCTTCCTCCTTCGAAGGTCCAGGGCCCCGGGGTCACCCGGGGCCCTGGACTGTTGCGGATCTCTAACGTCCCCTTAGGGAAATCTAAATGCTTATGGGCTATATATCCCGGGTGAGACATGAAGAACGGAGGGATCCAGGATGATCTTTTTTCGATCCTTAGGAGTTAGGGGCAGAGTTCTTTTTCTCCTTGGGGCCTCCCTTGGGGCACTTATTGCGGTGGGATCCTTGGGCTGTCTGTCCACCCGGGGGGTTCTATCCTCCATGGAGGCAATGAGATCCCGATGCCTGGATTCGGTCCGGGAGCTTACGCGAATGGAGGCAAATCTCGCCAAGGCGAAGGGCAACGTCTACGATCTGATCTTCCTGGATAGGACCAAGGAGAAGGACGCGGTAACCGCTGATATAGCCGAGTGGGAAGTGGAGCAGTGGAGCTCCCAGTGCCGGGAGCTGATAGATAGGTTCAAGGGGGCTCCGCTGGATTCCTTCGAGGCGGAGCGGCTGGAAGCTCTCGCTGACGCCATGAAGGAGTGGGACTCGGTCAGAGGCATGACTTTGAAACTGGCGAAGGAGGGGAGGCGGGATGAGGCGCTGGTGAATTTCAAGGAGGAGGAGCTGCCCGCCATGTCCAAGGTGCTGAAGGGGCTGGAGGTGCTTGGGGATCACAGATCGGAGCTGGCGGGGGGCATATCGTCCCGGGTGGCCCGCCGGGCCTACCGCTGGTCCCTCCTGGTGGCTCTGATCGCCGCCGGCGCATTCTGGGGACTCCTTGTGCTGGGGTTGTCCCTATCCAACTCCATATCCAAGCCCCTCGGCGGGGTGATGGACGCCATGGATCGACTCTCCCGTGGAGACGTTGCCCCTTCCGGTGACTCCCTGGTGGACTCACCGGTGCCCGAACTGTCCCGTCTTGCCCGGGGGGTGGCCAATGCGGTGGAGCAGGTGAGGGATTCGATCCTGGAGGTTCGGCGTTGTGCCCGGGAGCTGCTGGACCGGTCCTGTGAGTTCACGTCCTTGTCCGAGCGGGCCGGCGAGGGGGCCGCCCGGGCGGCCCAGGGGGTCGATTCTCTGGCGGAGCGGCTGGAGGAGCTGATGGAGTCCTCCCGATGCATGGCCGCATCGGTGGAGGAGCTGTCCCAGGGGGTACAGCGGCTGTCCCATAGTTGCGCCCGGATGGTCCGGCAGTCCCAGGAGGCCCGGTCCGCAGGCCTACTGGGGGCCCAGATGGTCCAGCGGCTGTCCCAGGGGCTGGAGGGCATGGCTTCCCACGCGGAGGGGGCCGCCCAGAGGTTGGAGGGCCTTGACAGGAGGGCGTCGGATATCCGGGGCTTCGTGTCCCGGATAGAGGAGCTGTCGGATCAGACCAACCTGCTGGCGCTGAACGCCGCCATAGAGGCCGCCCGGGCGGGGGACCAGGGCAGGGGGTTCGCAGTGGTGGCCGAGGAGGTCCGGAAGCTGGCGGAGGAGACCCGGGGGGCGGCGGTGACCATAGCCCAACTGGCCCAGGGGATCCAGGGGGACGTGGCCTCCGTGGCGGAGGCGGCTAACGGGAGCCTCCATGGGTGTCTGGCCTCCAGGGACCTGGCGGAACAGGCCCGGGGGGCAATAGATACCATGATGGGCCTGCTGGAGGAGATGAGCTCCGACACCGGGGAGCTGGCGTCGGTGGCGGAGCGGCAGGCGACCTACAGCCAGGAGATGGCCGCCACCGTCCGGGATATGTCCGCCATGGCAGGCCAGGCCTTCCTGGAGTCCCGAAGGGTCAGGATGGAGGTGCAGGGTCTTGAGGAGGAGGCCAACCTGGTGGCCCTGGGAGCCAGGGAGGTGGAGGCCCTCTCGTACGCCCTGGGAGAGGCGGTGGGGCGCTTCCGAGTGGAGCCGTCTCTGACCCAGGTGGATCTGGAGGTGGACAAGCCTTTGGAGAAGGACCAGGGCCTGGTGGATATGACCCCATGGGTTGAAAAAATCCCCCTGGAGGGTTACCCTTCCCATGTGGCGGCGATATGATTAGCCAACTTTAATTGATCTGGAGACAGAGGTGAAGCGGTTGATAAGGCTCTTGGCTTTGGACATGGACGGCACCATCCTGGATGAGGGGGGAGTCCTACCCCCCCGGAGGGCGGAGCTGCTCCGGGAGCTGGCGGATGAGGGGATCAGGATAACCTTCGTCACCGGCCGAATGTTCCGCTCCGCGGTCCGTTACGGGGAGATGGTGCCCCTTGGGGCCCCGTTGGTGGCCTACAACGGGGCCATGATAGTGGACCTCATGGGGGTCATGTGGTACCACGATCCGATCCCGGAGGAGGAGACCAGGCGGGTGCTGGGTTTCTTCCGGGACTGGGGGGTATACGTGCAGGCCTACAACCGGGAGGAGCTCTGGGTGGAGGAGGCCACATCCCCCGCGTCCCGGTACTACGCCCGGCTGTCCGGGGTGGAGCCCACCCAGGTGGGGGATGACCTGTACAGGGGAGGCTTCGCCTCCACAAAGATCCTGGCGGTGGAGGAGGACCCAAAGAGGATGGAGGAGCTGATCCGGGAGGCCAGGTCCAGTTTCCCGTCCCTGGACTTTTACACCTCCAAGGGACAGTTCCTGGAGGTGATGCTGAAGGGGGTCAACAAGGGCAGGTCCCTGGAGATGCTGATCTACTTCCTGGGGATCCAGAAGGACCAGGTGCTGGTCATGGGGGACGGGGACAACGACAGCCACATGCTGAGCTCCTTCCCCAACTCGGTGGCGGTTGCCGGTGCCTCCGATCTGGCCAAGAGGTCCGCCCGGTTCGTTGTGCCCCAGGGGGCGGAGCCGGTGGAGTGGATAAGGGATAACGTCATCTGCGGTGCGGAGCCCTGCCGCTGCGGCGGTTGAGGCCCGGGGGGGAGGTTCGCCTCCCCCCCGGCTTCGGTGACCTACCTGAAGCGCTTGTCCCACTGGTCCAGGATCTCCAGAGAGGAGCTGGTGCCTATCCGGTCCGCCCCGGCGGAGAGCATGGCCAGCATCTTGCTCAGGTCCCTTATGCCCCCCGAGGCCTTCACCCCCAGCCGGTTGCCAACGGTCTTCCGGATCAGCCGTACGGACCACTCCTCCGCGCCGCCGAAGAACCCGGTGGAGGTCTTCACGAACGACGCCCCCGAGTCCCGGGCCAGCTGACAGGCCTTCACTATGGCCCCCTCGTCCCACAGGGCGGTCTCGATTATCACCTTCACCGGGCGCCCTTGGGCGGAGGATATTACCGCCTCAACGTCCCGCTGGACCTGGTCGTAGCTGCCGGAGGCGAAGAGGGACAGGTTCATCACCATGTCGATCTCGTCCGCCCCGTCGTCCACGCACATCCTGGTCTCCAGCACCTTGGCCTCCGTGTAGGTGCTCCCCAGGGGGAAGCCCACCACCGCCACCACCTTGGTCCTGCTCCCGTCGGTCACGTTGGCCGCCATCTTGACGTGGCAGGGCTGCAGCACCACCGCCCCCAGCCCGGCCTCCACCGAGTCGGATATCCCCCGGCGGATGGCGTTCACATCCGTATCCGGCTTGAGGAAAGCGTGCTCTATCTTGGCCGCCAGCTCCCTGCGATCCAAATTCATCACCTCCGCGGTCTTAATCGGCGCTTTCATGTTATCACGTCACGGCGTCTAGTTGGGTTCCACCCGGACCCACAGGTCCGGAGAGACGTCATCCACCGGCAGGAACCCCCGGTGGACCACCAGGGCCCGCCTCTCCCCCTGGTCGGTGACGCCCCCCAGGTCGGATACGTAGAGGGTGAGGCCTCCACCCTTGAGGCAGTAGCGGTAGCCCAGGTGGTCATGGGTGTTCTCCTGCCAGATCTCGAACCTGTCCTTGAACCGATCCTTCATGAAACTCATGGTGCCGATCCCGTCGTAGGTCTTGTAGCGGTCAGAGGAGCTCTCCACCTGGACCACCGTCCCCGTCGGGTCGAACAGTATTCTAAGCCCCGGGTATTTGACCCCCGGCTGGTCCTTGAGGGTGACCGAGTTGTAGGTCCAGACCTCGTACGCCCTGCCGGACACGTCCAGCCCGTCGGATCCGTTGGGCTCCCCCAGGGTCTCCAGCACCTGGTCCCGGCTCATTCCGATCTCCACTGGCCCCAGGGACCTGCCGGGCACCACCAGAAGGTTCCGGTCGTTAGGGATGCCCAGCATGGCGTTGGCCGCGTCCAGCCCGTGCCGGGCCCCCCGATGATCCGGCGAGAGCTCCAGGGTGCGCTCGAAGGCCCACCGGGCCCCCTCGAAGTCCTTGAGCTGGAAGAGGTCCTTGGCGTCCATGAGGACCCGCTCCGGGTCCCTATCCCGCTCGGCGGACAGCTTGAGGTGCTTGATGGCCATATCGTGGCTTCCCACCCGGCGGTACGCCTCCGCCAGGAGGCGGTTGGAGTAGGGGGAGGAGCTGGAGAGCTTCTGGGCCCTCTTGAGGGGGCCTAAGGCCTCCTCGGGGCGGCCCAGGCTTAGCAGGATCCGGCCCTTGCCCAGCAGGGGACGCGGGTCCTTGGGGTCCAGTCGGGACTGGAGGTCGAAGCTGTCCATGGCGTCGTTGAGGCGCCCCAGCCTCTCCTGGCAGAGGGCGATCCGGAGCACCACGTCCTTCCTCACGGGCCTCAGCTGGTACACCCGCTGATAGACCGGGAGGGCCTCCGCGTACCGGCCCGCCCGATAGAGGTCCTCCGCCTCCATGAAGAGCCTCTCGGGGAGCACCTTGGTCCTGTAGTGCCACCACCCGCCGCCCAAGAAGGCCATGAGCATCACGAGGCCTATGAGCCCCAGGGTCCCCTTTGAGACGGTCCTGGGCTCCTTTGGGGGGGGGTTCTCCAGTGGGGGCTCCTCCGTCCTTTGCTGGTCCTGTCTCATGGGGCCGATCCCTCCGTTTTGGTTTAAGTATCTTTTCTTCCACAGGGTAGATTTTACCAGACCCCGGCGGGGGGGACATATAAACAAAACAGGGCGGCCCGTTTCTTTGGGGCCGCCCTGGATGAGAGAGGGGAGTGGAGAAGAGGGGATTTGATCCCCCGGTGGTCTACATGGCCACCCTGCGGATCAGATCGTAGATATCGCTCTCAATCTTAGCATTTCCGGCGAGAACCATTTCCATCTTTATTATGTAGTTGGGATCGAAGATCATTTCTCAATACACCTCCTTGATTTTCTTTCACTGGCCGTGATCCGGCGGGTCTCTCTTTTTCGTGAACAAATGATACGCCTGGGTTTATTGTCTGTCAACACGCTACTTTTACCCCAATGGGGCGTTTCCGGTTGATTTTTGTGGAGTTTCGCCCGGGTTCCGGCGGCGCACCTTGGATTTGTAAGGGGCGTTGGCGGAGGGGCGGGGATGTGGGATAATCAACACAAAGGACGGTGTGGGTCTTGGAATATAATAGGATATCTCTGTCAATGCAGGACGACTACCTGGCCCTGCTGGACCTAACGGGCTCCGTTACCGCGGACCACTGTTTCCCCGTCCTCTTCGGCTGGGACCAGGCACTGGAGTATAGGCTTATGTTCCACGATGGCCTCTGCTGGATAAGGCAGGAGAGGCCCAGGCCCGTATATCTGGCCCCGGTGGGGGACTGGCAAGGCCGGGACTGGGAGCGGGAGCTGGCCCTACACCTGCCACTCGGGGCGGAGGTGCTGTCCGTGCCTGAGGAGCTGGCGCTGGAGTGGGGGCGACAACTCGGTGGGCGGATCCTTCTGGAGGAGGACAGGGATGCCTTCGAGTACCTGCATCTCACCGAGGACCTGGCGCACCTCAAGGGGAACCGCTACATGAGGAAGCGAAACCACGTTAACCGGTTCGCCAGGCAGTTCGGCTACCGGTACGTGGAGATGACCTCCGGCGACCTGGAACGCATCATGGACTTCCAGCGCCGGTGGTGCGCCGCCCGGGACTGCAGTGGGTCCTTCGTGCTGGAGGGGGAGAACCGGGCGATCATGCGAGTCCTGGATAACTACCAGGCCCTGAGGGGCCTAGTGGGGGGATACGTGGAGGTGGGAGGCTCCGTGGTGGCCTACGCAATCGGGGAGGGCCGGGGTGATACCCTATTCGTTCACTTCGAGAAGGGGGACCCCGCTTACGGGAGCGTCTACCAGGTGATAAACCGGGAGTTCGCCCTCCACAACCTGGGCTTCAAGTTCCTGAACCGGGAGGAGGACATGGGTGACCCGGGTCTCAGGGATGCCAAGATGTCCTACCTGCCCATGGACTTCGTCCGGAAGCACCGGGCGGTGCTCCGTCCAGGGAGCTGATCGGGACCTTAGAAGGGAGGAGATGGGATGGACCACAAGAAGGTGATGTTGCTGGTGGAGGACCTCTACGAGGAGATGGAGCTCTGGTACCCCAAGTATCGGCTGGAGGAGGCGGGGTACCAGCCAGTGGTGGCGGGCCCCGAGGCCAGGAAGGTCTACTCGGGCAAGCACGGCTACCCCTGTAGGAGCGACGCGTCGGTCTACGACCTCAAGGACCAGGACTTCATGGGGATCGTCATCCCCGGGGGCTTCGCCCCGGACAAACTCCGCCGGATCCCCAAGGTGCTTGAGCTGGTGAGGAACTTCATGGCCTCCGGCAAGCTGGTGGCCCACATCTGCCATGGGGGCTGGATCTGCGCCTCCGCCGAGGTGGTATCCGGCTTCCGCCTCACCTCCACCCCGGGCATAAAGGACGACCTGGTGCACGCCGGGGCCCTCTGGACCGACGAGCCGGTGGTAGTGGACCGGAACATGGTCTCCAGCCGAAGGCCCGACGACCTCCCCCTCTTTATGGCCGAGTGCCTTAAGTTCCTGGGCACCCGATAGCCTGACCTCACACCCGGGCGGCCTGGCGCCGCCCATTTTTTTACCCCTTTACCCCCTAGCGATGGGGGAAGAAGCCCCTCACCTTTGCTGACTAGGGGCTCGATTAGAAACATTTCAGATATATCAGCCCCCTTGACAGGCGGGGGAGTCAAATATATTTTAGCCTCGTCAGCGTCTTAAACGATCATTCAGAAGGGGGTATTGAGGTTGAGGAGGCTCGGCTGGCTGGCTCTTTCGGCGCTGTTGGTGCTCTGGGGTGCGTCCTGTGCCCTGGGGGCTCCCAAGTTTCACATCGGCATCGCCACCCTGACGGTGTCCCAGGCGGAGGACACCCTGAGGGGGGCGGAGCGAATGATCCAGGAGTACGGGGACGTGGCCAAGGGGGGCATGATAAAGCACATAACTCTCCCGGACAACTTCATGTCCGAGATGGAGACCACCATCTCCCAGATCGCCAGCTTTGCGGACGATCCCCTCATGAAGGTGGTGGTGGTTGACGATGCCATCCCGGGCACCACCGAGGCGTTCCGCCGCATCAAGGAGAAGCGGCCGGACATCCTCTGCCTGGCGGGAGAGCCCCAGGAGGACCCGGGGGTGATCTCCTCCGTGGCGGACTTCGCCATCGGGGTGGACAACATAGCCCGGGGGTATCTCATAATCCACACCGCCAAGCAGCTGGGGGCCAAGACCTTCGTCCACATCTCCTTCCCCCGGCACATGAGCTACGAGCTCCTCTCCCGCCGGAGGGCCATAATGGAGGCGGCCTGCAAGGACCTGGGGCTCAAGTTCGCCTTCGAGACCGCCCCGGACCCCACCAGCGACGTGGGGGTGGCGGGGGCCCAGCAGTTCATCCTGGAGAAGGTGCCCGCCTGGGTCAAGAAGTACGGCAAGGACACCGCCTTCTTCTGCACCAACGACGCCCAGACGGAGCCGCTGCTGAAGCAGGTGGCCGCCTACGGGGCCATCTTCGTGGAGCCCGACCTGCCCAGCCCCATCATGGGCTACCCCGGTGCCTTCGGCATAGACCTCTCCAAGGAGAAGGGCAACTGGCCCGCCATCCTCAAGAAGGTTGAGGCGGCGGTCATCAAGGCGGGCGGCAAGGGCCGCATGGGCACCTGGGCCTACAGCTACGGCTGGAGCACCGTCTGCGCCCTGGCGGAGTACGGCAAGCGGATCGTGGAGAAGAAGGCAAAGCTGGGCAACCTGGAGGACCTGTGGAAGTGCTACGACCGCTACACCCCGGGCGCCAAGTGGAACGGCCAGCTCTACCGGGACGTTAACACCGGCGTCAAGATGAAGAACTTCGTGCTGGTCTACCAGGACACCTACGTCTTCGGCCGGGGCTTCATGAACGTCACCTCCGTGAAGGTGCCGGAGAAGTACTTCAAGATCAAGAAGTAGTGCGAAGATTCCGCGACCTGCATATAGCTTGATCTCAAGCGGGTCCCGGCGGATGGCCTTGTGAACAGGTCATTAGTCGGGGCCCGTTGCGGGTTGAATCCTTCAGATCTACGGTGCGGCGGTTGACTTGCTGCGTGCATGGTGATAGCTTTAGCCCAGGGAGTTAACCATTTTTGGAAAGGGGAGGTAGTTCAATGCGAAAGCGGCTTCTTGTGGCTCTCGCGGTGGCGGCCCTCGGGGCCCTCTTGGCCCTTCCGGCCTTCGGGGCGGCCAAGTTCCACATCGGAGTGGTGACCGGCACGGTCTCCCAGTCGGAGGACGACCTGAGGGGTGCCGAGCGGCTCATCAAGGAGTATGGGGACGTGGCCAAGGGGGGCATGATCAAGCATCTCACCTATCCGGACAACTTCATGTCCGAGATGGAGACCACCATCTCCCAGATAGTCGGCCTGGCAGACGATCCCCTCATGAAGGTCATCGTGGTCAACCAGGCGATCCCGGGCACCACCGAGGCGTTCCGGCGGGTCAAGGAGAAGCGGCCGGACATCCTCTGCTTCGCCGGTGAGCCCCATGAGGATCCGGGGGTCATCGAGTCCGCCGCGGACCTGGCGATCAACGCGGACAACGTGGCCCGGGGCTACCTGATCATCGCCGCCGCCAAGAAGATGGGGGCCAACGCCTTCGTCCACATCTCCTTCCCCCGGCACATGAGCTACGAGCTCCTCTCCCGGCGCCGCAACATAATGGAGGCGGCCTGCAAGGACCTGGGGCTCAAGTTCGCCTTCGAGACCGCCCCGGACCCCACCAGCGACGTGGGGGTGGCGGGGGCCCAGCAGTTCATCCTGGAGAAGGTGCCCGCCTGGGTCAAGAAGTACGGCAAGAACGCCGCCTTCTTCTGCACCAACGACGCCCAGACGGAGCCGCTGCTGAAGCAGGTGGCCGCCTACGGGGGTTACTTCGTTGAGGCGGACCTGCCCAGTCCCCTCATGGGCTACCCCGGTGCCTTCGGCATAGACCTCTCCAAGGAGAAGGGCAACTGGCCCGCCATCCTCAAGAAGGTTGAGGCGGCGGTCATCAAGGCGGGCGGCAAGGGCCGCATGGGCACCTGGGCCTACAGCTACGGCTACGCCACCACCGCCGCCCTGGGCGAGTTCGGCAAGCGGATCGTGGAGAAGAAGGCAAAACTCAGCGACTTCAAGGCCCTCATGGCCTGCTACGCCAAGTACACCCCCGGCGCCCAGTGGAACGGCAGCTACTACGTGGACATGGGCACCGGCGTCAAGAAGAAGAACCACGTGCTGGTCTACCAGGACACCTACGTGTTCGGCAAGGGCTACCTGGGGATGACCTCCGTCAAGGTGCCGGAGAAGTACTTCAAGATAAAGTAGCGGAGCTCACCAGATGCAGGAGGGGGGAGGGGGGTCTTGCCTCCCCCCTCCTGTCGTGACCCCCCCTTGAGCTTTCTGGGGCAGAGCTCCCCCTCTGGGGGCCCCTATGCCTAGATCTAGAGAGAGGTGTGAGCGATTTGGCTTCTAACGAGCCCATTCTGAGGCTTGAACACGTGGGGAAGGAGTACTTCGGCAACCGGGTCCTCTCAGACGTGTCCTTCACCCTAGGGCCCGGGGAGATAATGGGCCTGGTGGGTGAGAACGGGGCGGGAAAGACCACCCTGATGAAGATCCTCTTCGGAATGCCGGTGATTCACCAGACCGGGGGCTACGATGGCAAGATCTTCTTTGAGGGCCGGGAGGTAAGCTTCAAGTCCCCCTTCGAGGCCCTGGACGCGGGGATCGGGATGGTGCACCAGGAGTTCTCCCTGATCCCGGGCTTCACCGCCACGGAGAACATCCTGCTGAACCGGGAGTCCACCCGGTACAACCTGCTGGTGGAGGTCTTCGACGATCGGCTCAGGACCCTGGACCGACCGGTGATGCGCCAGCGGGCCCAGAGGGCCATCTCCACCCTGGGGGTTGAGATAGACCCGGACACCCTGTGTTCCGAGATGCCGGTGGGACATAAGCAGTTCACCGAGATAGCCCGGGAGATCGACCGGTCCAACACCAAGTTGCTGGTGTTGGACGAGCCCACCGCGGTGCTCACCGAGTCGGAGGCGGAGATCCTCATAAAGGCGGTCCGCAACCTGGCCGCCAAGGGCATGTCGGTGATCTTCATATCCCACCGCCTCCAGGAGGTCATAGACCTCTGCGACAAGATAGTGGTCCTCCGGGACGGTCACGTGGTCCAGGAGGCCAAGACCTGCGACGTGACGGTCCGGCAGATCGCCGGATGGATGGTGGGACGCAAGGTGGAGGAGTCTCACCGGGAGGAGGGGGAGGTCCGCTCCTTCGGGCCCACCATCCTCTCGGTCCGGAACCTGTGGGTGGACATGCCCGGGGAGACCGTGAGGGACGTGTCCTTCCAGGTCCGCCAGGGGGAGATCTTCGGCATCGGCGGCCTGGCGGGGCAGGGGAAGCTGGGCATCGCCAACGGGATAATGGGCCTCTACCCGGCGGGTGGCGCGGTGGAGCTGAACGGCAAGCCCATAAGGCTCAACGACCCGGAGGGCTCCCTCAGGGCCGGCATGGCCTTCGTGTCCGAGGACCGGCGGGGGGTGGGGCTCCTGTTGGACGAGGGCATCGACTGGAACATGGCCTTCACCGCCATGCAGATCCAGGAGAAGTTCATCCGCCCCCTGCTGGGGGGTCTGGTGAAGTGGCGGGACGACCGGGCCATAGAGGAGTGCGCCAACGAGTACATAAAGGCCCTGGAGATAAAGTGCACGGGCCCCAAGCAGAGGGCGGTGGAGCTATCGGGGGGCAACCAGCAGAAGGTGTGCCTGGCCAAGGCCTTCGTGGTGCGCCCGGAGGTGCTCTTCGTGTCGGAGCCCACCCGGGGCATCGACGTGGGGGCCAAGAAGCTGGTGCTGGACACCCTGAGGCGGTACAACCGGGAGTACGGCACCACCATAGTGATGACCTCCTCTGAGCTGGAGGAGCTGAGGTCCATATGCGATCGGATAGCCATAGTGGACGAGGGGCGCATCGCCGGGGTGCTACCCGCCCAGGCCCCGTCGGAGGAGTTCGGCCTCCTCATGATGGGGGAGATAAAGGTTTCTACGGAAGAGAAGGTGAAGGCCTGTGAATGACAAGCTCAGATCCTTTATAGAGGCCGCCGGGTGGCCAAGGGTTATAATAGGCCTCTTCCTCCTCTCCCTGTTCGTGGCCGCCCCGTTCGTGGGTGTCCGGGTGGACACGTCCCTCAGCGACACCCTGGTGCGGGTGGGGATGAACGGGGTGATGGTGCTGGCCCTGGTGCCTATGGTCCAGTCCGGTTGCGGACTCAACTTCGGCCTGCCGTTGGGCATAATCGCCGGCCTGGTGGGGGCGGTGACCAGCATCGAGATGGACGTGCGGGGGCTGCCAGGGTTCCTGGTGGCCATGGCCATAGCGATAGCCCTGGCGGTGGTGCTCGGCTACGCCTACGGCCTCCTGCTCAACCGGGTCAAGGGGGACGAGATGATGATAGCCACCTACGTGGGCTTCTCCTCCGTGGCCCTCATGTGCATGGCCTGGCTGCTCCTCCCCTACAAGAGCCCCAACATGATCTGGGGCTACGGGGGATCGGGGCTGAGGACCACCATAAGCGTCCAGGGGTACTGGCTCAAGGTGTTGAGCGACTTCATGAGCTTCAACGTGGGGCCCTACTTCTACTTCCCCACCGGGATGTTCCTCTTCTTCGCCCTCATGTGCTTCCTCATGTGGGCCTTCTTCAAGACCAAGACCGGAACCGCCATGACGGCGGTGGGGTCCAACCCGGAGTTCGCCCGGGCCTGCGGCATCGACGTGGACCGGATGAGGATCGTGTCGGTGGTGCTCTCCACCGTGTTCGGCGCCATCGGCATCCTGGTGTACCAGCAGAGCTTCGGGTTCATCCAGCTCTACATGGGGCCCTTCTACATGGCCTTCCCTGCGGTGGCCGCCATACTTCTGGGGGGCGCCTCGGTCAACAAGGCCTCGCTGCTCAACGTGATCGTGGGGACCTTCCTCTTCCAGGGGATCCTCACCATGACCCCGTCGGTCATCAACAGCATAATGCAGACCGACATGTCGGAGGTCATAAGGATCATCGTCAGCAACGGCATGATCCTCTACGCTTTGACCAGAAAGGTGCAGGTTAAGAGATGAAGGACGCCAACGTGAAGGAAAAGATCCAGCGGCTTCTCATAAGCAACGCGGTGCCCATCATCTTCGTCCTCCTGTCTGCGGTGGCGATCCCCCTCTCGGGGTTCACCCCCCAGTACCTGATCCAGGAGATGATGACCCGGGTGGCCAGGAACTCCTTCCTGGTGCTGTCGTTGCTGATCCCCATCCTGGCGGGCATGGGGCTCAACTTCGGAATGGTCCTGGGGGCCATGGCGGGGCAGATAGGGCTCATCCTCATCTCCGACTGGTCCGTGTCGGGCCTGCCGGGGATGCTGCTGGCGGCCCTCATCGCCACCCCCATAGCGGTCTTCTTGGGCTGGATCTGCGGCACGGTGCTCAACCGGGCCAAGGGGCGGGAGATGGTGACCAGCTACATACTGGGCTTCTTCATCAACGGCCTCTACCAGCTGGCGGTCCTGTACGGCATGGGGAAGCTGATCCCCATCCGGAAGGCCGAACTGGTGCTCTCCCGGGGCTACGGGATCCGCAACGCCATAAACCTCCAGGGCATAAGGCACTGCCTGGACGACCTGATCCCCCTCAAGATCGGGGACATGAGCGTCCCCCTGGCCACCTACCTGGTGATCGCCGCCTTCTGCCTCTTCATCCTCTGGTTCCAGAGGACCAAGCTGGGGCAGGACATGCGGGCCATAGGCCAGGACATGGCGGTGGCGGATTCGGCGGGCATACCGGTGGAGCGGACCAGGATCATCGCCATCATCATCTCCACCGTTCTGGCCTGCTACGGGCAGATAATCTTCCTCCAGAACATCGGAACCATGAACACCTACAACAGCCACGACCAGGCGGGCATGTTCGCCATAGCGGCCCTGCTCATCGGGGGCGCCACGGTGGCCAGGGCCACCATCGGCAACGTGTTCCTGGGAGTGGTGCTCTTCCACCTGATGTTCGTGGTGTCCCCCATGGCGGGCAAGCAGCTCATAGGCCAGGCCCAGCTGGGAGAGTACTTCCGGGTCTTCGTCTCCTACGGCATAATCGCCATCTCCCTGGCGCTGCACGCCTGGAAGCGGCAGAAGGATAGGGAGCGGGCTCGGCGGTCCCTGCGGGGCCAGGCGGCCTGAGGGAGGTGACCAAGTTGACCAGGCGAAACGCTGTAAGGCTCGCCCTCCTGGCGGCCCTGGTGGCCCTGGGGGCCCTGCTCTTCCTCCTGGGCAAGGAGCACCAGCTCTTCATCGACAACCAGAATGTCACCGTCTCCGGCCGGGATCTGGCCCCCATCGAGTCCCTCCGGGTCTCGGTGGCGGGGGGCGAGCCCATGGAGTTCATGGCGGACGACCGGGACGTGACGGTGGTGAGGGGCCCCAGGGCCTCCATAAGGGTGGAGGTGCTCGACCAGGACGGCAAGGTGCTCAAGACCGTGGACGCCTCCCTGTCCTTCTCCTTCGAGGACCGGGCCATGATATCCCTTCCCGCCCTGGTGGAGGGGCTACCGTACCGGCTGGAGCCCCCGGGGGCCCAGTAGATCAACCCCAACCCAGTGTCAAACAGATCGAGCGGGGGGCCGGACCCCCCGCTCGGCTTGCCTTCCCTCACCCCTGGCCGATCCTCCGGCGGCGACGCCTACAGCAGCTTCTCCAGCCGCTGCTCCACCTCCTGGGCGGACCTGATCATGCTGGAGAGGGTCTCCACCTTGCCCTTTAGCCCCTCGATGGCCTTGACCCTCTTCTCTGCCACCTGGCTGAACTGCTGGATCGGCTCCGCCAGGGTCTTGGCGATGCTGGCGATGTCGGTCAGCACGTCGCCCACCTCCTGGACCGATGCGGTGGTCTGCTCCGCCAGCTTCCGGACCTCGTCGGCCACCACCGCGAAGCCCTTCCCCAGCTCACCCGCCCGGGCGGCCTCGATGGCGGCGTTCAACCCCAGCATCTTGGTCTGGCGGGCTATGGCGTGGATGGTCCCCACCAGCTCGTCGGACCGCTGGGTCTGCTGGGACAGCTTGTCCATGCTGTCCAGCATGGGCCTCATGGTGGCCTCCACGTCCTTGTTGCCCGACGCCAGCCCCTCGAAGGCCTCCTTCAGGGGCTCCAGCACCTCCTCCAGCCGGCGCCTTAGGGAGGCGATCTCCTCGATCTGCCGGCGGATAACCTTGGAGTTCTCCTCCTCCCGGGCTATGATCTCGTACATGAACCGGGCGTCGCCGGAGCGAAGCAACCCCGTCCTGGGGGATTTCTTCTCCTCCGCCTCCTTGGCCACCGAGTCCCTGCCGGTAACCTCGATCACCAGGTCCAGGGGCTTGGAGAGCAGGTCCTCCATCCGCTTGTAGGTGGGTATGTGGTTGGCCCTCGCCTCCCTCATGGCCGGGGCGTCGTCTGACAGGTCCACCACCCCGGCTATCTTGAATCCAAGCCTCATGAGGTGCCTCATTATCTTGAGCGCCCCGTCGCCGCCTCCGATGAAACCGATCTTCATGTCCGTCATGTGCGCGAACCCCCTCGCCAAAGGTCTCGGGCCTTCTGGTATCCTTTGAATGAGCCATTAGATTCTATCAGAAATTCGGGGGTGTTTTTAAGTGGGCATGGTTCAGGTTTACACCGGTAACGGAAAGGGGAAGACCACCGCCGCCATAGGCCTGGCGGTGAGGGCGGTGGGGCACCGCATGAGGGTGAAGATGATCCAGTTCCTGAAGGGGTGGGACTTCTACGGGGAGATAGAGGGGACCCAGGGCCTTCCGGGCTTCGAGCTGGTCCGGACCGGCACCCCGGACTACGTCCCCAAGGGGGGGGCAAGGCCCATCGATCACCAGGAGGCCCGGCGGGGGCTGGAGCTGGCCCGGGAGGCGTTGAGCTCCGGAGAGTACCAGCTGGTCATCCTGGACGAGATCAACGTGGCCATGGACTACGGGCTGGTGCCGGTGGAGGATGTGCTGGAGGCCATCGCCAACCGGCACCCGGACACGGAGGTGGTCCTCACCGGTCGCTATGCGCCGGAGGAGGTGCTGGAGGTGGCGGACCTGGTGACCGAGATGAGGGAGGTGAAGCACCCCTACCAGCGGGGGATCAAGGCCCGGCAGGGGGTGGAGTACTGAGGGGCCCGGATCCCCGGGCCCCTCGGGCACCCCTAGAACCTAAGGGACAGGCAGGATAGCCCCCCGTCGATCTTCCGGAACTCCGAGGTGTCCACCAAGATCACCCGGTAGCCCAGGTCCCTGACCTGGGCCTCCACGGTGGGGTAGCCCTGGGGGACGATGACCGTGCCGTTCACCCAGATGCAGTTGGCCCCGTAGGCCTCCTCCGGGGGGACCACGATCCGGTTGAAGGAGGCGAACTCCGGGTGATCCACGAACTCGCCGGAGACCAGGAGGTTGCCCCCCTCCAGGTAGTTGACACCGGTCTTAAGGTGCAGCACCTGGCTGAGGGGCACGGCCCTGACCTTGAAGCCGTTACGACCCAGGATCCGGGCGAACTGCTCTATCCCCTCCCGGTTGGTCCGGGCGGAGAGGCCCACGTAGAAGGTGTCCCCCACCATCATCACGTCCCCTCCCTCCAGGGTGCCCGGGTCCCGGATGAACTCCACCCGGTCGGCGGGGTAGAAGGACCGGATCACATCCACCATGTGGTCCACCTCCCCCCGGCGGCTCGGTGCCCCCGGGTTGGTGATCACTGCGCACCGGGTGGTGAGCACCGCCGTGTCCTCCACGAAGCAGGAGTCCGGGTACTCCTCCAGGGGGGGCAGGACCGTTACCTGGACCCCGCAGGACTCCAGGGCCTGGCAGTAGGCCTGATGCTGGCGGAGTGCCAGCTGGTGGTCCGGCTTGCCCAGCTCGGGAGCAGAGGTGATCCCCTCCGTTATGGACGTGCCGGGGCGCCTTGCGATGACGTTCTTGAACATGCGATGAACCCTCCTTAAATGGTTATGGTGATCCTGTCGATCGTCCGAAGCGCAACTGGTCGGGGCCTCACGCCTCCTCCCCCTGGCCCCCCTCGAAGAACAGGGGTACCGGGGCCTCCCGGTGGGTGACCTCCCCCATGTGCCTGGCCCTGTAGTCTTTGAGCAAAGCCAAGAAGCGGTTGGAGAGGAAGAACAGGGCCACCACGTTGGCGAAGATTGGAAGGGCGGTGGACGCGTCGGAGAAGACCCAGACCAGGGTGCCGGGCAGGCCGTACCGGACCGCTATGTAGACCATCGCCAGGCTGGGCAGTGGGTAGGTCCACTTGTAGAGCCAGAGCAGCCGGTCCTTCAATGGGGATTCGTCCAGCAGGTACCTGAGCACCACCTCTATTTGGGCGTAGACCCCCCCTGAGGTGGTGAGCCCGAAGATGAACACCGCCAGGGCCAGCACGTACCGGCCGTAACTTCCTATGGACATCTCGAAGGCCGACAGGGTGAGGGTGGCCCCGTCCTGACCGCTGGACCAGGTGCCGGTGGCAACGATCACAAGGCAAGTTATTGTGCATATGACGAAGGTGTCCACGAAGACCTCGAAGATCCCCATGAGGCCCTGCTTCACCGGGTGGTCCACCCGGGCGGTGGCGTGGATCATCGGGGCGGACCCCCATCCCGCCTCGTTGCTGAACACGGACCTGGAGAAGCCCACCTTCATGGCCTGGGCCACCGCCGCCCCCGCGAAGCCCCCCACCGCGGCGGTGCCGTTGAATGCGGAGCTCACGATCAGCCCAAGTGCCCCGGGTATGGCGGGCAGGTTCCTTACGATGATGAAGACTCCCGCCGCCAGGTAGAAGACGCACATGAAGGGTACCAGCCAGGATGCGATTCGCCCCAGCCCCTTGAGCCCCCCGCTTATCATCCCGTAGAGAAATACCGTGTAGACCACCCCGACCCAAGTCATGGAGAGGCCGAAGGTGTTGCCCACCGCCTCGGAGACCGTGTAGGTCTGGATGTTTATGAAGTAGGAGGTGAGGAACCCGAAGGCGAAGATACCGCTTAGGACCTTGAACAGGCCCCTCTTGCCCATCTCTTCCCCTATGCCCCTTCTCATGTAGTAGTTGGGTCCCCCGTAGGTCTCCCCCCGGTGATCGGTGGAGCGGTAGTGGACCGCCAGGGTTATCTCCGCCATCTTTATCACCATGCCCACCAGCCCCGCCACCCACATCCAGAAGACCGCCCCGGGCCCCCCGGTGGCTATGGCGGTGGCAACCCCGCCGATGTTCCCCACCCCTATGGTGGTCCCCAGGGCGGCGCTCATGGCCTCTGCGGAGCTCAACAGCCCCTTGCCCCGGTCCCCCTCCCGTCCCAGGACGCTCCGAAGGGCGTAGCCCATGGCGGACCTGAAGCCCACCACCTGGAAGAAACCGCTTCGGATCGTGAGGTACGCCCCGACGCCAAGGATGGTCAGCACCAGCGGCATCCCCCATAGGTAGTCCCACACGATCACGCTCACCAGATCCACGAAGCTCATCCAATCCCCCCTCACGGCCCCAAGGCCTCAAGTTGGGGGGAATCCTACCAAACCGTGGTATATTTTTAAATAACCCCGTTAACACAGATGCGGCGAGCCGCCTAATAAAGTTAGGCGGGTATGCAGGTTAGTTTACCCCGGTGAGGTGATGAGCTTGTCTGGCGATTCCGATAGGCTTCTGGACGAAACGGGATGGAGGATCCTTGAGGAGCTGCAGGAGAACTGCCGGATCTCCTACAAGGAGCTGGGGCGTAGGGTGGGGCTCTCCACCCCGGCGGTGATAGAGCGGGTGAGGCGGATGGAGGAGGCGGGGATAATCGAGGGCTACCGGGCGGTGGTTAACCCCCGCAGGGTGGGGTACTCCTTTAGGGTCATGCTGGCCATGTCCTCCATATACAGCAACCCGGACGACCCCATCATGAGGGCCCTGGAGGAGTTGCCGGAGGTGATCCGGTGCTGGAGCGTGACCGGTTCCAACGACTTCTACATGGAGGCCCTGATCCCCTCCATGGAGTTCCTGGAGGCGCTGCTGACCAGGATGTCCCGGCACGGAAGGATCGTGACGTCCGTGGTGCTGCCAAACCTGGGGGGCAGCGGGAGCGGCCGGGTCACCAGGCCCCGGGAGGGGCTTTAGCCCTTGACGAGCGGGGAGGGACACCGCCCCTCCCCGCCGGGTCTAGACGTCCAGGTTCCGGACCTCCTTGGCGTGGGCCTCGATGAACTCCCTCCGGGGCTCCACCGCGTCCCCCATGAGGACGCTGAACAGCTCGTCCGCCAGCACCGCGTCCTCGATCTCAACCCGCTTTATGACCCGGTTGGCGGGGTCCATGGTGGTCTCCCACAGCTGCTCCGGGTTCATCTCCCCAAGCCCCTTGTAGCGCTGCACCGAGGCCTTCCGGCCCGACAGGCGCTGCATGATCTCCTTGAGCTCCCGGTCGGAGTAGCAGTAGTGGACGTTCTTCCCCTCCTGAACCCGGTAGAGGGGGGGTTGGGCCACGTAGAGGTGGCCGTTCTCTATTATCTGGGGCATGTAGCGGAAGAAGAGGGTTAGGAGCAGGGTCCTTATGTGGGCCCCGTCCACGTCCGCGTCCGCCATGAGGAAGATCTTGTGGTACCGGAGCTTGGAGTAGTCGAACTCGTCCCCCACGCCGCAGCCCAGGGCCTGGATTATGGTCCTCACCTGGTCGTTGGAGAGGATCTTGTCCAGCCGGGCCTTCTCCACGTTGAGGATCTTGCCCCTCAGGGGGAGGATGGCCTGGAAGGACCTGTCGCGCCCCATCTTGGCGCTTCCCCCCGCGGAGTCCCCCTCCACTATGTAGAGCTCGCACTCCTCCGGCCGGCGGTTGGAGCAGTCCGCCAGCTTGCCCGGCAGGTCCATCCCGCTCATGGCGGACTTGCGCCTCACCAGGTCCCGGGCCTTCTTGGCCGCCTCCCGGGCCTGCCGGGCCTTCACCGCCTTCTCCACCACGGGCCGGAGTATCTGGGGCTGGTCCTCCAGGATCACCTTGAGGCCCTCGTAGACCACCGAGTCCACGATGCCCTTCACGTCCCCGTTGCCCAGCTTGGTCTTGGTCTGCCCCTCGAACTGGGGCTCCAGTAGCTTCACCGATATGACCGCCGTGAGCCCCTCCTTCAGGTCGTCGCCGGTGAAGTTGGGGTCCTTGTCCTTAAGTAGCTTCTCCTTCCGGGCCTGGTCGTTGATGAGCCGGGTGAGGGCGGTGCGGAAGCCCGACACGTGGGTGCCCCCCTCCACGGTGTTTATCAGGTTGGCGAAGGCGAAGATCCTCTCCAGGTACGTGTCGTTGTACTGGAGGGCCACCTCCACGATGACCCCGTCCTTCTCCCCCTTGACCACCATGGGGGGGGAGAAGAGCACCTCCTTGCCCCGGTTCAGGTACTCCACGAAGGACCGGATGCCCCCCTCGAAGTGAAGCTTCCTCTCCATCGGCGGGTCCTGCCGAAGGTCCCGGAAGACGATGGTGACCCCCGGGTTGAGGAAGGCCAGCTCCCTAAGCCGCCCTATCAGGGTGTCCGCCGAGAACTCCAGGGTGGAGAATATCTCCCCGTCGGGCATGAAGTGGACCTTGGTGCCCCGGCGGTCCGTGTCCTCCCCGGCGATCAGGTCCGTCACAGGCACCCCCCGGCGGTAGCTCTGCCGGTGTTCCTTCCCGTTCCTCCATATGGTGACCTCCAGCCACTCCGAGAGGGCATTGACCACCGAGACCCCCACCCCGTGGAGGCCTCCAGAGACCTGATAGGCCTTCTTGTCGAACTTGGCCCCCGCGTGGAGCACCGTGAGGACCACCTCCGCCGCGGGGCGCCCCATGGTAGGGTGCATCTCGGTGGGGATACCCCGTCCGTTGTCCTCCACCGATACGCTCCCGTCCGGGTGCACCGTCACCTGCACCGTGTCGCAGAACCCCGCCATGGCCTCGTCTATGGCGTTGTCCACCACCTCGTAGACCAGATGGTGCAGGCCCCGCTGCCCCTGGTCCCCTATGTACATGCCGGGACGCTTCCGTACCGCCGACAGGCCCTCCAGAACCTGGATGTCCTTGGCGGTGTACTGGGAAACCGGTGCGTTCATTCCATTCTCTCCTTCTTTTCCATGTTGGCCTCTTTCGTGGTATCCTTCCCTGACGATGATCCCTCAAGCCCCAGTAGCGCCCGGGACCTGGCGAGGATTGAGGCGGGCAGGAGGTTAGACGCCAGGGCGGACATGTCGTCCAGGTGGACGTAGGTCCTATTGCCATCCCTGACCATGGCCACCACCCGGCGGGCGGATACCAGCTCGCCGGAGCCAAGCGAAAGGAACACGCTCTCTACCCCCTTGCCCGATCTGGCGCTGAACCTTCATTCTACCATGAACGGTGGGTGACCGTTGAGATACCAAGTGTACATGGTGGTTAACTCCCCGGGGGAGATGGCCGGCTGGGCCAGGCCGGTGGCCTTGGAGCTCACCCGAAGGGGCTGTTCAGTCTCCCTGGTGATCCCCCCCTGCCAGTATGCGAGCGGCGGGGAGGAGGACCTGTGCGCCGCCATGGGCTACCGGTCCTATCGCCTCGGGCGGTTCATCCTGGACCGCCCCTGGCTTGCGGACCCCTCCGTCCCGGCGAGGCTCCTCAGGCTTGGGTGGGACCTCAAGCTGACCGCCCTTTTGGGAAGCGCAGGTGGGCTGGTGACCGATGCCTACGTGGGGGCCCCACGAACCGCCCGGGGGGTGAGGACGTACCTCACCCCCGACTGGGCGGGCCGGGATGTGCTGGCATCGAGGGGGGTCAACGCGGTCCGGGTGGGCTACCCCATCTTCGACCTTCCCCTTAAGACCCGCAGGTTCCACGCCCCGCGGCCCGTGGTCTTCATGGTGGGTAGCCGCCCCTTCGAGGCCCTTCACGCCCTGCCCTTCATGGTGGAGGCCGCCTGGACCATGGCCCAGACGGACCCGGGGGTGCTGCCCGTGTTCCCCCTGGCCCGGACCCTGGATCCGGACGTGATGGGGCGCCTCTTGGCCTCCCTGGGGGAGGTGGACCGGCCCCAGAGGCCCGGTCTGCTGGCCTACCGAGGGGTCCCAATGGCCATCACCTGGGACGGATCCCTGCCGGAGGGGGCCTTTCTCTGGGTGGCCCTGCCGGGGACCAACAACCTGGAGGCGGTGTCCCTGGGGGTGCCCCTGCTGGTGCTGTTGCCCCTTAACCGGGCCTGGGAGATCCCCCTGGACGGGATCCTGGGGATGATCCCCGCCCACCTGCCGGGCCTCAGGGGGCTCAAGAAGTGGCTCATCTCCCGGGCGGCCCTGCGGCTGCCCCACGTGAGCCTGCCCAACCGGATCCTGGGCAGGCGGTTGGTGCCCGAGATGGTGGGTGACCTGGAGCCCCGCCAGGTGGCCCGCCGGGCCCTGGAGATCATGGGTTCCCCCCTGGGGGAGGAGATGAGGCGGGCCTTCCTCCAGATCCGGCGGGAGAACCTGGGGGCCTCCCGTCGGATCGCTCAGGTGGTCACCTCCTGACCCGGTTGGCGAAGTACTTGGAGAAGAGCCGGTCCCTCTCCCGGATGACCACCTGGTCTATCAGGGCCTTAAGCGCCGGGGATGTCCCCTTGGGCATGGTCACCGCGAAGCTCTCCACCGACAGGGATATGCCCAGCTCGGTCCACTCCGGGTGCCGCTCCAGGTGATCCCAGGCCACCGGCCGGTCCAGCACCATGGCGTCCACCTCCCCGTTTGCCAGGGCGTTGGCCTCCTGGACCCCGGTGGGGAAGGGGACGATCTTCGATTCCTTCAGGTGCCGCCTGGCCGCCGCCTCGCTGGTGGAGCCCGAGGTGACCGCCACCCGGCGGCCCTTTAGGTCCCCTATGGCCCTGATCCCCGAGGCCCTGGGGACCACCACCGACTGTCCGCTCTTGAAGTAGCACCGGGAGAAGGTCACGTGCCGGAGCCGCTCCGGCAGCTTGGTCACGGTGGTGCACAGGAAGTGGAACCCGTCGAAGTCCCCCAGTGTCCAGGTGCCGGTTACGGTGCCCCTTTCGCCGTTGCCCCAGGGTATGGCCACCCATCGGGCAGGAACTGCCAGCTCCCGGGCTATGGCCTCCCCCAGGTCCACGTCGAGCCCCTTGGGTATTCGCCCCTCCCACCAGTGGAACTTGCCGAAGTCGTCGGCCTCGATCCCCATGAGGACCTCGCCACGCTGGCGGATGGAGGCCACCGATGGCTCCCCGTGGTCGTCCCCGCACAGGGCCCCCTTGAGGGACTCCAGGTGCCGGGAGGAGTCCAGGATCCGCTGGGGGAGCAGGTCCATGACTATCCGGTTCTCCTTCACCTTGCCGTCCACGGTGGTCAGCATGGAGGCCTGCTCGTCGGTCCTCTGGGCCATGGCCTGGGACATCTCCGCCAGCTCCGAGGCGGACCTGGACTGCTGGGATGCGGTCTTCGCCCCGGACCGGAGGGCCTCCGCCACGGTTAGGATCGACTGGAACATAGTCTCCAGGGCCTCCATGGTGGCCTGGGTCCTCTCCGAGGCCTGGGTGGACAGGCCCACCGCCTGGGCGATGCTGGAGGAGGCCTCGTCCCCGATGGCCCTGCTGGAGGAGGCCAGCTGGCTTATCTTAGAGGCCGCCTCGTCGGTCCTCTGGGCCAGCTTCCGGACCTCCGCCGCCACCACCCCGAAGCCCTTGCCGTGCTCCCCCGCCCGTTCCGCCTCGATGGAGGCGTTCAGCGAGAGCAACTTGGTCTGCTTGGCTATGGCGGTTATGTGCCCCGTTATCTCCGATATGTCCTGGAGGACCTTGGTCATCCGCTGAATGGAGTCCGCCACCCCCTGGGCGGAGGAGACCATGGCCATGACCGCCCTATTGGTCTCGTCCAGCATGCCCCGGCTGCGCTGGGCGTCCTCCTGGACCGCGGTGCCGATCTTGAGGGCCCGCTCCATGACCTCCATGGCCTCCCGGGCGGCGCTGGCGTTCCTCATCAGCTCCTCGGTCATCCGCCGGGCATGGGCGTTGACCTCCGCCCCCGCCCGGGCCACCGCCGATGCCTCCTCCTCGATGGACCCGATGGACCCCTTGAGGGCCTCCACCGCCCCCTCCAGGTCGTCCAGCCCCAGCTCCATGTGCTCCAGCGCCTCCGCCGCGGATGCCGCCCCTCCGGGCACTTCCTTGCTGCCTGGGATCACCTTAAACACCTCCCCTTAAAGCCATATAAAGCACGTCTAATCATAGGAAAATTTGGTTCATTATGCAATTGGCGATAGAGAAAAGATAACAATCGCTTCCTGGCCCCCGCCCCATGGCATATCATTCAGCTATAAGAGCGTTCAGATGGGAGGCGATCTCTGGTGAAGAAGGTAAGGCTTGGAGGGTGGATGGGACTTTTGTGTGCCCTGGCGTTGGTGTTGGCCCTGTCCACCGGGGCGTTGGCGGCCCCGGTGGCGCTCACGTCGGTGGGACAGAGCCCGGACGCCATGATGGTGAAGGTGCTGCTCAAGAAGGCTGGGTTGGACTCCGACTACGAGGCCACCATGAAGGCCTCTCAGCTGTCCAAGGAGCACAAGGTGCTGGTGGCGGTGGTTGGTGGCAGCATGAAGGGACTTGGGGCGGCGGGGATAAACAAGGAGCAGGAGAGGGACCGGGTCAAGGATCTCCTGGGGGCCGCCAGGTCCAAGGGGGTCAAGGTCTTGGTCATGCACGTGGGGGGCAAGGGCCGCCGGGGGGAGCTTACCGACTTCCTCATGGGGGTTGCCTTCCCCGCCGCTGACGCCGCCATGGTGGTCAAGGGGGGCAACGACGACGGCCTGGTGGACAAGCTGGTCCCAAAGGGGGTAAAGGTCCAGCAGGTAGAGACCATACAGGCGGTGTCGGATCCCCTGAAGGCCAAGCTGGCCGCCTGGGGCGTCAAGTAGGTCTCACATGGGCAACTGGTTCTGGCCCGAGGGGGCCCTCACGGTTTTGATGGTGGGGGCCTTCATCCTGGGGGCCTTCAAGCTGAAGCTACCCATATCCCTGGCGCTGGGGCTCGCCTCGGTGGTGGGGGCGGTAGCGTCCGGTGCGGGGTTGCCGGTCCGGCACCTGGTGGAGGGCATGTTCGGGTACCTGGATACGATCCTCATCATCGCTTTTGCCATGATATTCATGAAGTCCGTCCAAGGGTGCGGGCTACTGAACTCCCTGGCCGCCTGGGTCATAAGGCGCTTCGCCCGTCGGCCGGTGCTCTTGTGCCTGTCCATCACACTGTTGGTGATGTTGCCCGGCATGATCACCGGCTCATCCACCGCCGGGTGTCTCACCACTGGCGCCCTGGTGGCCCCGGTGCTGGTGCGCCTCGGGGTCCCCAGGGCCAAGGTGGCGGCCGCCATAGCCATGGGGGCTATATACGGAATGATAGCCCCTCCCATCGACATCCCGGTGATGATCATAGGGGGCGGCATAGATATGCCCTACGTGGGGTTCGGTCTCCCGCTGCTCTTGGCCACGGTGCCCCTGGCGATCCTGTCGTCCCTCTGGCTCCTGCTACCCCACCTTAAGAGGGTCACCCTGGGGGGGCAGATGGAGGAGGAGCTGCGCCGGATGGAGGAGGTTCCCCTCAAGGGGTCCCTGTTCCTTCCGTTCCTGGTGCTCCTGGTGCTCATGGGGGCCGAGAGGCTCTTCAAGTCCCCCCTGCTGTCTCTGGGGATGCCCCTTCAGTTCCTGTTGGCCGCCGCCTCCGCCTTTGCGGTGGGCAAGCCCATGCGGCCCCTGGAGGTGGCCCGGGAGGCCATAAGGGATGCCCTGCCGGTGCTGGGGATCCTCATGGGGGTAGGGATGTTCATCCAGGTGATGACCTTGACGGGGGTCAGGGGCTTCGTGGTGGTCTCCTGCCTTGCGGTCCCCGCGGCGCTCCTCTACCCGGTCATGGGGATAAGCATCCCCCTCTTCGGGGCGGTGTCCGCCTTCGGGGCCGCCTCGGTGCTGGGGGTCCCCTTCGTGCTGGCCCTCCTGGGGAAGGACCAGATAGTGGTGGCCGGCGCCCTGGCCCTCCTGTCCGGCCTGGGGGACCTGATGCCCCCCACCGCCCTGGCGGGGATCTTCGCCGCCCAGGTTACCGATGAGGAGGACTACTTCAAGGTCCTGAGGCACTGCGTGGTGCCCGGGGTGGTCACCGCCCTCTGGGGGCTGGGGATGATAGCCTTGGCGAACCCCATAGCATCCCTTCTTAGGTAGGAGGCGAGGAACCTATGACTTGGATATACATGGGCCTGGTGGCCCTGGTGCTCTTCCTGGTGGTTGACCGGTGTCTCAGGGACAGGGATCCCATGACCCAGGCCACGGCGGCCATGGTAGCGATCCCCCTGGTGCTCCGGCTTCTGAGGGTTAAGTAGGTGAAGGGGATGATGGGGAAGGAGCGCAGGTCTGCACTCTTGATGTTGGCCCTGGCGGCGGCGGTGTGCCTTTGGGCCTCCCGGGACTTCCTGGCCATGAGGGAGAGGGATCGGGTCTTCCCCGCCCCGGGCTTCCGGGTGGAGATGCTGTCCAGCTACCTTCCGGACCTCAAGGGGACCGGGATGGACACGGAGGTGTACGTGCAGGAGGGGCCCGAGAAGGGGGGCACCGTCTTCGTCCTGGGGGGTACCCATCCAAACGAGCCGGCGGGGTACCTGGCGGCGGTTCTGCTGGTGGAGAATGCAAAGGTCCGGCGTGGGCGTCTCATGGTGGTGCCCTTCGGCAACGCGTCGGGGTTCACCCACAACCAGCCCCAGGAGGCGTCCCCCAACAGGCTGACCTTCCAGCTGGACGATGGGTCCATGAGGACCTTCCGCTACGGATCCCGGGACGTGAGCCCCCTGGTGATGTGGCCCGTGCCGGACGTGTACGTCCACAAGCCCTCGGGGCAGAGCCTGTCGGGGAACGAGAGCCGGAACCTGAACCGGTCCTACCCGGGTGATCCGGACGGCAGTCCCGCGGAGAGGCTGGGCTTCGCCATCATGGAGCTCCTCCGCCGGGAGGAGGTGTCGGTGGCCTTCGACCTCCACGAGGCCTCGCCGGAGTACCCGGTGGTGGACGCCATCGTGGCCCACGAGAAGGGCATGGAGGTGGCCGCCGCGGCGGCCATGGATCTGAAGCTGGAGGGGATAGAGATGAGGCTCGAGCCGTCGCCCAAGAACCTGCGGGGGCTCAGCCACCGGGAGTGGGGGGATGGAACCGGTGCTGTCCCCTTCCTCATAGAGACCGCCAACCCGAGCCAGGGGCGGCTCCGGGGGCGCACCGACGAGAGGCTGGTCAAGACCGGGCTGGACAAGGCGTACCTGAAGGCCTCTTCCCTGGGGAGGCTCTTCGTCCCCTACGACCAGGGGGGGAAGCCTTTGGACGAGCGGGTGGGCCGTCAGCTGGCCACCCTGTCCGCCCTGGTGAGTGCCTTCTCCATGTTCGACCAGGACAGGGGGGTGGAGATCCGCGGGATACCTTCGTATCAGGATGTCATGTCCAGGGGCATAGGTCACTTTCTGAGGTCGGGGCGGTAGCCCCGGGGGAGACGGAGAAGGAGGGAGAAGTGGATGAAGTTCAAGTCCGGATTTTTAGCCTTGGTGATGGTATTGGTCCTCGGGGTTGGGACCTTGTGGGCTGGCCAGGGGGACGTGTACGCCCGGAACGGCATGGTGTCCAGCGCCCATGAGCTGGCCTCCAGGGCGGGGGTTGAGATCCTCAAGCGGGGTGGCAACGCGGTGGACGCGGCGGTGGCGGTGGCCCTGGCACTCAACGTGGTGGAGCCCAACGCCTCTGGCATGGGCGGCGGCGGCTTCATGACCATAAGGACTGCGGACGGCAAGACCGTGGTGGTGGACTACCGGGAGACCGCTCCCCTCTCCTCCACCAAGGACATGTTCGCCTCCGAGGAGGCCAAGAAGGGCAAGTGGTCCATCCGGGGGGGCAAGTCGGTGGCGGTCCCAGGCTTCGTGGCTGGGATGTTTCACGTGCTGGAGAGGTACGGTACCATGAGCTTCGCCCAGGTTGCCCAGCCCGCCATCGATCTGGCGGAGAAGGGGTTCAAGCTGCACCCCATGCAGAACCAGATAATAACCGACGAGTACGAGAAGCTGGCCACCTACAACGACCCCGCCAAGGTGCCCTTCTTCAAGGACGGGATGCCCATGCCCGCCGGAGAGGTGCTCACCCAGCCGGACCTGGCGAAGACCCTCAGGATCCTCTCCAAGGAGGGGAAGGGGGCCTTCTACGGGGGGCCCATCGGGGAGGCGCTGGTCAGGGCGGTGAACGCCTCGGGGGGCAAGATGTCCATGGAGGACCTGAAGGCCTACCGGGTGGTGGAGCGGAAGCCCGTGTTCGGCACCTACCGGGGCTACCGGATCTACTCCACCCCTCCCGCCTCCAGCGGCGGCACCCACGTGGCGGAGCTCCTCAACATCCTGGAGAACTTCCCCATGCGGGACCTGAAGCACAACTCCGCCTCGTACCTGCACGTGATGGCGGAGGCCATGAAGCTGATCTACGCGGATAGGGCCAAGTACATGGCGGACACCGCCTTCGTCAAGGTGCCCATCCAGGGGCTCACCAGCAAGGCCTACGCGGCCAAGCAGGCCCAGCGGATAGACTTCAAGAAGGTGGCCAAGGAGGTGGTCCCCGGGGATCCCTGGCCCTTTGACCGGGGCATGGCCAGCTATCGGGCGGACGGCATTGACGAGCGGATAAGCACCAGCAGCTTCTCCGTGGCGGACAAGATGGGCAACATAGTGGCGGCCACAAACACCATAAACTACTTCTTCGGTTCCGGGGTGATGGTGCCCGGTTACGGGATAGTTCTCAACGACGAGATGGACGACTTCTCGTGGGATCCCAAGAGCGTCAACGCACCGGAGCCGGGGAAGAGGCCCCTGTCGTCCATGTCCCCCACGGTGGTGCTGACCCCGGAGGGCAAGCCCTTCATGTCCGTAGGGGCCGCGGGGGCCACCCGGATAATCACCGCGGTCTCCCAGATCATCATGAACGTGGTGGACTTCGGCATGTCCATGGATGACGCCATCGAGCAGGCCAGGATCTACAACCTTGTCTCGGGAAGCAAGGCGGGGAACCTCTTCGCCGAGGAGGGCATCGATCCCATGGCGCTGGAGGTGCTTGGGATCAAGGGGCACACGGTGGAGCTGAAGCCCAAGGCGGGGGCCTTCGGAACCGCCCAGGGCATCCTGTTCGATCCCGTCAAGGGACTGAACGGCGGCGCGGATTCCCGGCGGCTTGGGGTGCCGGTGGGGTTCTAGTCTAGAGATCGGGGGGCCTTCTTGTAAGGTCCCCCTCTGATTTAGAATCCCTTCCATGGCAGATATCCCGATACGGATCCGCCGCCCCATCTCCCTCTGGGTGGGGATGGGGCTGATACTGTTCTGGGCCCTCAGTCTTCGAATGGGGGCCTCCTGGATCCTGGAGGCGCTGGATCGGGCCTCCAGGGGCCTGTCGGTGGGGGACCTGGCCCTTGGGGCCCTCCGGCTGGTGGCCATCAACTCCGGCAGGGCCCTGATGCTCTACGGGGGCTGGTTCGCCCTGGGGCTGTCCCTCAAGGGGGGCATAAGATCCCTGTGGGGGTTTGTGGTCATCCTGCTGGGGGTCCCCCTGTCCTACGGGGTATCCTGGGGCCTGATGGGAGGTCCGGGGCTCCACTTCGGCACCAGCGCCCTTGCCTCCCTAGTGGCGGTGCTGGTCCTCCGGTGGCTCACCCAGGGTCTCAAGGGTTGGCTGGATCGGCTCATAGTGATGGCCCTGCTGGTGCTGGCCATCCAGTGGCTGGACATCTGCCCCTCCCTGACCCCCTATGGCTTCGGCGGTGGGGAGCTGTCCATGGGTCTGAAGGCCATGGCGTCCGTGATGGGCGAGGGGGTCCTCTTCGACTGGATCGGCTTCCTGGGCTTCGCCCTCTCGCTGGTGGGGGCCGTGGGGTCCGCCTCCATAACCATGGGGAAGGTGTTGCAGGAGAGGCAGTTCAGGCTCATAAGGAGCCAGGAGAGGCGGATGGCCCAGCTTCGGGAGGAGGGGCGCAGGGCCCGGGTCTTCCGGGAGCTGCAGGGGCTGGTGCACGACCTGAGGCGGCCGCTGACGGTGATAATGGGCCTGGGGGACGTGCTCATGGCGGAGCGTCCCGGGGACGAGCGTCTGGTCAGGATGATGGCTTCTGCGGAGGGTATGGATCGAATGATCCGCGAGATCCTGAGCGGTGATGCGGCTGGGGAGGTGCGCCTTAGGGATCTTTACGATCTGGTGTTATCCCAGGTGAGCCCCATGCCATACCGGGGGAGGATATTCGAGGCGGGGGACGAGGCAGTGGGGGGACTGGTGATCCGGGCCAATTTGATGAGGCTGGCCAGGGCCTTGACGAACCTGTTGGACAACGCCGCCAACGCCTACGACGGGCCGGTGGAGTTCGGGGGGCGACGGGTGGACCGGGGGGTGGAGCTGTTCGTCCTTGATCGGGGGCCCGGCTTCGGTGTCCAGGGCCAGGAGGTCCGGTTCGGCACCGGGCTCACCTTCGTGGAGCAGGTGGCCCGGGATCACGGGGGCAGCTTCCAGGTCCGGACCCCGGAGGGGGGCGGCTGCGAGGCGGTGATATTCCTGCCATTGGTGGAGGTGGATGGGGATGCTGCGGATAGGGGCCCTTGACGACGACGAGAACATCCTCTTCACCCTGAGCTCCATGGCGGAGAGCCAGGGTTGGGAGATGGAGACCACCACCTCCTGCGACCGGTTCCTCCGGTGGGTTCGGGATGGGGCCAAGGACATATACCTGCTGGACTACCACCTGCCAAGGATGTCCGGATTGGAGGTGTTGAGGCAGGCCAAGGCCCTTCGACCCAACGCGGTGGTGGCCATGCTCACCATCGAGCAGGACCCGGTCACCGCCAGGACCCTCATCTCCGCCGGGGCGGACGACTTCATAGCCAAGCCCATAAGGCTGGCGGACTTCTGCGCCCGGGTGAACCTGCTCCGGCGGGTGGGCCTCTCTGCCGGCTCCTCCTGGAGGGAGAGGAAGGGCCTGTCGGAGGGCCGGATCCGCCGGGCCATGGAGATCCTGGAGGGGGCTGGCGGGCGGTGGGTTACGGTGGAGGAGATGGCGTCCCTCATGGGGTTGGCCTATGCCACCGCCCACCGGTACATGGAGCACCTGGCCATGAAGGGGCTGGTGGAGCGGGAGGAGGCCTTGAGCGACGGCCGGCCGGGGCGCCCCCGGGTGCTGTACCGCATCCCCTCCGGTCCCCAGGGACGTTGATCCAGGGCCCCCTTGAAGCGAGGGGGCCTTTGCTATAGTATGCCTCTTTAAAACCGTCCCGGTGGACGGTGGAGTCGTGTAGGAAGGAAGTGGTGCTGTTGGATCGTGGGCGAGTGAGGAGTCTCCTTGGGGAAGTCCGATCCCCGTTGGTGATGGACGGGGGCATGGGTACCCAGCTGGCGGAGCGGGGTTGGCATCCCCCCATGTTGCCCGAGGAGATGTGCCTTCACATGCCCCAGGCGGTCCGGGAGGTCCACGAGAGCTACGTGGAGTCCGGGGCCGCGGTGCTGGAGACCAACAGCTTCGGCGGGTCGGTCCGCAAGCTGTCCATGAGGGGGCTCGGTCACCTGGCGGAGGAGCTGGCCCTCCGGTCCGCCCAGATAGCCCGGCAGGCGGCGGGGGACGCCCTGGTGGCCGGGTCCGTGGGGCCCACGGGGGAGATGCTGGCCCCCCTGGGGGAGATGTCCTTCGAGGAGGCGGTGAAGTCCTTCGAGCCCCAGGTTAGGGGCCTCATCCGGGGCGGGGCGGACCTGATCCTCATCGAGACCATGTTGGACCTGAAGGAGGCCGCCGCGGCGGTGGAGGCGGTCAAGCGGGTGGATCCCCTCTTCCCCTTCGTGGTGAGCTTCACCTTCGACCGGGACGGGCGGACCGTCACGGGCACCACCCCGGAGGCGGCGGCGTGCTGGGCCCAGGCGGTGGGGGCCCTGGGGGTGGGGGCCAACTGCGGGCTGGGTCCCCGGGGCTACGTGCCGGTGGTCCGTCGCCTGGCTGAGGCGTCCCCCCTGCCCGTGTGGGTGTACCCCAACGCGGGGGTCCCCTCGGCAGGGGACTATCTGGGGCCGGACGAGTTTGTCGGTGAGTGCGAGGAGTTGCTGAAGGCGGGTGCCTCGGTGATCGGGGGTTGCTGCGGCACCACTCCGGACCACGTGAGGGCCCTGGCGGCGCTGGCTCGGGGCCGCCGGGTGACCAGGCTTCACTGTGACCTTGGGGGGGTCAGGCTCTCCAGCAGGTCCCGGGTGATCTCCGCCGGGGCGGGTTTGCCGCTGGCCATGATCGGGGAGAGGATCAACGTCTCCCGCAAGTCCCCCCTGAGGGAGCAGGTGGGGGAGTACCGCTACGGGGAGGTCAAGCGGGAGGCCAAGGCCCAGACCGTCGCCGGGGCAGCGGTGATAGACGTGAACGTGGGTCTCCCCCAGATCGACCAGGTGAGGGCCATCAGGGAGGCCATTTGGGCGGTGGAGTCGGTGACCCACCTGCCCATATCGATAGACAGCGACGCCCCGGCGGTGTTGGAGGCGGGGCTCGCCGAGGCGGTTGGGGTGCCGCTCATGAACTCCGTCACCGCCAAGGAGGAGTCCCTGGAGCTGGGGATCCGGCTTGCCTTGAGGTATGGGGCGGTGTTGGCGGTGTTGCTCATAGATCAGCGGGGGATACTGGAGGACGGGCTGGAGAGGGCCCGGATCGCCCAGCGGGTCCTGGATGTGGCCTCCTCCCGGGGGCTTGGTCCCAACAGGATCGTCTTCGACCCCCTGACGCTCACGCTGGGGGCAAGCCAGTCCAATGGGTTGGAGACCCTGAGGGCGGTGGAGGCGGTTAGCCGCATGGGGGGGCACACAATGCTGGGGATAAGCAACGTGTCCCACGGCCTCCCCGCCCGGGGGCTCTTGAACCGCACGTTCCTGGCCATGGCCATGGAGCGGGGGCTGGACATGGTGATATGCAACCCGCTGGATCGGGAGCTTCTTGGGGTGGTGAGGGCGGCGGATGCCCTTCGAGGCCGGGACCGGGGGCTTGGGGCCTTCATGGCCTTCGGCCCCTCCTGGAGGGAGCCGGAGAGGGGGGCCGTACAGGCTGCGGAGGCGTCGGCGGGTGAGGTCTGCTCTGGGCTTTCGGAGCTGTCCCGCCGGGTCATGGAGGGGGATCGGGATGGGGCCTTGGCGGAGGCCTTGACTGTTATGGCCCAGGAGGGGCCCATGGAGGTCATATCCGGACACTTGATACCCGCCCTGGATGAGGTGGGGCGCCGCTACGAGACCGGGGAGTTCTTCCTGCCCCAGCTGATGGAGGCGGCGGAGGCGGCGTCGGCGGTCTGCCGGTTGGCGGAGGAGGAACTATTGAGGCTGGGGCGATCCGCCAATAGGGGCACGGTGGTGCTGGCCACCGTGGAGGGGGACCTGCATGACCTGGGCAAGAACTTGGTGGGCACGGTGCTCAAGAGCCACGGCTACCGGGTGGTGGACCTGGGGAAGGACGTGAAGGCGGAGGTAATCCTGGAGGCCGCCCAGAGGGAGGGGGCCCAGGTGGTGGGCCTGTCGGCCCTGATGACCAGCACGGTGCCCCGGATGAGGGAGTTCATAGAGGAGGCCCGGCGCCGGGGGGCGGGTTTCAAGGTGATAGTGGGCGGTGCGGCGGTGAGCCCCGCCTACGCCAGGTCCATAGGGGCGGATGGCATGTCCTACGACGCGGTGGGGGCCGCCAGGCTGGTGGAGCGGCTCCTCTCCGGTCTTCCTTGCGACTGGGAGGGATTGGGATGTTCATAAGGGAGCTCTTCGGGCGAGGAAGGCCCGTCATATCCTTCGAGATATTCCCCCCCAGGGGGGGAGTTCCGGTTGAGGAGGTCTACAGGACCCTGGGGGCCATAAAGGACCTAGCGCCGGACTTCGTGAGCGTCACCTACGGAGCGGGGGGAAGCACCCGGGATGCCACGCTGGAGATAGCCTCCACGGTCAAGAACCGGTTCGGCCTTGAGGTGATGGCCCACTGCACGGGCCTGTGCCACACCCCTCCGGAGGTTCACGAGATGGTGGAGGACCTGATGTACGAGGGGGTCCACAACCTCCTGGCAATGCGTGGGGATCCCCCCAGGGACCGCCATGTGCCGGAGGGTCCCAGTTTCCCCCATGGGTCGGATCTCATCGGGTACCTGAGGCGAGCGTTTGGGGATGAGGTGTGCATCGCCGCCGCCGCCTACCCGGAGGGTCACGTGGAGGCCCGGGATATGGAGGAGGATCTAGCTTTCCTTAAGCTCAAGGTGGACATGGGGGCGGAGCTCCTCATAACCCAGCTATTCTTCGACAACGAGATCTTCTACCGCTTCCTGGAGAGCATAGGGCGCCTGGGGATCAGGGTTCCGGTGTGTGCCGGGATCTTCCCGGTGCTGAACGCCCGGCAAGTGGAGAGGATAGTGTCCCTCTGCGGGGTCTCGTTCCCTCCGAAGTTCACCCGGATGGTGGCCCGGTATGCGGACGATCCCGCCTCCCTGGCGGAGGCGGGGGTGGCTTACGCCACGGAGCAGATAGTGGACCTCCTGGCCTTTGGTGTTGATGGTATCCACATATACACCATGAACCGGCCGGACACCACCAGGAGGATAATGAACAACATAGGTCTGGTGAGCCGCCGGGCTGTTGCGGGCTCCGGCGACTGAGTGTATGATAATCCGGTAACGACCCGGAGGTTCTTCCGACGGGGAGTTGAGATTGTCTTAGGCCGACCGCGAGGGGTGAGCCCGAGGGGGAGGGGTCAAAGGGGACTTGTGGGTCCCGGAGCGTGTTGTGCGCCCTCCGATCCTTCGGGGGGCGCTTTTTAATTTTGAATCCGTCGGGGGGATCGGTTTTGACGGTTTCCGGTGGGAGCAGGCTCGGGGTGGTGGCCATAGTGGTGGAGGACCTGGAGATGGTCCACCGGGTGAACTCGGTGCTCCACGAGCATGCTCAGATAGTGGTGGGCAGGATGGGCATCCCCTATCGGGATCGGGGGGTGTCGGTCATATCCCTCATAGTGGATGGCAGCAACGAGGAGATAAGTGCCATGACCGGCAAGCTGGGGCGAATATCGGGCGTGTCGGTGAAGGCCGCATACGCGAAGCTGAGGGACGCTGGGGAGGGGATCGGTTGAGCTTGGTCAGGGATGAGGTGGAAATCAGGGAGCTGGTCTCGTCGATGGTTGGGGGGTATCTGCCGACCATGGATGAGATGGAGTTTTTGCTCTCCCTGGACTGGGAGGGGGCCCAGGTGCTCCTTGAGGGGGCCCGGAAGGTCAAGGAGGAGCTCTTTGGCCCGGAGGTTCACATAAGGGGGATCATAGAGTTCTCCAGCCACTGCTCCGGCCGGTGCCTGTATTGCGGCCTCAGGGCTGATAACCGGGACCTTGCCCGGTACCGGATGGAGGAGGAGGAGATAGTCCGGTGCGCGGAGGAGGCCATAGGGGCGGGGTACATGAGCCTGGTGCTCCAGTCTGGGGAGGACGGCTGGTACGATCGCTGGACGTTGGGGAGGGTCATAGAGAGGATCAAGGGGATAAAGGACGTGGCCATCACCCTGAGCATAGGGGAGAGGTCCTACGAGGACTACAGGTACCTCAGGCAGGCGGGGGCGGACCGGTTCCTAATGAAGCACGAGACCGCCGACCAGGGTCTCTACGACCGGCTGCACCCCCATTCGTCGTTCCGCAGGAGGCTGGAGTGCCTGACGCAGCTCAAGGAGCTGGGCTACCAGGTGGGGAGCGGTTTCATGGTGGGCCTGCCGGGGCAGACCTTGAGGTCCATAGCGCGGGACGTGCTGCTGCTCAAGAAGCTGGACGTGGACATGGCGGGGATAGGTCCCTTCGTTCCCCATCCACGTACCCCCTTGGGGGATCAGCCGGCGGGGGATCCCTTCCTGGTGCTTAAGACCGTTGCCTTGGCCAGGTTGCTCCTGCGGCGTCCCCACCTTCCGGCCACCACCGCGCTTGGGGTGTTGGACCGGCGGATGAGGGACTGGGCCTTCCATGGGGGGGCCAATGTGGTTATGCAGAAGCTGGAGCCCCACCGGTACCGGCGGCTCTACGACATATATCCCAAGGGGGTAGGGGAGGAGAGGTCCATAGCGGAGGAGAGAGAGGAGTTGGAGAGGGCACTGGAGTCCATGGGGCTTCGGGTGGCCAGGGACAGGGGAGATGCGGTGAGGGTTTAGGGGCCCGCCGCTTGTTTTTGAAGCCATATTGCATGGGGGCGATCTGATATGGGGGTTTTGAGCGCTAGGGCATTGGATACGGCGGACTTCATAGACCATGGCAGGATAACGGAGGTTCTGGAGGCGGCCCGTTCCCGGGCCGGGGATGTGGGGTACCTGAGGGAAGTTTTGGCCAAGGCCCGTCAGGCCAAGGGGCTGGACCCCCAGGAGGCGGCGGCACTCCTGTCGGTTCAGGATCCCGCAATGGAGGATGAGATGTTCTCCCTGGCTAGGGAGGTAAAGGAGCGGATATACGGGCGCCGCATAGTGCTCTTCGCCCCCCTCTACGTGAGCAACCACTGTGTGAACGACTGTTCCTACTGCGGGTACAAATGCTCCAATCGGGGATTCGAGCGGCGGCGGCTGACCATGGAGGAACTGGCGGAGGAGGTCCGGATCCTGGAGGGCCTGGGGCACAAGAGGCTGGCGTTGGAGGCGGGGGAGGACCCGGTGAACTGCCCCTTGGACTACATCCTGGATTGCATAGGGACCATATACTCTCTCAAGTTCGACAACGGCAGCATAAGGAGGGTTAACGTCAACATAGCGGCCACCACGGTGGAGGAGTACCGGCGCCTCAAGGAGGCCGGCATAGGTACTTACGTTCTGTTCCAGGAGACCTACCATCGACCCACCTACCGGGCGCTTCACCCTAGGGGGCCCAAGTCGTCGTACGACTATCACACCACCGCCATGGACCGGGCCATGGAAGCCGGGATAGACGATGTGGGGCTTGGGGTCCTCTACGGCCTGTACGACCACGTGTACGACACGGTGGCCATGCTGTTCCACGCCCGGCACCTGGAGGAGCGTTTCGGGGTGGGGCCCCACACCATATCGGTGCCAAGGCTCAGGAGGGCCCACGGGGTGGACGTTTCCGCGTTCCAACTGGTGGACGACGAGGCCTTCAAACGCTTGGTGGCGGTCATAAGGCTTGCGGTGCCCTACACGGGGATGATCCTGTCCACCCGGGAGGACGCGGAGTTCCGGGACCAGGTGATCTCCCTGGGGATATCCCAGATAAGCGCCGGTTCCTGCACCGGGGTTGGGGGTTACGCGGACCACTACGGCCGTCGGGCGGAGGACGAGAAGCCCCAATTCGAGGTGGGGGATCACCGATCCCCCATGGAGATCATAAAGAGCCTCATGAGGGGGGGGTACATACCCAGCTACTGCACCGCCTGCTACCGGGAGGGGCGCACCGGGGACCGGTTCATGAGCCTGGCCAAGTCGGGGCAGATAGGCAACGTGTGCCAGCCCAACGCCCTGCTTACCTTGAAGGAGTTCCTCCTGGACTACGGTGATGAGGAGGCCAGGGAGATCGGAGAGCGGCTCATCGAGAGGGAGGTCAATGAGATCCCCCATCCCAGGGCTCGTGAGGCTGCGCTGGAGATGCTTCGCCGGGTGGAGTCCGGCGATCGGGATCTCCGGTTCTAGGGGGTAGCTGCGGTGTTGGACACACCCAAGGCCAACAGGCTTCATATAGCCATATTCGGCCGTCGCAACGCGGGTAAGTCGAGCCTCATAAACGCCCTGACCGGCCAGGATGCGGCTCTGGTCTCCAGCGAGCCGGGGACCACCACCGATCCGGTGATGAAGGCCATGGAGCTGTTGCCCATAGGTCCCGTGGTGTTCATCGACACCGCGGGGATAGACGACCAGGGGGAGCTGGGGCAGCTCCGGGTGGAGCGGACCCGCCGGGTGCTGGACCGGACGGACCTGGCTCTGCTGGTGGTGTCCCCCCCGGTCACGGACCTGTCCATGGAGGAGGGGTGGCTGGCGGAGCTTAGGGGGCGGGGGATCCCGGTGGTTGGGGTCTTCAACAAGAGCGACCAGGGGGAGCTCCCGGTCCAGTGGGTGAGCGGTCGCCTTGGGTTGCGGTTGACGCCGGTCAGCGCCCTTACTGGGGATGGGATACAGGAGCTTAAGGCGGCCATCCAGGAAGCGGTCCCGGAGGGCTGGGAGATGCGGACCATACTGGGGGACCTGATGGAGGCGGAGGACCTGGTGCTTCTGGTGGCCCCCCAGGACGTGCAGGCCCCAAAGGGCCGGCTGATCCTTCCCCAGGTTCAGGTCATGCGGGACGTGTTGGACCACGATGGGGTGGCCATGATGGTGAAGACCGGGGAGCTTCGGGGGGCTATGGAGCTCCTGGAGGCGGCGGGGAGGCGGCCGGATTTGGTGGTGACCGACTCTCAGGTGTTCCACCTGGTGAAGGACCTGGTGGGGCCCGATGTGCGGCTAACGTCCTTCTCCATCCTCATGGCCCGCTACAAGGGGGACCTCAGGACCCTGGTGGAGGGGGCCCGGGCGGTGGACCGGCTGGTTGATGGGGACGTGGTGTTGATCGCCGAGGCCTGTACCCATCATCCCCTTGAGGGTGATATAGGCAGGGAGAAGCTGCCCGCCCTCATATCGGAGATGAGCAGGGCCCGGCTGGAGTTCAGGGTGGTGGCGGGCAACGACTTCCCCCGGGATTTGAAGGGGTTCTCGCTGGTGGTGCACTGCGGGGGCTGCATGCTGAACCGGAAGCACATGATGAGCCGGATCATGGCTGCCAGGTCCCAGGGGGTACCCATTACCAACTACGGGGTCCTGTTCGCCAAGCGGAGCGGGATCCTGGATAGGGCGGTTGTGGGGCTGATCTAGCTGATCGGGAGCTGGGATATGGCGTAGCGTTGAAGGAAGGGCGGGGAGCTGTGTTGCGGCCTCCGCCTTTTTATAAATTTTTATTGCCCGCAATAAAAATTTATCCGGGTTGCGAATTTGGGGCCTTGCTAAATTGCCCTTTCCAGTAGTAGAAATTATAATGTCTACGAGCTTGTGCTCGTTTGCGCGAAAGCATGCGGCATCGAAGGAGGCGAGGGCGGAAGATGAGTTGCTGTTGCTGTGGCAAGGAGAATGGGCAGCAGTTCCGGGAGCTGGAGGAGTTCATAGACAAGCTCCCGAACAAGAAGGGGGAGCTAATAACGGTGCTCCACAAGGCCCAGGAGATCTTCGGTTACCTTCCCGAGGAGGTCCAGGCCTTCGTGGCCAGGAAGCTGGAGATTCCCCTGGCCAAGGTCTACGGGGTTGTAACCTTCTATTCTTTCTTCACCATGGAGCCCAAGGGCAAGGTGGCGGTATCGGTCTGCATGGGGACTGCCTGCTATGTCCGTGGGGCGGAGGACGTTCTTCATGAGCTGGAGAAGGCCATGGGGGTCAAGGCCGGCAAGGTCTCGGAGGACGGCTACTTCTCATTGGACACCCTCCGCTGCGTTGGCGCCTGCGGGCTGGCGCCGGTGGTCATAGTGAACGGCCGGGTCTTTGGCCGGGTCACCCCGGCGGATGTGCCGGGCATAGTGGATCAGTACAGGCCCAAGGTGGCCGGCTCGGAGGTGAACACTTGCAATGTCTAACAAGATAAAGTCCCTTGATGAACTGAGGAAGATAAAGCAGAGCGTCAAAGAGGGCACGGAGCTCCGGGAGAAGGGGCAGGACATCGACAAGATGATAGAGGTCAAGGTCAGCATGGCCACCTGCGGCATCGCCTCCGGGGCCCGGGAGGTCATGGCGGAGATGATCGAGGAGGCCAAGCGCCGGGGCCTTAGCAACGTGGTTTTCACCCAGAGCGGCTGCATGGGCTTCTGCCACAGCGAGCCCACCATAATGATCGTGCGCCCTGGTGAGGAGCCGGTGCTCTACGGGAACGTGAAGGGCACCGAGAGGATCAAGGAGATCTTCGACCACGTGATCGAGAAGGGTGAGATGGTGGACGGAATGATCCCCACCAGCTACAGAACCTCTCACGAGTAAGGGGGCCTTGAAGTCATGGCTGTTAAGATGCACATCCTGGTGTGCGGCGGAACCGGCTGCATATCTTCCCAGAGCGACCGCCTGGCGGAGGCCCTGAAGGAGGCCCTGGCCAAGAGGGGGTTGGCGGAGGAGGTTAAGGTGGTCCTATCCGGGTGCTTTGGCTTCTGCGAGCAGGGGCCAATAGTCAAGGTGGCCCCGGATAACACCTTCTACGTCAAGGTGACCCCCGAGGATGCGGACGAGATAGTGGCGGAGCACATCCTGAAGGGCCGCAAGGTGACTCGGCTCCTCTACAAGGATCCCAAGACCGCCCACGAGGTGTCCGACTCCAAGCACATGGACTTCTACAAGAAGCAGATGCGGATCGCCCTGAGGAACTGCGGGTTCATAGATCCGGAGAACGTGAACGAGTATATAGCTCGGGACGGCTACGAGGCGCTGGGCAAGGTTCTCACCTCCATGAAGCCCCAGGACGTGATAGCGGAGGTCAAGAAGTCGGGGCTTCGGGGCCGGGGCGGCGGTGGGTTCCCCACGGGGCTTAAGTGGGAGATCGCCAGCCGTTTCAGCGCGGACCAGAAGTACGTGATCTGCAACGCCGACGAGGGTGACCCGGGGGCCTTCATGGATCGTTCGATTCTGGAGGGGGATCCCCACTCGGTCATCGAGGCCATGGCCATCTGCGGCTACGCCATCGGGGCCACCAAGGGGATGGTCTACATCCGGGCCGAGTATCCCCTGGCGGTTAAGCGTCTCCAGAAGGCCATAGAGGATGCCCGAGAGGTGGGGCTGCTGGGCAAGGACATCTTGGGCAGCGGCTTCGACTTCGACGTGGAGCTCCGCTACGGCGCGGGAGCCTTCGTGTGCGGTGAGGAGACCGCCCTGATTCAGTCCCTGGAGGGGAACCGGGGAGAGCCGGTCAGCAAGCCACCCTTCCCGGCGGAGAGGGGTTTCTACGGCAAGCCCTCCAACGTCAACAACGTGGAGACCTTCGCCTGCGTTCCCCCCATCATCCTTAAGGGGGCGGACTGGTTCGCCTCCATAGGGACCGAGAAGTCCAAGGGAACCAAGGTCTTCGCCCTGGCGGGCAAGGTCAACAACGTGGGCCTGGTGGAGGTCCCCATGGGCATAACCCTGAGGGAGGTCATCTACGACATCGGGGGCGGCATAAGGGACGGCCGCAAGTTCAAGGCGGTACAGACCGGTGGCCCCTCCGGCGGGTGTCTCACCGAGAAGCATCTGGACACCCCCATTGACTTTGACACCCTGCTCGAGGCGGGGTCCATGATGGGCTCCGGCGGCATGATCGTCATGGACGAGGACAACTGCATGGTGTCCGTGGCCAAGTTCTACCTGGAGTTCACCGTGGAGGAGTCCTGCGGCAAGTGTACCCCCTGCCGGGTGGGGAACCGGCGGATGCTGGAGATGCTGGACAAGATATGCCAGGGGAAGGCCACCCGGGATGACCTCAACAGGCTCAGGGAGCTGGCGCTGATAATCAAGGACACCTCCCTCTGCGGCCTTGGACAGACGGCGCCCAACCCGGTGCTTTCCACGCTGGACAACTTCTTCGACGAGTACCTGGCTCACGTGGAGGAGAAGCGTTGCCCCGCCGGTAAGTGCAAGGACCTGGTCCGCTATGTCATAGACCCGGAGAAGTGCAAGGGCTGCACCCTCTGCGCCAAGGTCTGCCCCGCGGACGCCATCTCCGGCAAGGTCCGGGAGCCCCATGTGATAGACCAGGACAAGTGCGTCAAGTGCGGCGCCTGCTACACCGCCTGCAAGTTCGGCGCCATCTCGCGTAGCTAGAGCACGGGAGGATAGCCATGATAAACCTGAACATAGACGGAAAGTACGTTAAGGTTCCGGAGGGGTCCACCATCCTCGAGGCGGCAAGGCAGCTGGGGATCGACATCCCCACCCTCTGTCACCTCAAGCTGGATGACAACGTGGGCATGGTTAACAAGAGCGCCTCCTGCCGGGTCTGCGTTGTGGAGGTTAAGGGCCGCCGCAACCTGGCCCCTGCCTGCGCCACCCCGGTGGCGGAGGGGATGGAGGTGAGGACCAACACCATCCGGGTCTTGAACGCCCGGAAGACCGTGTTGGAGCTCTTGCTCTCAGATCATCCCAAGGAGTGTCTCACCTGTGCCAAGAGCGGCAACTGTGAGCTCCAGGATCTGGCGGAGAGGTTCTGCATCCGGGAGGTACGCTACCAGGGAGTCCAGTCCACCTACAAGAAGGACCACTCCCCTGCCCTGGAGAGGGACATGGACAAGTGTGTCATGTGTCGTCGGTGCGAGACCATGTGCAACGAGGTCCAGACCGTTGGTGTGCTCTCCGGGGTAAACCGGGGTTTCAACGCGGTTGTAGCCCCCGCTTTTGAGAAACCCCTTGTCGACACGGTCTGCACCTTCTGCGGCCAGTGCGCCGCCGTGTGCCCCACCGGGGCCCTGGTGGAGAGGGACTATTCTTGGAGGGTCATAGAGGCTCTGGCGGATCCGGACAAGGTGGTGGTGGTCCAGACCGCCCCAGCCGTGAGGGCTGCCCTGGGGGAGGAGTTCGGCCTCGAGCCCGGTACTTTGGTGACCGGCAAGATGGTTTCCGCCTTGAGGCAGATGGGATTCGACTACGTGTTCGACACGGACTTTGCCGCGGACCTCACCATAATGGAGGAGGCGTCGGAGTTCCTGGACAGGTTGAATCGGTATCTTAAGGGTGACAAGGCCGTTAGGATGCCGATCCTTACCTCCTGCTGCCCCGCTTGGGTCAAGTTCTTCGAGCACCAGTTCCCGGAGCTGCTGGACGTGCCCTCCACCGCCAAGTCCCCCCAGCAGATGTTCGGCGCAGTGGCCAAGAACTTCTTCGCCAAGAAGCTGGGTATCCCCAGGGAGAAGATGGTGGTGGTGTCGGTGATGCCCTGCCTGGCCAAGAAGTACGAGGCTTCCAGGCCGGAGTTCGCCGTGGATGGGAACCCGGACGTGGACATATCCATCTCCACCCGGGAGCTTGCCCATCTGATCAAGCGCTGCAACATAGACTTCCTGTCCCTGCCAGACGAGGACTTCGATCGTCCGCTGGGCGAGTCGACCGGCGCGGGGGTGATCTTCGGCACCACCGGTGGGGTCATAGAGGCGGCGGTCCGCACGGCGGTGGAGTGGGCCACCGGCAAGCCGCTTGAAAAGGTGGACTTCACCGAGCTCCGGGGCATGCAGGGATGCCGGGAGGCCTGGGTGAACGTGGGGGACCTCAAGCTTCACATAGGCATAGCCCACGGTCTTGGCAACGCCAGGCGGCTTCTGGAGGCCGTCCGGGACGGCAAGGGGGAGATGTTCCATGCCATTGAGATCATGGCCTGTCCCGGCGGATGCGTTGGAGGCGGCGGCCAGCCTTACCACCACGGCAACTTCGAGATAGTGAAGAAGAGGGCCGAGGCCATATATCGGGAGGACCAGGGCAAGCCGATCCGGAAGTCCCACGAGAACCCGGAGATAGTGAAGCTCTACGAGGAGTTCCTGGGCAAGCCCCTGGGTGAGACGGCTCATCACCTGCTTCACACCCACTACTTCAAGCGGTCCGACGTCTAGTTAGGGATCCGGGAGATCCGGTAAGGGGGGGAGGGAGAACCCTCCCCCCCTTCGCGCGTAGGCTAGATTGGAGGGAGCCAAGTGGGATATAAGACACCGGCAGAGCTGGTGCAATCCTGTGCCAGGATGGCGGAGAAGAAAGGGGCCTGGGCTCCGGTTCAGATGCTGGTCCTGGGTTTCATGGCCGGGGCCTACATAGCGATGGCGGGTTTCCTGTACACGGTGGTAACTCAGGATGCGGCCCGGTACGTGGGAACCGGCATAGCCAAGCTATTGGGTGGGACGGTGTTCCCATTGGGGCTTATTTTGGTGGTGATAGCGGGCGGCGAGCTGTTCACCGGAAACTGTCTTATGCCCATGGGGATCCTGGTGGGATGTGTCCCCCTTGGGCGGGTGATAAAAAACTGGGCCTGGGTCTTCCTGTCCAACATGGCAGGGGCGGTGGCGGTGGCGTTCCTAGTCCACTGGTCCGGGTTGGCCGAGGGGGAGGTGGGGGCAAACGCCCTTAAGATCGCGGCGGTTAAGATGAGTTTGCCTTTCGGGCAGGCCATGGTGAGGGGTGTCCTCTGCAACTGGTTGGTGGCCCTGGCGGTATGGATGTCCATGGCGGCGGATGATGTGGCGGGAAAGATATCCGCCATATTCTTCCCCATAATGGGTTTCGTGGCATCCGGCTTTGAGCACAACGTGGCCAACATGTACTACATGGCGCTGGGGATCCTGGTTCGCCGCGAGGGATCCACGCTGACCGCGTCTAGCCTGCCGGCGGACAAGCTGTCCCACGTGAACCTGGCAGGCTACGTGGGCAACCTGTTGCCCGTCACGCTGGGCAATGTCCTTGGGGCCATACTGTTCGTGGTGGTTACCTACTTCGTGGTCTTCAAGGACCAAGTGGCCGGAGGAACCGAGGACCGGGGGGGCTGAATGCATGAGTGTCATCCCGCCTCCCCGGTTTTTGAACGGCTTCAGGCGGGCACGATCTCGTCGCAGAGGTACACGTCCTGCACCGCCTTGATCAGCTTAACCCCCTCCTCGAAGGGCTTCTGGAACGCCTTCCTGCCCAGGATTAGCCCCATTCCGCCGCCTCTCTTGTTGATCACCGCGGTGCGCACCGCGTCCTTCAGGTCGTTCTTCCCCGACGGGCCCCCGGAGTTGATCAGCCCCACCCGGCCCATGTAGCCGTTGGCCACCTGCCAGCGGACGTACTCTATGGGATGGTTGGGCACCAGCTCCTCGTAGACCCTGGGATGGGTCTTGCCGAACCCTATGGCCCTGAAGCCCCCGTTGTTCTCCGGCAGCTTCTGCTTGACGATGTCCGCCTCGATGGTGGCCCCCAGGTGGTCCGCCTGGCCGGTAAGGTCCGCCGAGAGGTGGTAGTCCACCTCCTTCTCGAACACCGGGTTCCTCAGGTAGCACCATAGGATGGTGGCCATCCCCAGCTGATGGGCCCTCCTGAAGGCCTTGGAGACCTCGATTATCTGCCTCCGGCACTCGGGGGATCCGAAGTAGACCGTGGCCCCTACCGCCACCGCCCCCATGTCCCAGGCCTGCTCCACCGTGGCGAAAAGGGTCTGGTCGTGGACGTTGGGGTACGACAGGAGCTCGTTGTGGTTTATCTTGAGAACGAAGGGGATCCGGTGGGCGTACCTCCGAGCCACCATCCCCAGCACGCCCAGGGTGCTGGCCACCGCGCTGCAGCCCCCCTCAATGGCCAGACGAACTATATTCTCCGGATCCATGTACATGGGGTTGGGGGCGAAGCTGGCGGCGGCGGAGTGCTCTATCCCCTGGTCCACCGGGAGGATCGACAGATAGCCGGTGTTGCCAAGCCTGCCGTGGGAGAAGAGCTGCTGAAGGGACCTCAAGACCTGGGGATTCCGATCCGACTGGGCGAAGACCCGGTCCACGAAGTCAGGACCCGGAAGGTGAAGGTCCTCCTTAGGGATACCCTTGCAGGTGTAATTCAGCAAGTCCTCCGCCTCGTCGCCCAGTATGTTCTCTATTTCGCTGACAGACAGCATGCGGCACAACCCCCCTCTTCACTTGAAGATCTTTACACCATTTTAATAGCAAGTCGCCGCTTTTCAAGCCCCCGGACCCTTGACACATACCCTGGTGGGGTATATAAGTTGGGTGTGATGGCAAGATTTCAATTTCGGAGGTGTTGACCTTGGATCGGACGGTGGAGGTTCTCATAGCGGGAGGCGGTCCTGGCGGGAGGGTGTCCTACATGGCCCTCTGGAACATGGGGGTCCGATCCATCGCCATGGTGGCGGACGAGCCCCCGACGGTGATCTGTAGCCTGCCCTATTCGGTGGGGCGTCGGCTGATCCCCAACGGCCCCTGCGCGGTGGCGGTTGACCTGGAGAACAGCCACCGGCTGCCGAAGGAGATAGCCCAGGACGTGATCTGGGGTTCCGTGAGGTCCGTGGATCACGCCTTGAGGACCGCCCGGGTGGAGACCCGGGATGGGGAGGTAACCGTCCGGTACCGTAAGCTGATCCTGGCCCAGGGGGCGGCCCCCTGGATCCCGGACGTGCCCGGCGTCCTGGCGGGGGAGGGTTCTTCGGGACCCACCGTGATGGTGGGGGACCGGCTACTCCCCAGGGACGCCTTGGCCCCCAACGTGAAGGTCCTCAGAGGCCTTCAGGACGCCAAGGACCTGGACCAGATGGCCAAGTCCGCCAAGAGGGCCGTGGTGGTCGGTAGCGGCGCCATCGGGCTCGAGGTGGCGGAGGCGTTGCACCAGCGGGGGCTGTCGGTCACCGTGGTGGAGGTGCTCCCCCATGCGGTGGCGGCCCTTGACGAGGACATGGCGGCGGTGCTGGAGAATAAGCTCCTCCAGAATGGAATTGACCTCAAGGTTGGCCTCACGGTATCGGAGGTCCTCCGGGATGGAATCCTCCTGTCTGATGGCTCCAAGCTGGAGGCGGAGCTTGTGGTCTTCGCCTCCGGGGTGCGGCCCCGGCTCGACCTGGCCCGCTCCCTGGGGCTGAAGGTGGACCGTGGGGTGGTGGTGGATGGCCGGATGATGACCTCCCTGGAGGACGTGTACGCGGTGGGGGACATGGCCCAGCTAACCGATGCCGCCACCGGTCTGCCCCTCCTCCCCCTCATCGGCACCCTGGCCATGAGACAGGCCATGGTGGCCGCCATGAACGTGGCGGGCATGCCCGCCCAGCTACCGCCGGTCACCACCTGGGGGGTGAGCCAGGTCTTCGATCTCCACTGGGGCTCCGTGGGCTGGACCGTGGAGGCCGCCCGTAGGTGCGGCGTGGAGGCGGTGGGGGTCCGGATCCCGGTCCGCTCCCGGGATCCCTTCATGGAGGGCCGGGACGGGGCTTGGAAGATCACCGTGGCCATGGGGGGCCCTGGGGTGACCCCAGGGCAGATCATAGGCTTCCAGGTGCTCACCGAGGGGGACAACCCGGTCCACCTGGCGGAGCGGTTCATCGACGTGGTGGCCTCCAGGTCCACCGTTCAGGACCTGTTCGCCCGCTACTTCATCCACTCCCCGTCCCACAACTCGGTGGACGATCCCTACCTGGGACTCATGATGGAGGCCCGGCGCCTTATGGAGCAACCCAGGGGCTGACGAAACGGAAGGGGGGCCAAGGGCCCCCCTTCAACTTATTACCGGTTACCGGTACCAGGGCCTCTTCTCCGCCATGCCGGGTCTCCGGGGGTACCTGTCGGGACACGGGGAGATCTTGCGCCATATCACCAGCTTCCTGTGTCGGTCCCCCAGGTCGTAGTCCAACACCTCCGGGTCCGACAGGCCCAGCTCACCCCACCGGCCCTCCCCGGGGGCCAGCTCCTCCTCGCATCTGGGTCCCTTCATGGCCCACACCATTCCCCCCACCGCCACCAGGGGGGACAGGAGCTCCGCCAGAACCGGCGCCTCGCTCAGCGCCCTGGCGCAGGCCACGTCGTATACCTCGCGGTTAAGTCTTGCGAACTCCTCGGACCTGGAGCAGACCACCTGGACCCGGTGGGGTTCCAGCCCCATCATCCGGGCCATCTCCTCCACGGCGGCGCACTTCTTGCCCACGCTGTCCAGGAGTGTTACCCCCACGTCGGACCTGCACAGGGCCCACACCATTCCCGGGAGCCCACCGCCGGTCCCCACGTCGATAACCCTGGCCCCCCGGGGCAACAGGGACACCAGGGCCCCGCAGTCCACTATGTGCTGCTCCCATAGGTCCTCCTCGCCTGCGGTCCCCGTGAGACGGACCTTGGAGTTCCCCGAGGCCAGCAACGCCCCGTAGCGCCTCAAGTTGCCCTCGTTCTCCTTCACAAGGTGAAACGACATCGCCAGGTCCAAGTCCAACACATATACCTCCCCTAGTTCCGCCTGAGACAAACATTATAATCCACCGTTGGCACCCCGGGCGGGGGGTTGTAAAATAAAACAAATTTTACCGCAGGGGGTGTCCCGCTTGACTCCGCTTTCAAGGCCCTTCAGGGGCCTGGCATGGTTCCCGCTCCTTCTCCTCCTTCTCCTCCTTATCCCCCAGGGGGCCAATGGGGCGGTCAGGGGGCTTAACCACATCAACCTGGACTCCATCCTGTCCACCCCGGTGGAGGGGGAGCTCAGGTTCCTGGTGGTGGGGGACACCAGGGGGCCCGGCAGCCGTTTCCGGTTCCTGGTGCCCCAGATGAGGGAGGACCAGGGGCTCTTCGTGATCCACCTGGGGGACCTGACCAACCGGGGCACCCAGGGGGAGTACCGGGAGGCGCTGGAGCTCCTCCGGTCCATCCGCAAGCCCTTCCTGGTGGTGATTGGCAACCATGAGCTGGTGGACCGGGGGCGGGGGCGCTTCGAGGACATCTTCGGGTCCTGGCGGGACCGGGCCTTCGTTCTGGGGGGTGCCCTCCTGGTCCTGCTGGACAACGCGGATGGAAGGCCCCTGTCGGAGGAGCGCCTTCGGTGGCTGGACCGGGAGCTGGCTTCCCACCCGGGGCCCAAGATGGTTTTCATGCACCAGCCCCTCTTCGATCCCAGGCCAGGCAAGAGCCACGCCATGGATGAGCGGGGGGCCAGGGAGATGTTGGAGGTCCTGAAGCGCCACCGGGTGGACCGGGTCTTCGCCAGCCACGTGCACGCCTTCTTCCAGGGGGACTGGGATGGGGTCCCCTACACCATCTCCGGCGGCGGGGGGGCTAGCCTCTACAGCCGGGACCCGGAGAGCGGCTTCCACCACTACCACCGGGTTACGGTGGGCCCGGGGGGCGTTAGGGTCGAGACCGTGCCCCTTGGGGGGTACGTCAGGTGAAACGTCGGGATTCCCGGGGGTGATCGGGCGGTGGGACTGGTCTCCATCGAGAACGTAAGGCCCGGCATGGTGCTGGCCTCGGAGCTAAGGGCCCCGGACGGCAGGGTCATGTTGGGCAAGGGGGTCACCATAGAGGATCGGCACATACGGATGCTTCGCCTGTGGGGGATCCCCGTCGCAGACGTGGAGGGCTACGAGGACCGGGCCATTGCCGAGGAGGAAGGGGTCAGGGAAGAGGCTTTGAGGAAGGCCAGGGCCCTGGTCTCCCGATGGATGAATCCCGGAACGGCCTTTGAGGAGGAGATCTTTGCCCAGGCGGTTAGGGAGGTGGGGCAGCGGATCGCCAAGGAGGGATCGGTCCCATCCGCCTGGATACCCTATCCCCCCGCGGAGGTGCCAAAGGTGACCCTGGGTGACATGGGGGTGGGTGTGCCCGCCATGCGGCACCTGGTGAGACAGCACGTGCGGCTGTCTTCCTTCCCCGCCATATACTTCAAGCTCCGGGAGGTGATCGAGTCCCCGGTGAGCTCCGCCTCCAAGATAGCCGAGGTGGTGAGCAAGGACCCGGCCCTCACGGTGCGGTTGCTGCGGCTGGTGAACAGCTCCTACTACGGCTTCCCCAAGAGGATCGACTCCATCCAGCGGGCGGTGGCCATAGTGGGAACCAATCAGCTCACCGCCCTGGCCATGGCGGTGAGCGCCGTTGGGGCCTTCAAGGGGATCCCATCCTCCAGGATCGACGTGGAGTCCTTCTGGGAGCACTCCATATCCTGTGCGGTGATCTGCCGGGTCATAGCCTTCACGTTGAGGATGCCCAACGAGGAGCAGTTCTTCCTCTCCGGGCTGCTTCACGATGTGGGGCGCCTGGTGCTCTTCGCCAAGGTGCCCTGGGTCATGAAGTCCCTGATGGACCTGGCGCTGTACGAGGGTGTCCCCATGCACCGGGTGGAGGAGCGGCACCTGGGGTTCCACCACGGCTCTATGGGGGAGGCGCTACTCAAGGAGTGGAACATACCGGACTTCATCCGGACCATGGTGGGTGGACACCACTCCCCGGACGAGTCGGACCTTCCCAGGGAGTCAGCGGTGGTGCATCTGGCGGACGCCATGGCCCTGGCCCTCCGGTGGGGCAACTCCGGATCCCACCTGGTGCCCACCCTGTCCCAGCGGGGGCTGGACATGCTGGAGATCCCGCCGGAGGCGCTACCCGCCATGGTCTCCCAGGCCAGGCGTCAGATAGCGGAGATCCGCAGGATCTTCCTGATCTAAGGAGGAGCGGGATGAACACCTCGAGGTTGTCGGAGCTGGAGCGCCGCTTCCGGATGCTGGAGGCGGAGAGGGAGAGGATAAACCGGATCCTGGCGGTGGCGGTCGGGCTGGTGCCCTCCGCGGTGGAGGAGGATGGGCACCTGGACCGGATCCTGGTGAGGGCCGCCGACCGGGCCAGGTCGCTGATAAAGATAGGGGCTTGGACCTGCCTGCTCTTCTCCGAGGACGGCATGGACCTATCCCGGGTGGCTGGGCAGGAGGGGGAGGTGGACTTCGACGCCGCCCTGGCGGAGATGTCCTCCGACGGCACCCTGGCCTGGGCGCTCACCCACCCGAACCCCATGTTCATGTCCCTCCCCCAGGGTAGCTTCCTGGTCTCCGCCCTGAGCACCCCGTCGAAGATCCTGGGGGTCTTCATGGCATCCCTGGAGGAGAGGCCCGAGGAGATCCCGGAGATAGGGGTTGCCTTCTTCCGGACCCTGATGTCCTACACCGCCATATCCATAGAGAACCAGATGCGGCTCGAGGAGGTCCGGTCCCTCAACGGGCAGCTGAAGGAGAACGTGGAGAGGTTGGAGGAGACCAAGAGGGCCCTGGAGGAGGCCAACCGCCTCAAGGACGCCTTCCTGGCCCACATAGGGCACGAGATCCGAAACCCCCTGGGGGGGATGATGGGGCTCCTCAGGACCACCCTGGGGGCGGAGCTGCCCCCGCCGGTGGCCCACCGGATGGAGGTGCTGCTTCGGGAGTGCGAGACGTTGAACAGCCTCCTGGACGACCTGCTGGACTACTCCAAGCTGGAGGCGGGGCGGCTCGACATCACCGCCATCCCCTTCTCCCCCCAGGCGCTTTTGGAGGAGCTGGCCAGCACCTTCTCGGTCCGGGCCCAGGACCGGGGGCTGGAGTTCCGGTTCTTCACCGACGCCCTGCCGGACCGGATCATGGGGGATCCCAGGCGGCTCCGTCAGATCCTGGTGAACCTGCTGTCCAACTCCCTTAAGTTCACCCGCAAGGGGCACGTGTCCCTCTCCGGCTGGGGAGGGGAGGGCAGGGTCTACTTCGCGGTGGAGGACAGCGGCCTGGGCATGGGGGACCAGGAGATGGGGCGCCTCTTCGTGCCCTTCTCGGGGAGCTCCTCCGGCGCCGGGCTGGGGCTGTACCTGTCCAAGGAGCTGGCCAACCGGATGGGGGGGGACATAACGGTCCGTTCCAGGCCCGGGTACGGGACGGTCTTCACCCTTGACCTGCCGGTCCGCCAGGAGGAGGGGACCGGGTGCCCCCTGGACGGGCTAAGGGCCCTGGTGCTGGACGACAACAACACCAGCCTCTCCGCCGCCTGCGGGGTGCTCAGGGAGTGTGGGGTTCAGGCGGTGGGGGCCCAGTCCGTCCAGGAGGCCCTGGAGGAGGCGGAGGATGGTAAGTTCGACTTCGTGCTGATGGACCTTAACCTCCCCGGTGGGGATGGGCTCTCGGCCATGCACCGGCTTCATGAGGCCCTGGGGTGTCGGGTGGTGGGCCTCACCGCCGGGGTATCCCCCGACGTGGAGGAGGCGTTCCTCCGGGAGGGGATGCTCAAGGTCTTGAGGAAGCCCCTGGACGTGATGGAGCTGGCCTGGGCGCTGAAGCATCGGGAGGCGCCCCAGCGGAACCTGCAGACGGACCTGCTGGAGACCTTCCGGGCGGACATGGCCCGCCTGGAGGACGTGATGCTCAAGGCCTTCCGGGAGGGGGATCAGGACCTGTTCCTCAAGTCCCTTCACGAGTTCAAGGGGGCGGCTCTCTCCTTCGGCCAGTGGCGCGGATCCGGCGGGGCCTCCTTTAGGGTCCCCATGGGGGTCGGCGGCCGCTTCGGCGGTGTGGAGTTCCCCCAGGGCATGAGGCTGCTGGTAGCGGACGACAACCCATCCACCCGGGAGGGGATCCTGCGGATCTTCTCCAACCGGGGCATAAGGGTGCTCACCGCCTCCACCGGGGAGGAGGCCCTGGAGGTGCTCCTAAAGGGTGAGGTGGATGTGGCCCTCGTGGACTACATGATGCCCCACATCGGCGGGGTGGAGGTCATAAGGCGCCTTCGGGAGGAGGAGCAGTGCAGCGAGAGGTACACGTACGTGATCATGATCACCGTTAAGGACACCAAGGAGGACCTGGTGCTCGCCATGGCCTCCGGGGCGGACGACTACGTGGTGAAGCCCTTCGATCCCGATGACCTGACCCTTCGGGTCCTCTCGGGCACCCGGGTGATGGAGGTGCAGCGGAAGCTGAGGTTCATGGCCCGGCACGACCAGCTGACCGGGCTGCTCAACCGCCGGGCGGTGATAGAGATGGAGGAGCGGGAGATGGCCCGGTCCGTCCGGGAGGGGGGCAGCCTGTCGGTGGCCATGATGGACATAGACCGGTTCAAGGCCATAAACGACACCTACGGGCACCTGGCGGGGGACCAGGTCCTCCGGGAGGTGGCCCGCCGGGTCGGCTCAAAGCTTAGGGTCTACGACGTGGTGGGCCGCTACGGGGGGGAGGAGTTCCTCCTGATCCTGCCCGGTGCCTCCCTGGGGGACGCCAAGCGGCTCTGCGAGAGGATGAGGAGCGCCATAGGATCCGAGCCGGTGCTGTACGACGGGCTCCAGATACCGGTCACCGCCAGCTTCGGCGTGGCGGAGTTCGTGCCGCAGCTGACGGTGGACCAGCTCAACAACCTGGCGGACCAGGCGCTCTACCTGGCCAAGGCGTCCGGGAGGGACGCGGTGAGGGCCCTGGGGGCCGATTAGCTCCGTTTGAAGGACCTGACGGTGAGGATCGGCAGGGTGCAGGCCAGGAGGAAGAGGGCCATGATGCCGTAGGCCTTGAGGAACGCCCCGTGGCTCTGCCCCCCGAAGGCCTCGATCATGAGCCCCGAGCCCCACTGGCAGAGGATCACCAGGGCGAAGACCATCATGTTGGCCGCCCCCAGGAGGGCCCCGATCCTCTCCCGGTCCACCAGGTCGTTTATGGCGGAGTTGGCGGCCACCACCGCCCCGCCGGTGGTGATCCCCATGAGGGCCCCGGCCCATCCGGAGGCCCAGATGGGGGCCCGCAGGGCCATCAGGGCCAGGAAGAGCCCCCAGGAGGCCGCCACGGACCCGCCTATGGCGGCGAAGGAGGATCGCCGGCCCCGGGCCATGGAGGCCAACGGCCCCCCAAGGAGGGTGCCCGCCATCATCCCTATGCCTATCATGGTGGCCCAGTTCCTGGCGGCGGAGGGGCCGCACCGGTATGCCTCCTCGAACCACGCCACCCCCCATAGGCCCTGGAGGGAGAGCTGCACCCCCACCGCGGAGGCCCAGAGCAGCGCCGCCACCTTTATTCCCCGGTGCCCGGAGACCAGGATCCTCATCCCCTCCTTGAGCCCCTTAAGCATGGGCCCCTTGCCCCCGGAGGAGGTCACCGGATCGTGCCCCTTGAGGACCCAGAGGACCAGGGCGATCCCGGCGCTCACGATCCCCAGGAGGAGGAAGGTGTTGAACCGGCCCATGGAGTCCAGCGCAAGCCCCAGGGGCACCACGGAGACCACCGCCCCCAGGTTGCCCAGGGCGATGGTGAGCCCCGTCAGCATGGGGTACCTCTCCTTGGGGAACCCGTGGGCCTGGTGCACCAGGACCCCGGAGAAGATGGGGCCAAGCCCCAGGCCGGTGAGCATCCGGGCCACCCCAAGGCTTGCGGGACTGTCCGCGAAGGAGAACATGAAGGTGCCCACCGCGCAGATGAGCATCCCCAAGGCGCCGATCCTCATGGGGCCGTACCGGTCGTTTAGGGAGCCGCAAAGGGGCTGCACCCCCCCGTAGGCGTAGAAGAAAAGGCTCGATATGAAGCCCGTAACCCCTGCGGTCATCCCCATCTCCCTGGCCAGCCGGGGCAGGAGCACCGCCGGGGATACCCTGAAGAAGTTGGACATGAAGTAGGCGGCCACCAGCACCACGTAGAGCACCACCGGCCAGCCGCCCCGGTCCTTCCGCTCAGTCAATCGCCATCATCCCTCTCCTCTCCCCAGCGGGGAGTTTCTTGAGTTCCGGAGAAGATTCTATAGCCCCCCACGTCCCAGGTCCAGGCTTCTTCCCCGCTGAACCCTTGGTCCTGCGATGGGTCACCTTAAAGGGCGGAGCCGGCGATGGTTTGATCCGCCGCTGGAGGGTGTTAACATGGATCGCAGAGAGGGGCACATCCTCCATCCAGCCCCTAGGGAGGTGTCAACGTTGAAGATCCTTTCCGCCTGCGCCTTCGATTGTCCCGACGCCTGCGGTTTCGAGGCCCAGTGGGGTTCCAGCCAGGTCAGGGGCAGGGATGACCACCCCTACACCCGGGGGTTCGTGTGCAGGAAGCTGACGAAGCTACTGGATGCCCTGGAGGGCCCCAGGCCCACCCAGCCCATGCTCCGGGAGGGAGGGGTTTTGAACCCCATCTCCTGGGATCGGGCCCTGTCCATCCTGGCGGGGCGCATCGAATCGGCGGTGAAGCGGGATCCCCGGCGGATCCTGTGGGGGACCGGGTCCGGCAACCTGCTTATGACCAACTGTCTGCTGGACCTCTTCTCCCAGCGCCTCGGGGGCTTCACCGGCCTTGCGGGGTCCCTTTGCGGCGGCGAGGGGGGACACGGCCTGTCCCTCTCCTACCCGGTCAGGCGGCACGTGCCCCCCGAGGAGGTGCTGGAGAGCCGCCGGATCCTCCTCTGGGGCCGCAACGTGGCGGAGACCAACGTCCACTTTGTTCCCCTCATAGCCCGGGCCAGGGCCATGGGGGCCAAGGTGGGATACCTGGACGTGAGGCCCACCAGGACTCATGGGCTGGCGGACGTGGCGTGGACATTGAGGCCCGGCTCGGACCTGGCCCTGGGGGCCTTCCTGTGCGGGGAGGTCTTGAGGGGCGGGGGAGGTCCCGTGGGGGAGTTCCGGGGTCTGGAGGAGTTCGAGGGGTCCATCCGGTGGGCCACCCGGCAGGAGGTCGGCCGTCTCACCGGTCTTTCGTCCCAAGAACTGGACGAGATCCTCCAGTTCGTCACCTCCGACGGGCCCCTCAGCCTCTGGGCCGGCTGGGCCATGCAGCGCCGCCAGGGGGGGGACTTGCTCATGCGGGTCTTGGATTCGCTGGTCTTCCTCCTGGGCTCCCAGGGGGTTCCCGGAGGAGGGATGGTGTTCAGCGCCGACGACGGGGCCCCTTTCCCCCCGGGCTTCGCCGAAGGCTGCTTCTCCCGCCTGGCGCCGCGGCCCGTCGTGGGGCCCTGGCTAAAGGGGGCCCAGGATCCGCCGGTTGAGCTGGTGATCTTCTCCCGCTGCAACCCGGTTACCCAGACCCAGGGGGTGGAGGACCTGTTGGAGCTGATGGACCGGGAAGACCCCTTCTTCGTATGCCTGGACTGGCGGCTCTCCGCCACCGCATCGAGGTCCCACCTCTTCATCCCCGTGGCCCCCTTCCCGGAGCAACCGGATGGGCTGGTGTTCAGCTACTGGCACGATCTGCTCCAGGTCACCCGGCCCGTCAGGAGGTCCCCATGCCCATCCGAGGCGGATCTGCTGGATTCCATCCTCCGGATGCTGGGCTTTGACCCCTGCGTCCGGGGCTCCTTCGAGCCCTTCGTCAGGCAAGTGCTCTCCAACCCGGGGCTGGTCCCCGTGGCGGAGGGCATATGGCGCTTCCCCCACCCGGACAGGAACCGGGGAGCCTTCTCCTTCCCTCTGGTCCCCCCAGTCGGCCCAGCCGGGGATAGTCTCACACTGGTGACACCCCACCGGTTCGACGCGGTGAACGGCGGCGGCTGCGAGTCCTGGGCGGAGGGGGATGGGCTGGTCTTCCGCCTGTCTCCCCGGGAGGCCTCGAGGCTGGGCCTACGGGACCGGCAGCGGGTGGCGGTCCGCTCCCCCTGGGGGGAGGTGCGGGGGGTGCTTAGGGTGGAGGAGGGGGTGGCCCCCGGAACCTGCTGGACCCACTCGGGGCAGCGGGGGGTCAACCTCCTCGTGGGGCCCCAGCTGACGGACCGCTGGAACTGCTGCCTGAGCCAGGTGGAGGTGGAGCTGAGGCCCCTCTAGCCGTGGGTGGTGGGGGATTCGAAGGCCCGGCGGATCCGCTCCCGGAGCTGGGGGTTGAAGATCACATCAAGGCCCATCCAGGCCAGGGCCTTTGCCCCCTGGATCAGGGCCCGGTGTCCCCCCTCCGACTTGGTGGCCAGGGCGAACTCCCGGGAGTGGAGGGGGATCTCCCGGTCGGATATGGACAGCTCCGGCTGAAGGGCCGGGCACCGGCGGCTCACGTTGCCCACGTCGCTGGATCCGCTGGGGCCCGGGCCCTTCCGGAGGCGGAAGCCCAGCTCCGTCAGGATCCGCTCCATGGCCTCCTCCGCCGGGGGGTTAGGCCTCATGTGATCGAAGCTGGCCTCGTTGTAGCGGTAGGAAACCTCCGTCTCGGTGGCGGCGGCGCAACCGTGGGCTATGGCCTTCACCCGCTCCACCAGCTGGTCCAGCTCCTCCCGGGTGGGGGCCCGGAAGTACCAGTGGGCCCGGGCCTCGTGGGGAACGATGTTGGGGGCCGCGCCCCCGTGGGTGATGATCCCGTGCATCCTGACGTGGGGTCTTACGTGCTGCCTCAGCATGTCCAGGGCGTGGAAGAGCAGGATAACCCCGTTCAACCCGTTCCGCCCCTCCCAGGGGGCCGCCGCCGCGTGGGCGGTGCGTCCCGAGAAGGTGAACTCCAGGGAGTCAATGGCCATTGATCTGTAGTCCACGTAGCTCCCGCCGGAGCAGCAGTGGAACATGAGCGCCAGGTCCATCTCGTCGAAGAGCCCCGCCCGGGCCATCTCCACCTTTGAGCCATTGGTCTCCTCCGCCGGAGTGCCGAACACGTGGATCGTGGCGTCCTCCTCCCTCAGGGCCTCCTTGAGCGCCAGGGCGGCGAAGACCGAGGCGGTGCCGTGCAGGTTGTGGCCGCACCCGTGGCCTATCTCCGGCAGGGCGTCCATCTCCGCCAGGAGTGCCACGTTGACCGGCCCCCTCCCCCAGGTGGCGTGAAAGGCGGTGGGGAGGTCCAGTATCCCCGTCTTCACCCGGAAGCCCCCCTCCCGGAGCGCCCGGGCGAACTCGCCGGAGGTCCGCACCTCCTCCCCCCCCAGCTCCGGATGGTCGCATATCCGGTCCGACATGCGGACCGCCTCCTCCCGGTTTCGATCCAGGAAGTCCAAGACCCTGGCCAGCAACTGGTCGTGATGGTTCAATTCGATCACCCCCATGCCAGTCTACACCAATGATACCCGTTGCGTCGGACCTGTCACACCCGAACATTGTCTGATATTTCTCAAGGGTTATATTGTATAGTGGTGGTGGCCCCGGTGGGGTGGCCTTATTACCTTTCAAGGAGGGGAAGGAGCATGGAGACTAGGGGAGCTAGGGGGTACGGGGACGGGATCCTGTACAAGGTGGACGATCGTCCGCCCCTAAACCTATCGGTGGTTTTGGCGATCCAGCACATCATGGCCGCCTTCGGCGGGATAGTGGCGGTACCCCTGATAGTGGGGGGGGCGTTGAAGCTTCCGGTCCACGACCTGGGGTTCCTGGTGAGCGCCGCCCTGTTGGCGGCGGGGATAGCCACCTACATCCAGGCCAAGGGGATAGGCCCCGTGGGGGCCAAGCTACCCTGCGTGATGGGCACCGACTTCACCTTCGTTGGCCCCTCCATAGCGGTGGGGGCCCAGATGGGGTTGCCGGGTATATTTGGGGCCACCATAGCGGGCTCCTTCATAGAGATCGCCCTAAGCCGGTTCATAAAGCCCCTGAGACGGTTCTTCCCCCCGGTGGTGACCGGCACGGTGGTGATGCTCATAGGGCTCACCCTGTTGCCGGTGGCCATCGACTGGGCCGCCGGGGGCTACGGGGCGCCGGACTACGGCAGTGTGAGGAACGTGTCCATAGCCCTGTCGGTCATGACGGTGATCATGCTGCTCAACCGCTACGCCAAGGGGTTCCTCTCCTCCGCGGCGGTCATAATAGGCCTCATCTTCGGCTACCTGATCTGCATCCCCTTCGGGATGCTGGACATGTCCCCCATAGCGAAGGCGGGATGGTTCGAGGTTCCGACCATCTTCAAGTATGGAGTCAAGTTCTCCATGGGGGGGTTCTTCGCCTTCTTCACCGCATATCTGGTGACCACCGTGGAGACCGTGGGGTGTCTCTTCGCCATCGGCGAGGCGTCCGGCAAGGAGCTGGACTCGGAGGACATATCCAAGGGTATCCTGGCGGATGGGGTTGGGTCTCTCATCGCCGGATTCGTCAACGCGGGACCCAACACCTCCTTCTCTCAGAACGTGGGGCTGATCCCGTTGAGCAAGGTGGCCAGCCGCTATGTGGTCCAGGTGGCGGGTATAATCTTGATCCTCATGGGGTTATTCCCCAAGCTGGGGGCCCTGGTGGCCATAATGCCTAACCCGGTTCTGGGTGGGGCGGGGATCATCATGTTCGGCATGGTCATGGCGGCGGGGATCAAGACCCTCAAGGGGGTGGAGCTCAACAACCGCAACATGCTGATCCTGGCCATATCCCTTGGGATCGGTATCGGCGTCACCGTGAGGCCGGACTTCATCTCCAGCATGCCCAGGGCGGTGAGGAGCTTCTTCTCCTCCGGCATAAGCGCCGGCACTGTGGCGGCCCTGTTGCTTAACGTGGTCCTCAAGGACGATGCGGAAGGGGATCTGGAGGAGGATCTGGAGGTGAGGCCCGAGGAGGCCTGACCACCTGCGGGGCCCCGGGGTGCCGGGGCCCCTTCGGTTTCCAAGGGGCCGGTCAGTTCCCCAAGGAGGATACGAAGGCCTCCACCACCTGGGGGTCGAAGATGATTCCCTTGAGGGAGGCTATCTCCTCCAGCGCCTCCCGATGGCTCAGGGGCCTCCGGTAGGGTCTGCCGCTGGTCATGGCCTCGTAGGCGTCCGCCAGGGCGAAGATCCGGCACTGGATGGGGATCTGATCCCCCTTGAGTCCCCGGGGGTATCCGGAGCCGTCGTATCGCTCGTGGTGCAACAGGATCAAGTCTGCTACGGATACTATCTCCTTCACGTTCTGGGCTATCATGTAGCCCACCTCGGGGTGTCGTCGGATGTCCTCCATCTGGTTCTCCGTCAGTGGGCCTTCGGCCCTCAGAACCTCCGGAGGTATTCCTATCATCCCTATGTCATGGTAGTAGGTCAGCAGGGAGAGATCCTCCATCTCCCTGGGGCTCAGATTCATGGCGGATCCCACCGCAAGGCAGATTTTCTTGAGGCGGTTCCTGTGGTCTTCGTCCTCGTGGCATCGGGAGCTCAGGGCGGACAGTATCCGGTCCAGCAGCATCTGCCGCTGGTCCCTCCCGTCGATGAGCTTGTGTCGGTACATCATCTCCTCCGCCTCCTTCATGGCGGGGAGGATGCCCTGGCCTGGATTGGACCTGGTACCCCAACCTAGGGCGATGCTCATGGGTATGTCACCCAGGGGGGAATCCCGGACCATCTCCCGGATTCGCTGGGCGGCCATCTCTGCCCCCCGCTCGGTGGCTCCCACCAGGAGGATCAGGAACTCATCTCCCCCCCATCGGCCAACCACATCCCCCCGTCGGCATGCGGCCTTGAGGACCTTGGCGGCGTTGATAAGGAGGGCGTCTCCCCTCTCGTGGCCGAAGGCGTCGTTGGTCATCTTGAGGGCGTTAACGTCCGCCATGATGACCGATACGGGCATCACCTGCTCCTCCTCCAGCCGAGAGATCTCCTCCTCCAGGAACCGGCGGTTCGGCAGTTTGGTGAGCGGGTCGTGATAGCTCATATACAGCATCTTATCCCGCCACTGCTTCTCCTGTCCCACGTCTCGGAGGACAGCCACCGCCCCGGTGACCTCTCCCAGGGAATTCCTTACGGGAGAAGCGCTGCCGGAGATGTGGATCTTACCCCCTGGGGTGTTGGCCACCGCATCGGATATGGGGATTATCCTTCCGGAACGGATGGCGGCTCCCAGGGGATCCCCCTCGTTCAGGGTCTTGGACTCAATTATGGAGAAGACATGGGAGAAGGGCCTGCCAAGGGCGTCCTGCTCTTTGATCCCCGCCATCTTGAGGGCCGATGGGTTGATGGACGTGATGGTGCCGCCCGCATCTGTGGCCACCACCCCGTCAGCGATGCTCATAAGGGTGGTGTTGAGGGTCTCCTTCTCCTGGTGGAGTCTCCTCTTCGCCTCCTCCCGCTCGGTTACGTCAAAGATGATCGAGAAGAGGGCGGTGCTTTCGCCGATGTTTACCGGAGCGGTGAAAACGTCCACCAGCCTCACCGCGCCGCTCCGGAGCCGGTGGGGGAACAGGAAGTAGCGTTGCTTCCCATGGGCGGCCAGGAGGCTACGCCTTCTCACCTCCTCCTCGGGGAGCTGGTTGATGTCCTGAATGGTCATCCGGGTGATCTCCTCGTGCCGGTAGCCGTAGAAGTTCAGCGCCGATGGGTTCGCGTCCAGGATCTGCCCCGACTCGGGATCAATGAGGAGCATCACCGCCGGGTGCTCCCGGAACATGGCCTCGTAGCGCCTGAGCGCCGCGTCCCTCTCTTCCTGGGCCCTTCTCTCGTCGGTCACGTCCTTTATGAACCCCACTATGTGGGACGGGGCATGGTCAAGGAAGGAGGGCACCAGGGAGGTTTGCAGCAACCGCACCTGGTCGTTGGGGAGGAGGAAACGCTCGGCCACCGTTATGGGGGAGCGGGAATTGATGCAGTCCCGGTAGTTGGCCTCCACCATGGCCCCCATGCGATCGCCGAGCAGCTCCCGGGCGGTGAGCCCCCGGACGTCCCGAGAGCCTATCATGAACATGTCCCGGTAGAGGCGGTTCACCAGCACATAGCGGAATGACCCGTCCGGGTGGGCCCTCACCAGGAAGGCCCCCTCCTGGATCCCCTCGAACACGTCCTCGAACTCCAGGGAGATCTTCGAAACCCTCTCCCCCTCCACCTCCAGCAGGTCTATCCGCCTCATCTCCTGGGACACGTCCTGGAAGATGAGGAGGCTGACCCCCTCCGCCGGGGCGGTGCGCTGGATGTTGAACGTCCTGTCCTTCGCCTTGAGGTAGCCACGCTCACCCGCCGGTAGCCCGGCCAGGTCCGAAAGGTCGCAACCCCCCAAATGGGGCAGGTCCGACAGGATGGCCCCCTCCAGGTCCTCCCGGTCGAGAAGCCCGGCGAACGCGGGGTTGTGGTAGATGACCCTTGGAGGGGGGCCATCCTCCAGCAGGAGCAGGGGGTAGGGCCATGACTCGAACGCCCGGGGAAGGATTTCCCGGTACCTGGTGTCCATGGTGATCCCCCCCTTCGAGCTGGGTGTCGATTTAGATAGTTATACCACACTATTATACATCGCCGAAGGAGAAAGGCCAGGCCCCGGCGGGGCCGGGGCCTGGCCTTTCGGTCAGTTTCCGTCGTAGGAGGGGTCTGGATCGGATTTCAGCTTCGACTCGTAGTCGTTCATGGCTCTGACCGCCAAATTTGACAGGAGTATTATGCCGACCAAGTTTAGGAGGGCCATTATGCCGTTGAAGAAGTCCGCCAGCTCCCAGACCAGGGGCACCGACGAGGTGGCGCCGAAGAGGAGCATCCCCAGCACGATGACCCGGTACGCGCCGAGCCCCAAGGTCCCGCAGTTGGGGAACAGGTACTTCAGGTTGCTCTCCCCGTAGTAGTAGTTGCCCAGGATGGAGGTCCAGGAGAAGAAGAGCAGGGCGGCGGCTATGAAGTAGGGGCCCCAGCTTCCAACCGCGGACCGGATGGCCAGCTGGGTAAGCTCGATGCCGGTGGCGCCGCTGCCCAGTTGCCCTGATACCAGGATTATGGTGGCGGTGGCGGAGCAGACCAGCAAGGTGTCCACGAAGACCCCCATCATGGCCACGAAGCCCTGCCGGGCCGGATGGCGAACCTCCGCGGTGGCGTGGGCGTTGGGGGTGGAGCCCATGCCCGCCTCGTTGGAGAAGAGCCCCCGGGCCACCCCGTAGCGGAACGCCTGGGCCACCGTGTGCCCCAGGACGCCCCCCGCCACCTGCTTGGCCCCGAAGGCCCCCTGGAAGATCATGGATATGATGGAGGGCAGGAGCGATATGTGGGTCAGGGTTATGTAGAGGGAGATGGCTATGTAGGCGATGGCCATGACGGGCACCACCACCTCCGCCACGTGGGCGATCCGCTTGAGGCCCCCGAAGATGACCACCGCGGTGACCGCCATGAGAACCGCCGCCACCGGTAGCTCCCTCATGCCGAAGGCGCCCCGCAGACCCGCCGCTATGGAGTTGCTCTGCACCGCGTTGAAGATGAAGCCCATGGCAACGATGATGGACACCGCGAAGAGCATCCCCATCCAGCGCTGGCCCAGCCCCTTCTCCAGGTAGTAGGCGGGGCCGCCCCTATAGGTACCGTCCTGGTCCTTCACCCGGAACAACTGGGCTAGGATGGCCTCACCGCATATGGTGGCCATGCCGAGAACCGCGGTTAGCCACATCCAAAATATGGCCCCTGGGCCTCCAGACACCAGCGCGGTGGCAACCCCCGCCAGGTTGCCGGTCCCCACCTGGGCCGCCAGGCCGGTGCAGAGGGCCTGAAAGGAGCTTATGCCCCCCTCCTGAGACTTGCGTCCCCCGAGGGTCACCTTGAACATGTGGCCGAAGTGCCTCACCTGGGGGAACCGAAGCCTGAGGGTGTAAAAGACCCCGGTGCCCAACAGGAGCCACACCATCACCTTGCCCCACAGCACCCCGTTGGCGCTGGAGACCAGATCCATGAGAAAGCCTTCCATCCTACCGCCTCCCGCATGATAAAATTAAACAGACCCCCGGGGGGGGGGGGGGGGACAATAAATGCTATTTTGTCTTTGCGGCCTAGTCAATATAACGTAAATAGTTAAAATATTCGCCTTATAATTCGCGAGAATGGAGGGGTTCCTCGGTGACTTCCCGTCCGGTTCGGTCGTTCCTCCTGGCCCTGTCCCTGGCTATCCTGTGCCAGCTATCCCCCCAGCCCTCCATGGGGGCCACCCTGCCGGAGCTGGAGGAGATGGTGTCCTCCTCGCCGGAGGTGCTCCGGGCGGTGTACGACCTCCTGGCGTTGCAGGCTCGGGAGGAGGCGCTTGTGGCCTCCTCGGGGCTCAAGTTCTTCGCCGAGGCCTCCGTGACCGGATCCAACCGGCCGGAGTCCAGGTCCGACGACGCCAGGCTGGAGGGCTACTCCACCCTGTCCGGCCGGGTGGGGCTGGCGTTGCCGGTGTTGGGGTCCTGGCATCGAGAGCGGGTCTCCCAGATCCGGGCCCGGATCGACTCCCTCAAGGGGGCCCAACGGGAGATGGAGGCCCGGCGGGCCAACCTGACCGCCCTTCGGAAGGCCTACGTGCTTCTCTGGACCTCCCAGCGACGGGAGCTCCTCTCCCGCTGGTTCCTCCGGCTGGAGGGGCAGGCCATGCCCCCCATGCGCCGCAGGACCGAGGAGGGCTACCTCCTCAAGGCGGACCTGCTGGAGATGGAGAGCTGGTTCCACCTGGCCCGGCGCCAGCTTGAGGGGGCCCTGGCGGACCAGGAGATGGCCATGGGGATCATCCGCAAGGCCACCGGCCGGCCGTACCAGGAGATCCTTAAGGCCGAGACCCCCTCCCTGCGGCCGGTCCGCTACTCCAAGGGGGCCCTGGGCAGGTACGTCAACCAGGATGACCCGGAGCTCGGGATCCTTCAGCAGGTGACGGAGCAGATGGAGCTGGCGGCCCATCACCAGGGCCGGGGAGGGTACGAAGCGGAGGTGAGGGCCGGGGTCTCCTACAGCCTGGAGGACCCGGGCAGGGGCGGCCACGACGCTTTCGTCTCCTTCGGCCTGACAGCCCCGGTGGGGCTCTCCAAGGCCTCCCGGCTCTCCAGGGAGGCGGCCCTCTTCGAGGCCCAGGCGGCGGCGGAGGAGGAGGCGATCCACCGGATGGACCGGCTCTCATCCATTCTGCACGGGGTCTCCCGCTGCCGCCACGCCCTAAGTCAGCTGGAGTTCTCCTCCGCCAGGCTCGAGTCCGCCCTGGAGGCCCTCCGGGTGGCCGACCTGAGGGCCTCCTCCATTCCGGGAGACGTGCTGGAGCGGCGCCTTAGGGCCCAGATGGACCTCTTCTCCGCCGCCATGGACGTGGTGGAGGCGGAGGGACTGGCCATGCAGTACCACGCGGAGCTGCTGGAGCTGATCCCCCAAGACGGCCCCCAGGAGGACCCCGTGGTGATCTCCTCCCCCCCTCCGGGCACATCCCAGCGGTGGGCCCTGGTGATGACCGCCCTGGGGGGCACCCCATCGCCCAGGGGGCAATCCACCGGTGCCCTACAGCTTGGGGCCTACCTCTGGAACGGGGACCGGGTGCTCAATGGGGAGGGGGACCGGTTGCTGGAGCTGATCGGACGGTCCCCCTTCCGGCGGATCCTTATCTCCTTCACCTCCCGGGGGATCCGGTCCATCCTGGACGGGGGCCCGGCCTCCCGGCGCCTCCACGATTTCTTGAGGTCCGCCAGATCATCGGGGGTGTGGGTGGAGCTCCTGCTGGGGGACCCGGACTTCATCCTGGATCCTAAGGGCATGGTGGACCTGATATCCCGCCTCAAGGGCCTGCCCTTCGACGGGCTCCACCTGGACCTGGAGGTGGACCAGATTCCCGGCGCCTCCCAAAGGCGGCAGGAGCTGAACCGGCGCTTCCTCCAGGCGGTGGAAGCGGCGGCCAAGGCCTCCCCCTGGGGGGTCTCGGTGTCCATCCACCCCCGCTACCTGGAGGAGCCCTTCCGGCAGGAGACCCTCGAGGGGCTCCATCGCTCCCGGGTCCGGGGCGTGGCGGTGATGATCTACACCTCCTCGACGGACAGGGCGGTGGAGCGGTTCCTGTCCGTCGCCCGGGGCGTGGGGGACATCAGGATGTGGCTTGCGGTGTCGGTGGAGGGGAACGTCTCACCGGAGGAGAGCCTTCGAGGGCTTGGGCCAGCGGGTTTCTCGGACGCCCTGGACCGGATGGGCAGGGCGGGAGTTAGGTCCGTGCTGGTCCAGTCCTTCGAGGACCACCTGTCCATGACTGGAGGTGGAGGCAGATGAGGATCCGTTTCAGCCGTAAGGAGTCCCCCAACGTGGACCCCGGGGGGTTAAAGGTGGACTACGGCCCCGCCAGGAGGGCAGCCCTGAAGTGGCGGTGGTACCTGTTGCTGTTGCTCCTGTTCTCCCCCCTGGCCTTCTTGCTGTGGAAGGTGGCCAGCTACGCGATCCTGGTCTCCGCCCCCGGGGTGGTCAGGCTGGAGACGGTCACCGTGTCCTCCCCCATCCAGGGGGTGGTGTCCCTGCCCCTCAGGCCCGGGCAGCTGGTGAGGCGCGGGGACCAACTCTTCTCCGTCCGGGACCCGTCGGTGGAGGCCCGCCTTGCGGTGCTCAACGCGGAGCTGGGGGCCCTCAAGTCCTCCCCCTACCGCCCACCATCACTTAATCGGGTGGACCTCTCCCCCCTGGCGTCCCAGGTTCAGGTTCAGCGCAGGTCCGTGGCATATCAGCGGGAGGTCCGGGACCGGATCCGGGACCTGTTCTCCCGCGGCGCCGCCACCCGGGCGGAGCTTGACCAGGCAGAGGACCGGCTCCGGCAGGCGGAGGCGGCCCTGGCCCAGGCGGAGGCGGCCCTTTCGACCCTCAAGCCCTCCGCCCAGCCGGCATCCCAGTTCAGCGAGTACGAGGCCATGCGGCTCAACCGGATGGCCCAGATCCAGGCGGAGGCGGAGCAGCTAGGCTCCGTGCGCCACAAGGTGGTAACCAGCCCGGTGGACGGGGTGGTGCTGGAGCTACTGGTTAACGATCGAGGGTCGGTCCCCATGGGGGGAGGGGTGGTCACCCTGGGGGACCGCTCCAGGGTCCGGATATGGGGCTACCTGGACCCCAGGTTCATGCCCTACGGGGAGGTGGGCTCCCCGGTCCGGGTCCGCACGCCCGACGGGATGACGGTGCAGGGACGGGTGGAGGCGACCCCGACCCTGAGCACCCAGATCCCGCCGGACCTGTCGGGGCCGTTGAACGAGCGGGGCAGGGCGGTCCTCATCAGCGTCACCTGCCCGGAGCTACCCGCCGCCTACCACGTGGACGGCATAAAGGTGGACCTGCGCTTCCCCTTCTCCTGGAGGAACGCCATGAGGTCCCTGGGGATCCGGATCTAGGGGGGTGAGTCGGTTGATCGGAGAGGCGCATGGGGGTCATGGGATCCTCCGGGTGGGCTCGGTTCTGGCCCTGAGGGAGGCGCTGGAGGGGGCCACCAGGGGGATCCTGGTGCCCCGGGGGGCCGAGACGCTCGAGGTGCTGATGGAGCTCCGGTCCCACCGGGATCGGGGGCTCATCCCCGCCTTCGTGGAGGGGGAGACGGACCGGTTCCTGGCGGAGCTGTGCGACGGGGTGGACCTGACCGAGGCCCAGATGTCCTCCCGGGCGGAGGAGATATGGGACCGGCTACAGGGGATCCAATGGGATCTCCTGGGCTCCAGCCTGGATTACCGGCTAATCGCCTTCCTGTACTCTAGACCCCACAGGGGCCTTTCGCCGGTGCTCAGGCCCTTGACCGGCCGGGTCTACCTCTGGCCCCTGATGGAGGCCTTAGGGGGAGGCAAGGTGGATCCCCAGGGCTGGATAGCCCGGCTGGCGGACGGGGGATACCTGGAGGAGGGGGAGCTGGTGGAGCGGGTCCGCTTCTGCCCCTTCTGCGACGGGGGGCACCTGAACTACGTGGACCTGTGCCCCTCCTGCGGGAGCATGGACATAGAGAACGTCCAGTTCATCCACTGCTTCACCTGCGGCCGGGTGGGCCCCAAGGAGGACTTCCTGGTCACCGGGGAGATGATATGCCCCTTCTGCGCCGCCAGGCTGAGGCACATAGGGTCCGACTACGACATCCCCATGGAGAACCAGCGATGCCGGGACTGCGGGGCCGCCTTCTCGGAGCCCAGGGTCTCCTGCCACTGCCTCCTATGCGGCCAGTGGAGCGACCCGGCGGACCTGATCCCCCGGAACTTCCGGGTCTGGAGGCTCACCGATAAGGGGGTCCTGGCGGCCCAGACGGGGGAGATGCAGAGCCGGTACGAGGTGATGGACACCCTAAACTACATGAAGCCCGAGCCCTTCCGGCACATCCTGCAGTGGATGCTGAACCTCTCCAGGAGGCCACCGGTGGAGCCCTTCTGCCTGCTTTCCATATCCTTCGGGGACCTGGACGCCTTCGTGGCCCGGGTTGGGCTCCGGCGGGCCATGGAGACCCTTCGCTCCATCATGGGAAGGATAAAGGAGATGATCCGAACCACCGACGTGAGCACCCGGTCCGAGCATGAGGAGATCCTGCTTCTGTTGCCCAAGACCCCCCTGGAGGGGGGGCTGGTGGTGGCCCGCCGCATAGGACAGATTCGGTCTGCCCTGCCCCAGGAGGTGGCCTCCACCTTGCCCCTGGAGGTGAAGATCGCCTCGGTGCCCGAGGACCTGGAGGACTCGGCGGACGTGGACCTGTTCCTTGCGAAGCTGCGAGAGGTGAGGTGACTTGGGACCCTTCCTCGTTACCGATGTCCTGCGGATGGCGGCGGCGGCGATCCGGGGGCTACTGGAGGATCCCCTGTCGTCCCAGGTGTGGGTGGTGATCTTCAAGTTCGTCCCCATGGTGGTCTTCCTGGAGCTACCCTACTACGCCTTCGTCCTGGCTGGGGTGCTCAAGTACGCCATGGAGAGGGCCCTGCTGCCCTGGGAGGAGGTGCAGTACCACCCGAGCGTGTCCTGCATAATCACCTGCTACTCCGAGGGGGAGGACGTGAAGCTCACCATAAGGACCCTGGCGCACCAGATCTACCCCGGCAGGATCCAGATAATACCGGTCATAGACGGGGCCCTGGTGAACTCCCACACCCACCGGGCGGCGCTGGAGATGATGGACCAGGTGATGAGGGCTCCCAACCGGGAGCTGCTGGTGTTGCCCAAGTGGCAGCGGGGGGGGCGGGTCTCGTCGCTCAACGCGGGGCTGTCGGTGGCCCGGGGGGAGGTGGTGATGGCCCTGGACGGGGACACCTCCTTCGACAACGACATGGTCTCCAAGGCGGTGCGCCACTTCAGGGATCCGAACGTGGCGGCGGTGGCCGGGTGCCTCCGGGTGCGGAACTGGAGGTCCTCCCTGGCGGCAGCGCTGCAGGGGCTGGAGTACATGCTGGCCATAGGGGTCAGCAAGACGGGCCTTAGCCAGTTCAACGCGGTGAACAACATATCCGGCGCCTTCGGCATATTCCGGCGGGAGGTGCTGAACCTGATCATGGGCTGGGACGCGGGGAGCGCCGAGGATCTGGACATCACCATGAGGATAAAGAACTACTTCGGCCGATACCGGTCGGTGAGGATCCTCTTCGACCCGGAGGTGATAGGGCACACCGACGCGCCCCCCACGTTCCGGGGCTTCTTCAAGCAGCGCCTCCGCTGGGACGGGGACCTGTTCTACATATACGTCCGCAAGCACCTGAAGTCCTTCTCGCCATCCATGATGGGCTGGAGGAACTTCATCACCGTAACCCTGGGAGGGCTCTACTTCCAGATCGTGGTGCCCCTGATCCTGTTGGTCTACACCGCCTTCAGCTTCATCACCTTGCCGCTGGGGACGGTATTTAGGATCCTCTTGCTGGTATACTTGTTCTACCTGGGGGTCACCTTGGTGTTCTACCTGCTGGGGCTCGCCTTCGTGTCCGAGCGGCCCAGGGATGACCTGATCTTGGGCGTCCTGCTGCCCCTCTTCCCGGTCTTCACCTTCGCGTCCCGCCTATGGTCCGCCGCGGCGGTCATCTGGGAGATGGTGGCCCGGGGGCACCTGGACTCCTCCATGGCTCCCTGGTGGGTCCTCAGGAAGGGAAGGTTCTGATATGTCAATGTGGCGTCTTGGAGGTGATGGGCTTGCCGAAGGTTAGGGTGTCAGACCTCAGGGAGGGAATGGTCCTCCAGGAGGACCTGTTGGCCCCCAACGGCAGGTTCATCCTGCCCAAGGGGGCGGTCATAAGGGAGTCCTACATAAAGACCTTCAAGGCCTGGGGGGTGGTGGAGGCATCGGTGGCGGAAGGGCCCGTGGCGGAGGAGCCCCCGGTGCCGGAGGGCCTGGCGCCGTTCATCGACAGGGCCCGGGCTCTGGCGGACATGTTCTTCCCCCGGGAGGGGAGGGACGAGATGCCCATGAGGGAGATCCACCGTTGCGGGGTGCTGGCCATGGCCAAGTCCCTCGCGGAGGGGGAGGAGTTCCCCCTGGAGGTGGGGTGCATCCCCGTGTCCCCCTCGTCGGTGGGGGTCCGGCGCAAGGTGACCCCTCACGAGCTGGTGGCGGCCAACGCCTTCGTCACCCTCCCGGACATCTACTATCGGATAGACGAGGTGATAAAGGCCCCGAACAGCTCGGTGGAGCAGATAGCCCGGGTTGTGGGAAAGGATCCCAGCCTCTCCGCCAAGCTCCTGAAGCTGGTGAACAGCTCCTTCTACGGCCTCCCATCCCGGGTGGATTCGGTGGCCCGGGCGGTGACGCTGGTGGGCACCAAGGAGCTCCTGAACTTGGCCATAGGGGTGTCACTGCTGTCCGCCTTCAAGGGGCTGGACCCGGGCTACGTGTCCGTCCGGTCCTTCTGGACCCACTCGGTGGCCTGCGGGGTCTTCGCCCGGATCCTGGCCGCAAAGATGGGCATCCGGGAGGAGGAACGGTTCTTCCTGGCGGGGCTCATGCACGACATAGGGCGCCTGATCCTGTACGTGAAGGTCCCCTTCAGCATGGGGGAGGTGATCCGCCTGTCCTCCCAGGGGCAGGACATCTACGAGACCGAACAGGATGTCCTGGGGTTCGATCACGGACACCTGAGCTACTACGCCCTGAGGGAATGGAAGATCCCCTCGTCCATAGGGGAGCTGGTCCGGTTTCACCACAGGCCCTCCTCCGCCCGCACGCCGGAGGAGCTGGTGGTCCACGTGGCGGACGTGTTCGCCATGGCGGGTCGGTTCGGCACCAGCGGTAGCTTCATGGTGCCCCGCCTTAGCCCCTACCACTGGGACCAGCTGGGGCTATCGGTCAACGTCATAGAGCCGGTGTTCGTCCAGGGTCAGAGGCAGATCCGGGAGATAATCGGCATGTTCTTCTCCTGAGGGGGTGGGGGGTAGTGGAGCAGGACCCTCAGAAGCGGGTCAGGGAGCTGGAGGCCCAGCTGGAGCAGGCCCAGCGGGAGAGGATGGAGGCGGTGATGGCCCTCCAGATAGCCATGGAGTTCAGCAGCCACCTGCCCTCCTCCTACAAGGATGGCCCCCTGAGGGACATGCTGGACGAGGCGGCCTCCAAGGTGAGGTCCATCCTCTCCCCAATCGCCTTCGCCTTCTACGTGGTGGCCCCCGGCTTCCCCAGCTTCGACCTGGCGGGCTGTTACCCCTCCTCCAAGATGCCCCTGCTGGAGAGGGAGAAGGACATCCTGATAGAGGACGGGTCCTTCGCCTGGGCGGTGGAGGTGAGCAAGCGCACCTGGTGCACCTCCAGCGACGGCAACCTGCGGATGCTGCTCCAGCCCATGGTGTCCAACGACCGGGTCATGGGGATGTTCCTGGCCGCCATGGACTTCGGCGACGTGCCGGACGTGAAGCTGGTCTTCCTGTCGGTGATCCTGAGCTCCCTGGCGGGGGCCATCCAATCAAGGCAGCTGATCGACGCCCTCAAGGAGGCCAACGGGGAGCTGGTGAGCCGTTGCTTCTCCCTGGAGCGGTCCAAGCTGGAGGCCCGGGCGGAGAGGCGCAAGCTGGACCAGGAGATCGCCGAGGCCCGGACCGAGGCCCGTGGGGCCCAGGAGCGGGTCTTCCAGGTCTTCGAGGCCATGGACGATCCGGTTTTATTGGTGGACCGGGGCCACAGGCTCTCCTACTGCAACGGGGCCTTCCTCTCCCGGTACGGCCTGTCCATGGATGAGGCGCTTGGCATGTCCCCCGAGGAGCTTCTGGGAGACGGGGACTACGCGGAGACCTGGCGGGGCCTCATCGGCCAGGCCCTCTCATCCAGCTCTCCGATCCGCCGGGACGTGGAGTCGGTGGCGGGTGGCTCCCGGGTGGTCTTCGACTCCTCCCTCTTCCCCATGAGGGGCCTCAGCGGAGGGGTGGAGGCGGTGGGGATCGTCTTGCGGGACGTGACGGAGCGGCGGGCGGCTGAGGAGATGATGCGCTTCATGGGCTACCACGACCCCCTCACTGGGCTCTACAACCGGCGGTTCTTTGAGGAGGAGATGAGGCGGCTCGATACGGACCGGCAGTTGCCCCTGTGTGTCCTCATGGGGGACGTGGACGGGCTCAAGCTCACCAACGACGTGTTCGGCCACCACGAGGGGGACCGGCTTCTGATGGACGTGGCGGAGCACCTAAAGCGGAGTATCCGGCGGGAGGACGTGCTGGCCCGGTGGGGAGGGGACGAGTTCGTGGTGCTGCTCCCCAAGACGGACCCGGAGGTGGCCATGGAGATAGCCCGGCGGCTGTCGGTGATGGACTCGAGCCGAAAGCCGGTGCCCTACAAGATAACCTTCGGCCTTGGGGTGAAGACGTCGCCGGAGCAGGACGCGAACTCGGTCCTCCGCATGGCGGAGGACCGGATGTACTCCCTCAAGGGCCGGGAGAGGGACTGGGTCCGGGAGAAGATCGTCAACTCCCTCATGCTGGACATCGAGAAGAGGTCCTGCGAGACCTGCGAGCACCGTAGAAGGGTAGCCAACCTGGCGCTGGGGATCGGTAGGGCCATGGGGCTGGAGGACGACGACCTGGAGCGGCTCATGCTCCTGGGGGAGTACCACGACGTGGGGATGATAGAGGTGGGGGAGGAGGTCCTCCGGAAGGAGGGCCCCCTGGACCGGTACGAGATGTCCCTGGTGATGAAGCACCCGGAGACCGGCTACCGGGTGGCCAACGCATCCTCGTCGTCGCTGGGGGAGATAGCCCGGCTGATCCTCCACCACCACGAGAACTACGACGGCACCGGCTACCCCCACGGGCTCAAGGGCAACCAGATACCCCTCCTGGATCGGATCTTCCGGGTGGCGGACTCCTACGAGGTTATCACCGGCGGCCGTCCCTATAGGCCCCCCATGAGCCCCGACCAGGCGCTGGAGGAGATCGCCTCCCGCTCCGGTACCTGGTACGATCCCGCAGTGGTGCAGGCCCTCCTGGGCCTCATGGGCTAGCCCTCCCGGGAGATCTTCCCCCAGGAGCCGGAGGTGGCCCTAAGGAGGTCATGGGGGTTCATGAGGACCTGCATGCCCCTGACGCCGGCGCTCACCGATATGAAGGGGAAGCTCCGGGCGGATTCATCGATGTAGGTGGGGAAGTGGCGCTTCATCCCCACCGGGGAGCAGCCCCCCCGGACGTAGCCGGTTAGGGGCTGGAGGTCCTTGAGGTCTATCAGCTCCACCCGTTTGTTGCCTGATAGGGCCGCAAGGGCCTTCATGTCCGCCTCACGGTTGCCGGGTATCACCGCCACCAGGTGACCGGTCCGGTCCCCCTTGAGCACCAATGTCTTGAAGACCTGCTCGAGGGGAAGGTTCACTTTCAGGGCCACCGCCCTGGCGGACAGATCTGACTCGTCCGCCTGATACTCCCTGGTCTCGAAATGAATCCCCATCTGTTCCAGGATCCGGATAGCGTTGGTTTTCCCCTTTGACTTCATGATCATCACCTCCTGCCGGGACGAGATTGATCGAAACGATTATAATCTGACAGAGATCCCTTGGGGGTGATCCGTTGAGCGATAAAATCGATCCTATAAGGGACCTGTTGAATTACCATCCGGATATGTTGTTTGTGCTGGATCGATCGGGCAGGATAGTTGAGGCCGGCGCGTCGGCTTTCGTGTTTTTGGGTCTAATGCCCAACGATATAAGGGGAACCAGCTTCGCCAACTTGTTGCCGCCGGACAGGAGGGAGGAGTTCCTTCGCTTTATATCGCGACCCAGGATGCTTAGAATGAACCGTTACCCGATGGTGAGGCACGATGGTGTGGAGGTCACCATGGAGCTCCACGTGTCCAAGGGCTCCTGGGCGGGAGAGGAGGCCATATACCTCACCGCCATAGACTTGTCGGAACGTGTCCGCTCCGAGGCTCAGGTGGAGTTCTACATGGAGGAGATGGAGCGGATCGCCATGAAGTTGCGGCAGACCCAGCAGGCCCTGGACGACCAGCTCCAGAAGGCGGCCAAGCTCCATCGGAAGCTGATGCCCGCCATCCCTAAGATGGAGGGCATCGTGGGAGCCGGCTGTTTCGATCCCGCCTCTCGCATAGGGGGGGACTTTTACGGGGTGGTTCCCCTGGGGGACCGGGCGCTGGCGTACCTGGTGGACGTGAGCGGACACGGGCTGGATGGGGCCCTCATCTCCCTTTTCGTTAGGGACTGGGTGGCGGAGTACCTTTCGGGCAGAACTCCCTCCCAGGTGGACCCCCTGAACCTGCTTGAACACATATCGAGCCGTTTCCTTGGGGAGGAACTCCTGTACGATTACTTCATCTGCCTCCAGATAGCCCTGTTTGACCGAGGCAAGGGCACGTTTCGCCTGGTCAACGCTGGCAACCCGGTGAGGCCCATGCTGTTCACCCCTGAAGGGGGAGTCGCGCTGTTGGACTGCGTTGGGACTCCGGTGGCAGGTTTGGGCGAAGAGGATATAACCCCGGTGGAGGTGCCGTTCCGGAGTGGCTCGAGGCTGCTCCTCCTTACCGACGGAGTTGTGGATCAGGACTCCTCTGGTGAGAGGTTTGGAGTCTTTAGGGTCAAGGACCTGCTGGAGCGCCACGGTGCGGAGTCGCCTGAGGAGATCCTCCGGGCGATATACTCCGCCTTCCAGACGTTCCTTGGCGATAAGCCCCGAAGGGACGACGTGACTATGCTGTGCTTCGGAGCGGAATAAACTCTGAGCGCAGAAAGGGGGATGGGGATGAAGGTTCGCATAACGTCCAGGTTCTGGTTGAACATGGTGTCGAAGCACGGACGTGACTTTAGGATGATTATGAGCACCATAATCGCCGGGTGATGAATGGCCTATAAAGGCCCGTCGGGCCTTTGGGGTGCGCCAGATGATGCGGAGAGACACCTTTTCGTCCCCTTCCAGGTGGAGGGGGAGAATGTCACCTGTTGGATTCAGGATCAGGTGTTGGATTGGATGGAGCGAAGTCGTCCATCCCCGGAGGGGGACTACCTATTCTTCGTGGAGGGAGTGGGGCGTCTTCGCTTCCGCCTGGTGGAAGATGATGTCCGGGTTGATCATGAGAGGGGGTAGGAGTTGAACTTCAAAAACAGGAGACTTTGGGCTGTTCTGGCGGTAATCATGGTGCTGTCCGCGGCCCTGCTGATGAAGGTTTTTGAGCGTCGGCGGGAGGCGGTGGAGGGTTTAACCTTCGAGGTTTCCGCCAGGTCGGAGATTGAGCGGGCCCTATCATCGGGGCTCCCGGTGATGATTGACTTCGGGTCCGAGTACTGCGGCCCCTGCCGGGCCATGGAGTCGGAGCTCATATGGGCGGAGGCCCTGGTTCGTGGCAAGGGGATCATTCTCTTCGCCGACGTGTGGAAGGATTCCTCCCTGGCGGAGGGTTTCCCCTTGCGGGTCATCCCCACCCAGTTCTTCTTCAACCGGGATGGGACCCCCCTGGCGGTGCCCAAGGACGACCAGCTGGGGCTCTTCGAGTACCGGGACGGATCGGGCCGACACGTCTACACCATCCACGAGGGGCCCTTGACGTCCCACCAGATCCTGGGGCTCTTCCGGCTCATGGGGGTGGACGTGGAGTGATCCACGGGGCGAGCCTTGTAGGGGCCTTTGGCATGGGCCTGTTGGGGGCCCTCTCCCCATGCCTTGCGGTGACGATCCCCATGACGTTGGCGCTGGCGGCGGGCACCCGATCCCCCTCCAGGGCAATGGGACTGGCCATGGGGCTTCTGCTGTGGGCCGGGATGGCCCTGGCCCTGGTTCCCCTGGGGGTGGGGGCCTCCTTCCTCGGGGGGGCGCTGAGGGCCCGGCCGGGGCTCCTCTACGGGGCCTTGGGGGTCCTGACAATGCTGGCGGGGCTGGGGACGCTGGACCTGATCCAGCTCCCCTCCGTGAGGCTCCCCATGCATGGCCGGTTCACCGGCCCCCTGGGGGCCCTGGCGGCGGGGTTCGCCATCGCCTTCCTGTCCTCCCCCTGCTCATCTCCCCTTCTCATCGCCGCCCTGGGGCTGTCCGCCTCCGGCGGGGCCATCAGCGCGGCGGCGGTGATGCTGGCCTACTCGGCGGGGCACTCGGTGCCGTTCCTGCTGGCGGGGGCCTCCGCTGCCCTGGTGCGCCGCCTCCTGGAGGACCGGCGGCTCACCGGGTCGGTGAGGATCGTAAGGATCGGGGCTGGCCTGGTGCTCCTGGGGCTCTCCGCCCGCTTCTTCTACCTTGCCCTCTGACCCGTACCCTTGGCGATCCGGTTGATATGTGATAATATCGTCACATGATTTGCGTAGCTCGAACGGAGGGATGCGGTCGGTGAGCAGGGGCTTTATAGTGGGTCCCAAGGGAAGCAAGGCCAATCCCATCTGTTGCTGTGGGGGCAGTCAGTGCGATCCGGAGATGACCCTTGAGGGGGCGGCGGAGGAGATCCGTAGGATCCTATCTGCTGAGGGGTTCGAGGACGTGTCGGTGACGGTGGAGGATCCGTCGGATCCGAGTTGTGACCATGTGGCCCGGAGGGCCGCGGAGTCATCGCCGGACCTTATTCCCCTGGTGATGGTGGACCACAAGGTGGCCGCCTACGGGGGAGTTAAGCCGGATCTGTTGCTAAGGATCCTTAGGAAGATGAAAGGGGTTTAGCGCCCCTATACCATTAGGGAGGTGTAGAGGATGGAGATACAGATACTGGGGACCGGCTGTCCCAAGTGCAAGAAGCTGACGGAGATGGCGGAGCAGGCCGCCAGGGAGCTGGGGCTGGAGTTCACCATCAGGAAGGTTTCGGACATAAACGAGATAATGGAATTCGGTGTAATGTCCACGCCAGGACTGGCGGTTGACGGTAAGGTGCTGACCGCGGGCCAGCTGCCCACCTACGAAAGGGTCAAGGACCTGCTGTCCAGGCTGTAGCCTTTGGCCCCGAGGGGATCTCCCCTCGGGGCTTCTCTCAGCGGGGGAAGAAGACCCGGTCCAGCCGGGTCAGCTCGAAGATCTCCAGCACCAGTCCCTGGGCGCCGGTGACGGTGACCCTCCCCCCCAGGGGGATGACCCGCTTCTGTATGCTTATTAGGAGCCCCAGCCCCGCGCTGTCGATGTAGTTCAGGTCCGTCAGGTCGAACTGGAAGTTCACCACCCCGTTGGCGATCTCGTCGAAGATCCGGGCCTTCATGTCCGCCACGTCCTCCACGTATAGGTGCCCCCGGACAGCCACGGTGGCCTTCTGTCCTTCAGTGGTTATGTTGTATCCCATCCTCATCCCCCCAGTAGGTGTCTAGTGACCTCTTCCGACCGGGCCTGTCCAGCCGGTGTTCCATGATGACCATCCGTCCCCGATCCTCGAATGCCAGCCGGTCCGCCATGGCTCCCATGAGCCAAAGCCCCCTGCCCCGGGGCACTTCTGGATCGCTGAGCCTGAGACGGGGCACGAAGCCCCTTCCCCCGCAGGAGACCTTTATGATCAGCCTTTCTTCCCCGGTGGTTTCTCTGGTATGCTTATCTATCTCCAGGACGATCGGGGGTTCCCCATGGAGGGCCGCGTTGTTCAGTGCCTCGTTGAGGGTTACGAAGATCCTAAGGGCCTTGGAGGGGGCCATGATCCTGAGGACCTGGAGGATCCGGTCCCGGGATCCCGCCAGCTCTTCCAAGGACTCGAAGACGAACCGCAAGGCCCTCACCCCCTTGGTCCAATGTTGTTCGTGGCTATTATAGCATTGCTATTCACCACTAAAATAAGTTTCACTGGAAGGATGAATGGACTTGTTCAAGGGATATTTCGATGGGGCGTCCCGGGGGAACCCGGGTCCCGCTGGGGCCGGTGCCCTGCTGGAGGATGAGGATGGTCGCGTGGTCTGGGAGCACCGGGAGTACCTGGGCAGGAGGACCAACAACGAGGCGGAGTACTGGGCTCTCATAGCCCTACTGGAGGAGGCCCGGTCCCGGGGGATAGACAGGCTCATCGCCATGGGGGACAGCCAACTGGTGGTGAGCCAGGTGACCCGAAAGTGGAAGATAAACATGCCGCACCTACGGGAGCTGGCCCGGCGGGTGTGGGAGCTTTCGGAGGGGATGGACGTGTCGTTCCGGTGGATACCCCGGGAGGAGAACCGCCGGGCGGACAGGCTGTCCAACCAGGCCATAGACATGGCTAGCGAATAGGGGGTCGATCTGGTTGATTAGTTCCACCGCCGCGGACGAGGCCTACAGGGCCATACGGCTGAAGATAATGCTGGGGGAGCTGAAGCCCGGGGAGAGGCTATACGAGAACCTGCTGGCGGACATGCTGGGCATAAGCAGGACCCCGGTCCGGGAGGCCATAAGGCGTCTTGACTCTGACGGGCTGGTGACCTTGGTCCGTAACGGCGGTGCCTGGGTGTCCAACCCTACGGAGGAGGAGATCCGGGACGCCTTTGAGCTGCGGGTGATTTTGGAGGGCATGGCGGCCCGCCGGGGTGCCGTGGGGCGCAGGACCTCCACCTTGAGGCGCCTGGAGGAGGTGGTCCACCGGGAGGAGCTGGCAGTGGACCAGGGGGATATGGAGGGCTACATAGACGCCAGCTGGATGTTCCACCGGCTGGTGGGGGAGTCCTCGGGGAGCAAGACCCTCCTGGAGTGTTTGGATCGTCCCTTGGCCAAGACCTTCGCCTTCGCGGTGCTGCACCGGGAGCTCTTCGAGGGGGAGATGGGTCTGGGCAGGGCCTCCACGGGTGACCACGCCGCCATAGTCCGGGCCCTGGACCAGGGGGCCCCGGACCTGGCGGAGGAGCTGGTGCGCCGTCACGTGATCCACGTGGCGGAGAGGATGGGGTTCCCTATCGGTTCCTGAGGCTCGTCATGAGTAGCCCCCCGGAGAGCAGGGTGAGCACCCCGCCCAGGGCTATCCCCATGGAGACCCCCAGGGCCTTGGAGAGCCCGCCGATGATCAGGCTCCCAAAGGGGCCCATGCCCATTACCGCCAGGATGTAGAGGCTCATGACCCGGCTCCGCTTGGAGTCCTCCGCGTTGAGCTGCAGGAGGGTGTTGCTGCCGATGAGGCACATCACCATGGAGAACCCGGCGCAGGCCACAGAGATCATGGATAGCCCGGTGACCCTGGAGGCCCCGAAGGCGGTAAGCGAAAGGCCAAAGGCCAGCACCGCGGTGGGGAGTAGCCTCTTGAGGTCCATCCCGCTGGCCCAGGCCATGAAGAGGGCCCCGGTGAGCCCCCCGACCCCGGTGGCGGAGGTGAGGAGCCCCAGGGTTACGCTGTCCCCCCGGAGGACGTCCCGGGCCACCGCAGGGAGCATCACCAGGTAGGGGAAGGCGAAGAAGGAGAGGGCCGATAGGGTCAGCAGGACCGACCGGATGGTGCGGTTCTCCATCCCGTACCGCCAACCCGCCAGCAGGTCATCCAGGGTGGAGGACCTGCTGGCTGGGCGATCCACCCTGGGGAGGTTCATCATGGTGAGGGCCTTGAGGGTTGCCAGGTAGGAGACCCCGTTGGCCAGGAAGCAGATCCCCTCCCCCAGCTTCGCTATGGCGAAGCCCGCCACCGAGGGGCCCACCAGCCGGGCCAGGTTGAAGAGGGAGGAGTTCAGCGCCAGGGCGTTGCCCAGGTCATCCCGGTTGTCCAGCAGCTGGGGCACCATGGAGTGGCGGGTGGGCATCTCGAAGGAGTTTATGACCCCCATGGCGGCGCTGAGGAGCACCACGTGCCAGAATGATATTACTCCCGCCAGGGTGAGGATCCCCAGCGCCAGGGCCTGGAGGGCGCAGAGGGCCTGGCATACGAACAGCGTCCTCCTCAGGTCCAGCCGGTCCAGCACCGCCCCGGTGAAGGGGGTGAGGAACAGCATGGGGATGGAGCCCGCGAAGTCCACGGTCCCCAGCGCCATGGGGGAGTCAGTGAGCCGGTAGACCAGCCATCCGGTGGCCACCTTCTGCATCCAAAAGCCGGTGAGGGAAACCGACTGGCCCATGAAGAAGAGCCGGAAGTTCCGGTGCCTAAGGGATCTGAAAAGTCCTCTCATGGAACCCAACGCCCCTTCCGAATATAATTTTGAGGATAACCATCCACTCGGAGGTATTGCCATGAGCGTTACGCCCGACTCCCCGGAGGATCGTCTCCGCCTGAGCGCCTACAACGCGGAGCGCCTGGTGGCGGTGCTGGCCACCTTGGCGGACCGGATCGACCAGGCGGTGTCCAACCGGAACCAGGAGCTGGTGGATCACTACCAGCGGGAGTTCCAGAAGGCCTCCCTCAAGTTCATGGGCAACGTGGAGGCCCTGCTGGACGAATACTACCTCATGAGGGGCCGCAAGAGGTCCCGGATCGCCAACGAGCCCCTGGAGCCTAGGGAGCTGGAGGAGATCTACGCCTCGGTGAGGCGCATGATCGACCTGCTCCCTCCGGAGGAGGTCCAGCGCCTGGAGGCCGCCTCCCCCCAACGGTCCCCGCTACCCAAGGGCAGGCTGGACGTGAAGGGCTAGAGGGCCCCGATGATGGCGGAGCCCAGGACCACCATGCCCACCCCGATCCACTGATGCCTGGCCAGCCTCTCCCCCATGAAGGCCACCGCCACTAGGGCGGTGATTATGGGGCTGGAGGCGGTTATGGGGGTTATCAGCGACGCGGGGGACATGGTGAGGGCCACCGCGAAGGTGTAGCCCCCCAGGGCTAGCCCTATGGCCCCCGCCACGTTCAGGATCAGCCAGGTCTTGAGGGGTATCCGGGCCAGGGCCCGGCGCCTCTCCGGTCTCGACCCGGGCCCCCTGAACCAGAGCCCCCAGGCCACCACCACCAGCGTAAGGGACCTCCACCAGTTGGCCCCCACCGGCGAGAGCCCGCCGGCGGTGACCAGCCACCGGGTCATGGGGATGCTCACCCCCCAGCAGGCGGCGGCCCCAAGGGCCTTTATGTAGCCCCCTATGGGGTAGACCCTCTCCCCTTCCCGATGAGGCTCCATCTTGAGGAGCACCAGCCCCAGCACGATCAGCCCCGTGGCCATCAGGTGTAGCACCCCGGGCCTCTCCTTGAGCCACAGGACGGACACCAAAGTCACCATCAGGGGATAGGAGCTGCCCACCGACACCGCCCGGCTCACCCCAAGCTCCTTTATGGCCCCGAAGTAGAGCTGGTCCCCCAGGTAGTTCCCTAGCACCACGTTCAGCACCACCATCACCGCCGCCAGTGCCCCGTTGGGCACGAACCCCCCGGAGCGGGTCAGGAGGGCTATGAGGGTCATCCCCAGAAGGAACCCGAAGGACCTCATGGGGTTCACGTCCTCCCGCCGGACCCCCCTCATCCCGACCTTTAAAAGTATGGGGGATATGGCCCAAAAACAGGCGGTAACTAATCCAAGAAACAGGCCTAACATGCTCACCGGATAATCGGCCTCCTCGTCTTACTTGGTAAGTTTGAGCATAGGCCCAAAGGGCCCAAAGGTCAAAGGGGATGTTATCATCATCATGGGGTCCGTGGTAGCCGGGTCTTGGCTTGGGGGCGGGCCCCATTAGATCGGCCGTGGGGGGATGAGGGTTGAGCGGATCTGGCGGGTTGGAGTTCCTTTTGGAGTCCATCCAGCGGGGGGTTAAGTTGGGGCTAAGGACCACCTGGACGCTGGTGAAGATATCGGTGCCGGTCTACGTGGTGGTGTCCCTCCTGGGGGCCACGCCGGCTTTGGGGTGGGTGGCCAGGCTCTTTGGCCCCCTGATGGGGATCTTCGGCCTGCCCGGGGAGGCCGCCATGGTGCTGGTGGTGGGGAACGCCATAAATCTCTACGCCGCCATAGGGGCCATGAAGGCCCTGGATCTCACCGGTTACCAGGTGACCACCCTGGCGCTGATGCTGTCCTTTTCCCACAACCTCTTCGTGGAGGGGGCCCTGTGCCGCAAGATGGGGGTCTCCTTCTGGCTCATGGCGGCCATCCGGTTGGGCATGGCGTCCGCCGCGGGGCTTTTGATGGGCACGTTAGGGGGTGCGTGAGGTGGATCTGGCGTTGAAGATAGCCCTTGGGGCTATGAGGTCCGTGAAGAACCTGGCGGTGGTGGTGATCCCCCTGATGATCTTGATGCAGCTGGCCAGGGACTACCGGCTGATGGAGCGGCTATTAGGGGCCTTCGCGCCGGTCTCCCGGGCCCTCGGGATGTCCAAGCGGGCGTCGCTGCCCCTCCTGGTTGGGCTCGCCTTCGGCCTGGCCTACGGGGCAGGGGTCATAATCCAGGCCTCGGAGGAGGAGGGGCTCAGCCTGAGGGACCGGTTCCTGGTGATCCTCTTCCTGGTGGGGTGTCATGCGGTGGTGGAGGACACCCTGGTATTCGTGGCGGTGGGGGCCAACGGCTGGCTCCTCATAACCGCCCGGATCCTGGCCGCCTCGGCCATAACCGTCCTTTGCGCCCGGTTCCTGCCCAGGAGCGCCTTCCGGGTCAAGGTGGATCCCCATGGGGACCGCTGCGGGGGGTAGGGGCCTCACGCTCCGGCGGGCCTACGTGGGCCATGCGGTGGCGGCGCTGGCCACCTTCGCCCTCCTTGCCGGCGGCCTCTTCGCCTACCGCCGGTGGGTGCTCCCCTTCGACGGGGCCCTGACCGCCCTCCTGCTCCTCGCCCCGGTCACCGGCTTCTCCCTCCTCACCCCCTTCCTCCGCCGGCGTCTTGCGGGTCCCATCGGGGACTTGGTGGAGGACGCATCCTACCTGGCGGTGCCGGTGGGGTTCCTGTGGGGGCTACTGACCTGGGGGCTGGTGGCCCTCCGGTGCCTTGGGCTCTGGCGGGCGGTGTCGGCGGTGCCTTTGGGGGCCCTGTGGCGCCTGATACCCGCCCCCTGGGACCTGGGATTGACCCTTGGGGTCTCGGTGCTGGCGGTGGCCTGGGGGCTCGGGGAGGCGTCCCGGGTGCGGGTGGTCCGGTACGTGGTGGGATCCGATCGACTCCCCCCGGGGACCTCCATAAGGGTGGTCCAGATATCGGATCTGCACCTGGGGATGGTGAACGATCGGGCCTTCGTGGCCAGGCTCTGCGAGACCTTGAGGGGGCTCGAGCCCCACCTGCTGGTCTCCACCGGGGACCTGTTGGACGGGCCGCCGGAGGGGCTTAGGGACCTGGCGGAGGCTCTGGCGTCGGTGCCGCACCCCCTGGGGGCCTACGCGGTGTTGGGCAACCACGAGCACTACGCGGGGTTGGAGGAGGCCATGGAGTTCCACCGGGCCTGCGGTATGCGGATCCTCCGGGACCAGTGGGTCCCGGTGGGGCCCCTTAGGATCGTGGGGGTGGACGATCCGGGCTACCTTTCGGGGCCCGGGAGGTCCCGGGAGGAGGCGGAGCTCTGGGGATCGGTGCCGGAGGACGGGGTCTTCACCCTGGCTCTGAAGCATAGGCCCACTGTCCACCGGTGTTCCGCCGGCAGGTTTCAGCTTATGCTATGCGGTCACGTGCACGGGGGGCAGATCTTCCCCTTCACCCTGCTGGCCCTGTCCGCCTACCGGCACTCCAAGGGGCTCAAGCGGATGAAGGGGCCCTTCGAAGGTAGCCTGGTCTACGTGAGCGCCGGCACCGGCACTTGGGGGGCTCCGGTGAGGCTGATGGCCCCCCCGGAGGTGACGGTGTTCCAGCTGGTCCACCGGAGCTCAGAGCTCCGGGGAGAGGAGGCGGAATGAGGAGTCCAGTAGCCTCTCCCACAGCCCCCGGGAGGCCCACTCCTCCCGGGTGACCAGGTGGCTGTCCATGAAGTCCTTCACGAAGTCCGCCTCCAGCCGCTCCACCGTCCGCCGGTGGTGGATGAACGCCTGGACCTCGTAGTTTATCTCCAGGCTCCTCACGTCCAGGTTCAGGGTCCCCACCGCCGCCAGCTCCCGGTCAACGATCATGGTCTTGGCGTGGATGAACCCCCGCTGATACCGATATACCTGGACCCCCGCCTCCAGCAGCTCCCCTATGTGGTGCCTGGATGCGAAGTAGACGGTCCGGTGGTCCGGCCTGCCGGGGATCACCAGCCTCACGTCCACCCCCCGCATGGCGGCGGTCCTCATGGCCTCCATCACCTCCATTCCGGGCACCAGGTAGGGGGTGGTGAGCCACAGCCTCTCCCGGCAGGCCCCCATGGCGGCCAGGTAGGCGTGCTTGAGCGGGTCCCCCGGCGAGTCGGGGCCCCCGGTGGCCACCTGGACGAAGGGCCCCCCCCACGCGGGGGGCGGGTTCCAAAGGGGAAGCTCCTCCCCGGAGGCGAAGCGCCAGTCCCGACGGAACACGTCGTCCAACCCCAGGGCCCCGTCCCCCCGGATCCTCAGCATGGTGTCCCGCCAGGGGGATAGCCCCTTGGCCAGCCCCACGTACTTGTCCCCCACGTTGAAGCCCCCCACGAAGGCCACGGACCCGTCCACCACCAGGATCTTCCGGTGGTTCCGGTAGTTGAACTCCCGGCGGAACATGGGGAACGATATGGGCAGGAACGGCACCGCCCGGACCCCCGCGGCCTTTAGCTCCTCCAGCAGGTCCCTCTCGAGCCCCCAGCTTCCCACCCCGTCGTACAGGAGCCGCACCTCCACCCCCCGGCGGCGGGCCTCCGTCAGCAGCTGGGCGAACCTGCGGCCGGTGCCGTCGCTGGTCAGGGAGAAGAACTGGGCGTGCAAGTACCCCTTGGCCTCCTCCAGGGCGGCGAACATGGCGCCGAAGGCGCTGGCCGAATCGGACAGGATGGTAGGATCCTGGAAGGCCAGGGGAAAAGCCCCGTTGGTCCTGACCAGAAGCCTGGCCACCCCCTGAAACTCCGAAGGGGGGATCTCCACCTCGAGGGGGTATCTTCGGTGACGAGCTAGCTCCTGGTGCCGCCGCCTCAGGGCCCGGGCGGAGGCGAACTTGGGGCCCACCAGAAGGTAGGCCACCAGCCCCAGGAGGGGCACCAGCGCCAGGGCCATGAGCCAGGCCACCGTCCGGTCCGGGTTCCGGTTCTCCAGCAGTATCACCGCCCCAATGACCACCCCGTACAGGGCCACCGAGAGGGGGTTGAAAAGCGCCCCCCGGGCCAGGGCGTAGCCCCGTCCCACCAGCCCCAGGAGCTCCCGGATCAGCCCCCCGTGGGCCCAGCCCCGCTGGATGGCCCCCAGGGCCAGCCTGAAGGACGGCAGGTTCGAAAGGATCACCAGGAGGAGCCCCAGTCCCAGGAGGGCCAGCAACGTCCCCCGCTTGATGCTACCCCTCCTCAGGGCCATACCCCCTTGAGCTTCATTGCCCTGAGCACCCTGCCCACCCCCCTTACGAAGGCGGCGGTCCTCAGGGGTATGCCGTAGGTCTCCGATAGCTCCAGGGTGTCCCACATGGCCCCCTTCAGCTTCTCCTTCAGCTTACGGACCACCTTTGAGTGGCGCCATACCTCCCCGGATCTGCACTGGACCCACTCGAAGTAGCTCACCGTGACGCCCCCGGAGTTGGCCAGCACATCGGGGATCACCACCGTACCCTTGTCCGCCAGGATCTGATCCCCCTCCGGCGTGGTGGGGGCGTTGGCCAGCTCCAGCACGATCTGGGCCCTCACCGCTGGGGCGGTCCGGTCGTTTATGGCGCACTCCAGCGCGGCGGGGACCAGCACGTGGCAGTCCACCCCGAAGATCTCGTCCCCGGTAATGTTGTCCGCGTCCCGGTAGTCCCTTAGGACCCCGGTCATTATCTTGTGGGAGCTAAGGTCCTCCGGGTCAAGTCCCCCCTCCCGGTAGACCCCCCCGTGGCTGTCCGTGATGGCCACCACCCTGAACCCCATGGCGCTCAGCGCCCGGTGGGCGGTGATCCCCAGGCTGCCGTACCCCTGGATGGCCACCTTCATTCCCCTGGGGTCCTTGCCCATCCGGCGGAGCACCTTCTCCAGCACGAAGGCGCCCCCCATGGCCCCCGCCTCCCCCCGGCCCTGGGAGCCCCCCACCTCCGGTGGCTTGCCGGTGAAGGCCCCGGGGGAGCTGATACCCCGGACCTTCTCGAAGGTGTCCAGCATCCAGGCCATTATCTGGGGGTTGGTGTTCACGTCCGGGGCGGGGATCTCCACCTCCTCCCCGCTGTCGGAGGCGATGGCCATCCCGTATAGCCGGGCCAGCCGCTCCAGCTCCTCGTGGTCCAGCTGGTGGGGGTCCACCTTGACCCCCCCCTTGGAGCCCCCGAAGGGGAGCCCCGCGGCGGAGCACTTGACGGTCATCCAGCCCGATAGGGCCATGATCTCCTCCCGAGAGGCCTCCCGGTAGAACCGGACGCCCCCCTTGTAGGGACCCAGGGCGTTGTTGTGCCGGCTCCGCCAGGCCTTTATGGGCCGGATGGTGCCGTCGGACATGCGAAGCGGGAGGGTGTACTCGGTCACCTCCCGAGGCTCCAGGAAGATGGGAAGGAGCTCCGAGTTGGCCCCCAGGTAGGGTTCCGCCCTCTCCACCTGCTTAACGAACATGGAGTAGAGATCGTAGACCACCGTCATACCCCCTTCGTCCCTCTGGACGGTTGAATGCCTGATGGTATGAGAATATCATAACGGTTCCGCGGGCGGTCTCGGTGGTCCGCGAAACATGGGTGAACTGGAGGTGCGGATTTGAACTACCTTGTTTTGGCCCTATCGGGCCTCGGGGTCTCGGCGGCCAACCTGGCGGTGTCCATTTGGATCCTTGGCAGGGTGAGGGCCCAGCAGGGGGAGGTCCAGCGGGACATCAGGCGCCTGGAGGAGGCCCTGTCCAGGGAGGCGGGGCAGGTCCGGATGGACATGAGGTCCCTCCGGGAAGAGCTCCTCAAGTACCAGCAGGACCAGCGGGTGGAGCTGAGGAACCTGGTGGAGACCTCGTCCATCCGCCAGATGGACGCCCTGTCCCGGGGGATGGAGTCCCTGGGGCAGGGGCAGGCCTCCCAGCTGGAGAGGATCCTGAAGGGGCTGGAGGCCTCCTCATCCCGGGTCTTCCAGGGGCTGGGGACCATGAACGAGTCGGTGCTTAGCGGTCTGTCCCGGGTGCAGGAGGTCCTTGCGGAGGGGATGGAGCGCATAAGGCGGGGCAACGAGGAGAAGCTGGACCGGATGCGGGACGTGGTGGAGGAGAAGCTCCAGGGGGCGCTGGAGAGGCGGCTTGGGGAGGCCTTCAGCTCCGTGTCCGAGAGGCTCGAGAAGGTCCACCAGGGGCTGGGGGAGATGAGGGCCCTGGCCAGCGACGTGGGGGACCTGAAGCGGGTGCTATCCAATGTGAAGAGCCGGGGGATCTGGGGGGAGATCCAGCTGGGGAACATGCTGGAACAGGTCATGTCCCCGGACCAGTACGGGGTGAACGTGCAGGTGGTTCCCGGGTCCTCCAACCGGGTGGAGTTCGCGGTGAAGCTGCCGGGGGACGAGAGCCCCGTGTGGCTCCCCCTGGACTCCAAGTTCCCCCAGGAGGACTACCATCGGCTGCTCAGCGCCCAGGAGGCGTCGGATCCGAAGGGGGCGGAGGAGGCCCGGCGGGAGCTGGCGAACCGGATAGTGGCGGAGGCCAGGTCCATAAGGGACAAGTACGTGTGTCCCCCCCACACCACCGACTTCGCGGTCATGTACCTGCCGGTGGAGGGGCTCTACGCGGAGGTGCTGAAGGCTCCCGGGCTGGCGGAGAGGCTTATGACCGAGTTCCGGGTGGTCCCCTCGGGCCCCATGGTCCTGGCGGCGCTGCTGAACAGCCTGCAGATGGGCTTCAGGACCCTGGCGATCCAGCGCAGGTCCGGGGAGGTCTGGAAGCTACTGGGTCAGGTGAAGGGAGATCTCAGGAGGTTTGGGGAGATGCTGGAGAAGGCCCGGCGGAAGATCCAGGACGCGGGGGACGAGCTGGACCGGGCGGCCAGCCGGAGCAGGACCATGGAGAGGCGCCTTCGGGACGTGGAGGAGCTACCAGAGGAGGCCGGGCAGGGGGTGGAGTAGGGGGGAGTCGCCTCCCCCCTGTGAACGTATCAGGCCCCCTTGGGAGCCTCCGCTGGATCCGTCTCCTGGTCCACCGGTCCCATGCCCTTCATGATCGCCCTGGCGGTCCCCAGGGCCATGAGGCACATGAAGAAGAGGATGGGGAACCCCGCCACGGTGGCTATCTGCTTGGTGGCGTCGATGCCGGATATCTTGCCGGAGCTGCTCAAGAGGTTGATTATGGCCATTGAGGCCATGGTGATGCCCCAGAAGATCTTCATGGGCGCCGGGGGCTCCTTGCCCTCCAGGTGGCTCCCGGTCATGGACAGGGACGCCACGGTGGTGGTCATGGAGTCGCAGAGGGTGACTATGGAGAGGATCAGCACCGATATGAAGATCCAGGACCAGGCGGTGCCCAGGGGGTAGTTCTTGAGGAAGGAGAAGACCGAGACCTCCAGCCCCGACTTCTGGATGGAATCCCATATCTGGCCCCCGTGTATCTGGGAGTGGATGGCGTTGCCCCCGAAGATGGAGAACCAGAGGAGGCCGAAGGCCGAGGGGAGAACCACGTTGAAGAGCAGGAACTGCCTTACGGTCCTGCCGTAGGAGAGCCGGGCCAGGAACATGCCGATCAGCGGCGCGTAGGCGAGCCATATGGCCCAGTAGTAGACGGGCCACCACCTGGGCCAGGGGCTCCCGTCTATGGGGGACAGGAACATGGTCCGCTCGAAGAAGGAGTCCAGGAAGTGGCCGAAGCTCTGGACCCCCAGGTTTAGGATGAAGCTGGTGGGACCGACAACGAAGAAGAAGAGCATCATCAGGAGGAAGATCTTGGCGTTGTAGTCCGAAAGGATCCTTATGCCCCTCATGATGCCAGAATAGGAGGAGACCACGTATATGGTGACCGTTATGGCGAGCACCGTCGCCCATACGGTTTTGCCGGTCTTGATCCCCGTCAGGGTCTGAAGGCCGCTGCCCGCCTGCATGGCCCCCACTCCAAGCACTGCCGCCACGCCGCCGGCGATGGCAAGGAGGCATATGTTGTCCACCAGTGCGCTTACCGTTCCCCGGGTTCGGTTGCCGAAGAGGGGATAGAGGGTGGAGCTTACCGAGTAGGGGAGCCCCATGTTGTAGGCGCAGTAGGCTATCCCCAGCCCCGCTATGCCGTACATGCTGTAGGGGATGAAGGTCCAGTGGATGAAGGTGGTCACCATGGAGAACATGGCGGCCCCCTCGCTCTGGGGCTTGAGACCCAGCACGTCCGGAGGGCTCATGAAGTGGGTTATGGGCTCCGCTATGCCCCAGAAGAGGATCCCGGTGGCTATCCCGCCGCAGAGGGAGATGCTGAACCACTGCCAGTCGGTAAGGGTCGGTTTGGCATCCTTGCCACCGAACTTTATGTCCCCGTACTTGGAGAACCCGAGGTAGGTGCATATGGCGAGAAACATGACGCTGGACAGCTGAAACAGCCAGCCGAAGTTGACGAAGGCGAACTCCACTATGGCGTTCTCCGCCTTGTAGAACGCCTCGGGGGCCGCAATGCCAAGGGCTATGGCGCCGATGAAGATGGCCGCCATTGGGTAGAATACCTCCTTGCGGACCTTCATGTCTCCGTTTCCTGCTAACATCCCAATCCCTCCTCTCATGTCTCGTAAAGCCCATGGATCGTCGCTTGCAAAACCCCTCAAAGGTCCCGGTAAGCCACCACCTCCCCCAGTGCATCCCTGGATGCCTTAAGCAGACCTCCCCCGGCGATGAGGGCCTGGGCGGAGAGGATGTCGCACGACAGGTCCCGGTCCACATCCAGGAACGCCACCTCCCGCCGGAGACGTTCCAGGGCGGCGGAGGATCCGACGCCGTAGCGGGCGCCCCTCAGGTCCATCCCCTGGGCTGCGTGGATGGCCTCGATGGCCAGGAGGGCCTCCAGCCTCTGGGCGATCTGACCCAGCTGGTCCATCACCATGGGGGTGTTGCACCCCCGGTCCTCCTGGTCCTCCGAGAGGGACTCCACGTCCATGGAGCAGGGGTTGCACAGGTGCCGCACCTCCGCCAACAGGTAGGACAAGGTCTTCTGGATCACCCCGAAGGCGTGGCAGTTGCAGGGATCGTTGTTCAGGAACCGGGGAAGGCCGGTGAACCGGTCGGAGCCTAGCCTCAAGGTCCTCCGGGCCACAGTCTGGGCCAGGTGTCCGAGGGCCACCTTGAGGCCCTCGAAGTGGACCACCCACGGCAGGGGCTCGAACAGGGCGGAGGGGACCACAGTCCCGTCCGGGAACGCCAGGGGGTTGTCGTCCGGGGCGTTGATGTGGGCGGTGAGGACCTTAATGCAACGCCGGATCAGGTCCCTCACGGTCCCGTGGACCATGGCGGAGCAACGGAGCGACAGGGGATCCTGAAGGGACTTCGGGTCATCCCAGATGTAGCTGCCCGCCAGAAGCGACCGGACCGTCTGGGCGCTCCTTTGGGCCCCCGGGGAGGGGTAGAGGTCCATGGCCCTTGGGTCCAGGGGGGAAGGGTTGCCGTGGAAGGCCTCCAGGGTCATGGCGTAGACCAGGTCCGCGGTATCCACGATCCTGCCGATCCGGTCCAGGATCAGGGCCCCCAACGCTTCCCCCAGGGCGTTGGAGGTAACCAGTCCCAACCCGTCCTTGGGCCCCGGCTGAACGGCCTCGAGCCCCATCCGCTCCAGCTCCGGGCCGGAAGGAACCGGCCTGCCATCCTGGATCACTAACCCCTGTCCGGTCATCACCAGCCCCAGGTGCGATAGGCACGCTATGTCCGCCTCCCCCACGGAGCCCCTAAGCGGTATGGCCGGGTGGACCCCCAGGTTTATCATGTCCTTGAGGAGGGTTATGAACCGGGGCGTTATCCCCGTGTAGCCCATGAGGAGGTGGTTCAGCTTGATCACCATCACTGCCCGGGCCTCCTCCAGGTTCCCGTAGGGGGGGAGCCCCACGCAGTGCACCTGAAGCATGTTCATGTTGTAGCGGCAGTAGCTGTCCTTGGTGACCTCCTGGTCCTTGTTTATCCCCACCCCGGTGTTGAGGCCGTATACCTTGGGGTGTCCCCTGTTGGCTATGTCCATCAGCGCCTCCCAGGTGGCGGTGCACCTCTGGAGGGCCTCCGGGTGGATCTCCACCCCCTCCCCCCGGGCCACCGATAGGACCTGGTGGATCGAGATCGGGCGGTCGCCAAGGGTGACGGTCATCGTACGTTCCCTCCATTCATGGCGGAAACTATCCTCTCGGGGGTGAAGGGCAGCTCCGTCATGGAGGTGCCCAGCGCCATGTTCACCGCGTTGCATATGGCGGGGGCCACCGGCACGGTGGCTATCTCCCCAATGCTCTTGGCCCCGAAGGGCCCTCCCTCCTCCCCCTCCTCCACCAGGAGGACCTTCACGTCCGGCATGTCCGGGCAGTTGGGCATGTGGTACCGGCTCAGGGAGCCGCAGAGGGGCCTGCCGGATCGGTCGTACCGGAGCTCCTCGCTGAGGGCCATGCCGATCCCCATCTGGACCCCCCCCAGAATCTGGCCCCGCAGGAGCTTGGGGTTTATGGCCCGGCCCACGTCGTGACAGGCCAGGTAGTCGGTGACCCGCACCAGGCCGGTGAGGGTGTCCACCTCCACCTGGGCGAAGTGGACCCCGAAGGATGCGGGGTTGTCCACCGGGTGGTGGGTTCCATGGGAGGCCAGCTCCAGCTTCAGCTCCCGCAGGGCCCTGGTGGCCAGATCCCGATAGGTCATGGAGGTCCCGTCCAGCTCCAGCCTTCCATCCGCGAACCGGACCCGGCTCGGGTCCCCCTCCAGCCCCGCAAGGCGGAGGAAGGCCTCCGCCATGAGGTCCTTGAGGGACCTTGCGGCCTCCAATACCGCGGATCCGCATACGTAGGTGACCCGGCTGGCCACGCAGCCCACGTCGAAGGGGCTCAGATGGGTGTCCGCCTCGCTCACGAAGACCCTCTCCACCGGCAGCGACAGGGCCTGGGCGGCTATCTGGGTCATGGCGGTCATGGTGCCGTTGCCCAGCTCCTGGAAGGCGCCGCTCACTAGGGCGGAGCCGTCCTCGGCGAGCCGGATGGAGATGCCCATCACGTCTAGGAAGGGGGAGCCGAAGTAGCCGTTCCCGTGGGAGGCGCAGGCGAGCCCCACCCCTTGGACGAACCGGCCCCCCTTGCCATTCTCCAGCTCGTCGCGCCTCTCCGCCCAGCGGAAGGCCTCCATGCCCCGGGTGAGGCAGTCCCTGACCCGGGCGTTACCCAGGTTCGGGGCCCCGGTGGGGTCCGGGTCGAAGGGGTGCACCAGGTTGCGGAGCCTCAGCTCCGCCGGGTCCATCCGGAGGCGCCGGGCCATCAGGTCCATGGCTATCTCGGTTATGGCGTGAATCTGGGGGGATCCGTAGCCCCTGCAGGGCCCGCTGGGGACCGTGTTGGTGAACACCGTGATGCCTAGGAACTCCTGATGGGGGATTCGGTAGAGCCGGAAGGCCTTCTTCCCCATGGCCATGGTTATCCTGTGTCCCCCGGAGGCGTAGGCCCCTGCGTCGCAGATCACGTGGATTCGGCGGCTGAGTATCCTCCCGTCCCGCCGGGCGGTCATGTGAACCTGCCCCACCGTGGCGGCCCGGCTCCTGGTGGAGTTGATGGTCTCCTCCCGGGAGGTGGTTAGGAGCACCGGGCGCCCGGTGAGCAGGGTCATGAGGGCGCATCGGGTCTCCAGGATCACCTCCTGCTTGCCCCCGAATGTGCCCCCCATGGGGGCCTTGATCACCCGGACCCGGCTCATGGGGAGTCCCAGCGCCTGGGAGAGCACGTACCGGACCGCGAAGGGCATCTGGCAGGGGGACTCCACCACCAAGGTGGGGCCATCCATGTAGCTGAGGCAGATGTGGGGCTCCATGGCCCCGTGGTGTACCTTTGGGGTGCTTGCCGTCACCGAGAGGGTCTCGCACTCCTCCTGGTGAACCTCCTCCCCGGCGGATATCCGCCCCTCCAGCCGCCCGGGCCTTGAGTCCAGGAAGGGCCTCTCGAGGGCCTGGTGGATGGACACCACCGGCTCCATCGCCTGACATAGGACCCTGACCCTTAAGGCCGCCTCCGCTGCCCCCTGGGGTGTCCTGGCCAACACCGCCCCGACTATGTCCCCCACGAAGAGGGGCCGGTCGGTGAATATCCTCTCGTCCCTAAGGTCCGTCTGGTCCTCCATGTAGACCGCGCTGTTGAAGGGTTTGAGGAGCGGGTCATCCTGGGGGGTGAATATGCGCACCAGGCCGTCCACCCGGTTGGCTTCAGAGACCTGGAACCCGTGGACCCAGCCGTTGGCCACCGGGCTGGTTATTAGCCTCCCGTGGAGCACGTCGCCGGGGAGCCGATCCGCCAGGAAGCGGAAGGTGCCCCGCACCTTGGCCTCCCCGTCCAGGCGGTTCAGGGGGATCCCAACCTTGCCTTCCCTCAAGGGGCTCACCTCCCGTGAGTCAAAATGCACCTGGCCAGGTCCTCGCCGAGCCCCATTACCGCCCTGCGCTTGTAGGGCATGGAGGCCCTGGTTGGGATCGCCATCTCCACCGCCCTGGAGAGGATCCGGGGGAGTTGCTCCATCAGGTCCCGCCCCTTTAGGGCCAGTATGGCCTCCTCCGCCTGGGGGCACCGGACCGGGGTGGGTCCGATGGCGCCCATGAAGACCCGGCAGACGTTGGAGCCCAGGTCCGCCGCGAAGGCCAGGTTGAGCTTCGATATGGTCACCTGCCGACGGGATCCCACCTTGCCGAAGAAGGATATGTCCCATCGGTTGGTCACCCGGAAGGACACGATCAGGTCCAGCGGGCTCTGGACCACCCGACCCCGGGTGGACAGTAGCCCCTCCAGGGGCTCCAGCCGGGTCATGTGATCCCGGGGGTTCAAGACCTCCACCCGGGCGTCCAGGGCCAGCAACATCGGGACCGCGTCCGCCGCGGGGGAGAGGTTGGCCACGTTGCCCCCCAAGGTCCCCCGGTTCCTTATCTGGGGGGATCCCACCATGGACGCCATGTCCCTGAGCCCTTGGGGGACCGATGCCTGGGCCACCTCCGCGAAGGTGACCCCGGAGCTAAGGAGGATCTGGTCCCCCAGCTGTAGCCTTCGAAGCTCCGGGACCGACGTGAGGTCCACCAGGGGCCCTGGCAGGCCGTGGCGGTTGATCTGGGGCACCAGGTCGGTGCCGCCGGCGATGTAACGGGTCTCCTCCGGCGCGCAGGCGACGGATTTGACCAGCTGGTCCAGGCTGGTGGGCTTCAGGTGAGTCATGATCCCCTAAGCCTCCTGGCGGCGTCCAGCACCGCCTCCACCATGGGGACGTAGCCGGTGCAGCGGCACAGGTTACCCGACAGGGCCTCTGCCACCTGCTCCCTGGTGGGATCCGGGTTTGACGAGAGGAGGGCGTAGGCGGACATGATCATCCCCGGAGTGCAGAAGCCGCACTGGACCGCGTCGTTGTCCACGAAGGCCCGCTGGATCGGGTGGAGTACCCCCATCCTCTCCAGCCCCTCCAACGTGAGGATCTCCGATCCGTGGGCCTGGAAGGCCATCACGGTGCAGGAGGTAACCGGGCGGTGGTCCATGAGGACCGTGCAGGCCCCGCACTCCCCCTCTCCGCACCCCTCCTTTACGCTCCTCATGCCCAGGTTCCGTAGCATGTCCACGAGCCTCTCGGAGGGGGCTGGGGAGTAGGTCACGGGGCTCCCGTTCAGGGTGAACCGTACTGACATGTAAATCCCCCCTTGTACAGGGGGGATCATAGCGCACCTCTGTCAAAACATCGTCAACGGTCAGCGGGCCCTTATGCCTATCCTCTCGTACTGGTCAATCACCTGTTTGGCGAAGTGCTCCACCCGTTCCACCAGCCCATCCGGGTCCGGGGAGGCGCCAACCTTGATGTCCTCCTCCAGCTTGGCCAGGTACTCCCGAGCCCCTGAGTGGCCCACGGTGGCGAACCGGCCCTTCAGCTTGTGCACCACCGATGCGGCACCCGCCAGGTCCCGCCGGTGTAGCAGCATTCGTAGCGTCTCCAGCATCAGGGGGACCCCCTCCTTGAAGAGGGTCAGGGCCCTCTCCATCACCTCCACCTGTCCCATGGCCATGTCGGACAGCACGCTGGTATCCACCTCTGCATTCTGGTCCCCCTGCCCGTCCCGCTCTCCCGTCCCTCCTTTGACTCCGAAGAGACCATCTATGGCGGATTGAAGTTCCATGACCGACACGGGTTTTGTTATGAACAGGTCCATTCCCGCATTGAGGCACCGCTGTTTGTCGTGCTCCATCACGCAGGCGGTTAGGGCCATTATGGTGGTCTTACCCCTCGAGGGATGTCTGGCTTCGATCCGGCGGATCTCCTTGGTTAGCCACACCCCATCTCCCTCTGGCATGTTAACGTCCAGGATGGCCAAGTCGAACCTCTTTTGGAGGAAGAGGTTCAAAGCCTCAATGCCGGTGGATGCGCTGGTGACCTGGTGGCCCATGGAGACCAGCATGGCCTCCACCAGCTCCCGGTTCAGGTTGTCGTCCTCCGCCAGCAGGATGTGGAGTTTCGGCGTGCTGCGGTCCTCCACCTGCTCCTCACCTCCCTGTTCCGTCTTCGAATCCCCCTGCACCAGGGGCAGATAAAGGGTGAAGGTGGACCCCTCCCCGGGGGCGCTCTTGAGGGCCATGGTCCCCCCCATGGACTCCGCCAGTTTCTTGCATATGGCCAGTCCGAGTCCTCGCCCTTTATCCCGGTCCTCCGGGGAGGCCTGGTAGAAGGGGAGGAACACCTTCTCATGTTGGTCCTCCGGGATCCCCCGTCCGGAGTCGATGACCGATATGGCCAGCCGCTGATCCTCCACCTCCGCCTCCACGGAGATCATCCCCCGGTCGGAGAACTTTATTGCGTTGGTGAGCAGGTTCAGCAGGATCTGCCTCACCCGGTCCTGATCGCCGTTTACTAGCTCCGGCACCGACTGGGATACCCGGGTCAGCATCATTATCCCCTTGGATTCCGCCATGGGTGCCACGAACCGGGTGGTGTTGGCGACCAGCTTCCTCAGGTCGTAGGGGACCGCCTTGAGGGCCATCCGGTCCCCGGAGATCTCCGACAGGTCAAGCAGATCGTTGGCGATCCGGAGCAGGTGCCCCGAGGCCTCCCTTATGCACTCCAGCCACCGCCGGTTGGGGGAGGCGGAGACATGAGGCACATCTCCGACATGCCTATTATGTTGCTCAACGGGGTCCTGATCTCGTGGCTTATCTGGGAGATGAGCAGGTCCTGACGCCTCCCGTGGATCATCTCCACCAGGATGAGGAGCTCCCCCTGGGGGAGGGTACAGAGCCTCACGGGCCTGAAGGGGCGCCCCTCCAGGGTCACCGTCCCGTCGGGTTTAAGGGACGATAGCTCCTCCGGGAAGCGGGACAGGATCCGCTCCCCTTCCTGGTTGGCCCCCACCGGGGGGCCGTCAGGGGGCAGGATTATGGCCGGCAGCTCCAGATCCTCCAGGTCCACCTTTAAGGCCATTTCACCTCACCCGCCTATATGGGCTGGTACTTCTTTATGGGGCGCCCCTTTGGCTGGTAGTGGTTCTGGGCTATCAGCCTACCGGTGGATACCAGGGCCTCGCAGTACTTGCGGACCGTTATCCTGGATATTCCTATCTTGTCGGCGATCTCCCCGGCGGAAAGGGGCCGCTCCTCCTGGGAGAGCACGTCCATGATACGCTGGGCCGTGTCCCCCCGCTGGATCCCCGAGGTGGAGTAGAGGTTGAGCCGGCTCTCGGGGTAGAAGACCCGGTCCAGCTGCTCCTGGGCCAGTTCCGCGGGCAGCGAGGCCCGGTAGCGGAACGCGTCCTTGTAGGAGTCCAGGGAGACCCGGAGCCGATCGTAGGAGAAGGGCTTCACTATATAGTCCCAGGCGCCGAGCCTGAGGGCCTCCACCGCGTCCGCCTTCCGGTAGGAGCTGGTTATTATTATCACGTCCGAGTCCAGGTCCTCGTTCCGGATGGTGAGCATCACCTCCTTGCCGTCCACCTCCGGCATGGACAGGTCCAGCAGCACCAGGTCCACCTTGTGGGCCCGGATCTGCTCCAGCGCTTCCCGACCGTTCTGGGCCTGGCCCACCAGGAGGAAGTCCCCCAGGGAGTTCACCAGCCGGCCTATGATGAAGGACACCATGGGGTCGTCCTCGGTTATCAGGGTCCGTACGGGCTTCAAACTAAGCACCCCCTTTAGTTCTGACACCCAATAATATATAGCATAAGTTTCAATATGGCCATAGGGCACCCAAAAAATCCTTTAATGCTCCCCCTTGGGCGGGTGTGATGTATCATTGGAGCATCAATCTGTTGGAGGTGGGGGATTTGAGGCGGGACAGGATCGAAGGGCTTCTCGCGCGGCTTAGTGAGGAGGGGATGGACGGGATCTTCCTTGGTCCATCGGGGGATCTCACGTACCTGACCGGGCTGGAGCTGTTCCCCGACGAGAGGTGCAAGGGGCTGATGGTTTCCGGAGCCGGCTGTTTCGGCCTGGTGCCGCTCCTCTACCGGCAGGAGATGGGGGAGCGGCTGGAGGGGATACCCCTCTTCGTGTGGGACGACCGGGAGGGTTTTTTGGGGGCCTTTGCCCGGGGCTGTGCCTCCCTGGGACTGGTGGGCAAGGTGATAGGGATCAACTCCGGCATGAGGGCGGTGGATCTGATAGAAGCCATGGGGGTTGTGAGGGCCCGCTACGTCAACGGCTCCAAGGTGATGGATCCGTTGCGGCGGGTCAAGGATCCGGGGGAGCTGGATCTCATGAGGTCCGCATCGGAAATGGCTGACCGGGTGATGTGGCGGGTCTTTGAGAGCCTTCGCCCCGGGGTCACCGAGAGACAGGTGCGGGACCTGATCCTGAGGTCCTTTGAGGAGATGGGGGTGGTTCCCTCCTTCGAGCCCATCGTGGCCTTCGGGGCCAACGCCTCCATGCCCCACTACTCGGGGGGCGATGGCGTGGCCCGGGAGGGGGACTGCGCGGTGTTGGACTTTGGGTGCCGTTTCAAGGGCTACTGTTCCGACATGACCAGGACGTTCTTCGTTGGGGATCCATCCGATGAGGCCAGACGGATATATCGGGTGGTGCTGGAGGCTCAACTGGCGGGGCTGGCGGCGGTCCGTACCGGGGTGGAGGCCCAAATGGTGGACCGGGCCGCCCGGGAGGTGATATCCCGGGCCGGTTACGGGGAGTTCTTCCTCAACCGCCTGGGGCACGGGATAGGCCTGGAGGTCCACGAGGGGCCCTACATAGTTGAGGGCAACTCCAACCCCTTGGAGGCGGGGAACGTGTTCAGCGTGGAGCCCGGGATCTACATACCGGGCCTGATGGGGGTCCGGATCGAGGACCTGGTGGCGGTCACCCCCCAGGGGTGCCAGGTGCTCAACTCCTTCCCCAAGGAGTTCATGGTGGCGGGCCGTTGATCTTTCCTTAGCCTTTTGGTTAATATATCGTTACGCTTGTCCTGTAGAGTGGGGGCATCAAAGTCGAGGAGGAGGTAGGTAGGGATGGTTCGAAGGATCCGATGTTGGGTGATGCTGTTGGCCCTGTTGCTGGTGACCGCCCCGGCGGACGCCAGGGCCAGGAACGTCATAGTCCTGATGTGTGATGGCACCGGTGCCACCCACACCACCGTGGCCCGTTGGTACAAGGGGGGTCCCCTGGCCATGGATCAGATGTACGTGGGGCGGGTGCGCACCTGGGGGGCGGAGAGCCTCATAACCGACTCGGCCCCGGCGGCCACCGCCTTTGCCACCGGCCACAAGGCCAGCGACAAGGCCATAGGGGTAATGCCCTGGTCGGTAGCCATGCCCGGCGTGCCGGCGGTCACGGAGGAGACCAAGGCCCGTCCGGTGGCCAGCGTCCTAGAGGCCGCCAAGCTGGCCGGCAAGGCCACCGGTATAGTGGTCACCTCCAACGTGCAGCACGCCAGCCCTGCCGCTTATTCGTCTCACTGGCCCGATCGAAACGATTACAACGAGATAGGGGAGCAGCAGCTGTATTTGGGGATGGACGTGATCTTCGGCGGGGGCAGCCGATACCTTATCCCTGCGGAAAAGGGGGGTGCCCGGAAGGATGGGGAGGATCTTATGGAGGAGGCCCGGCGACTTGGCTACCGGGTGGTGTCCGATCGCTCCGGCATGATGTCGCTGAGCTCCGGCAGGGTTTTGGGCCTCTTTGCCCCGGACGACCTGTCATACGAGTTTGACCGTCCGGTGCTCACCCCATCCCAGCCCTCGCTGTCGGAGATGACCGCCAAGGCCATAGAGATCCTATCCAAGGATCCGGACGGCTTCTTCCTCTTCGTGGAGGGATCCAAGATAGACTGGGCCTCCCACGCCAACGACCCGGTGGGGGTGGTGTCCGACGTGCTGGCCTTCGACGACGCGGTCCTGGTGGCCCTGGACTTCGCCAGGAGGAGCGGGGACACGGCGGTGCTGGTCTTCTCCGACCACGGGAACGGAGGCATGTCGCTGGGCAGCAAGGTCACCGACGCCAGCTACTCCAAGCTGCCGCTGAACGCCCTGGTGGAGCCCTTGAGGCGGGCCAGGCTGACCGGTGAGGGGGTTGAGCGGTTGCTGGGAGACCAGAGGACCGAGTCGGGTATCCGGGAGGTGGTGGCCTCCAACTACGGGATCACGGATCTGACGGATGACGAGGTGAAGGCCATAGCCCAGGCCGAGAAGGGCCGGATGAACTACGTCCTGGGCCCCATCCTATCCAGGCGGAGCCCCATCGGGTGGACCACCAATGGCCACACCGGAGAGGACCTCTTCATAAACTACTATGGTCTCAAGGAGCCGCTCAAGACCATAGAGAACACCGACATAGCCAGGATCTGTGCCCGGGAGATGGGGGTGAACTTGGATGAGGCCACCTCTAGGCTCTTCGTGGACGCCTTTGCCGTCTTCGGCTCCATGGGTGCCTCGGTCAGGTTGGATAAATCGGATCCCAACAATCAGGTCCTGGTGGTGGAGAGGGGCAGGGTCAGGGCTGAGATCCCGCTGAGCAAGAGCACGATGCGCCTTGGCGGCAGGGTTGTTAGCACCGGTGGGTTGTCGGTCCTGTCCCCCATAACGGGCAAGGTCTACGTGCCCCAGCGGGCGGTGGAGGTCTTCAAGGCCGCAATGTAGCGCTTCCAGGTGGCGCTTAAACGAGCGGCCGGGAGGGGCAAGTCCCTCCCGGCCCGCCGTTTCCGCTACTTTAGGCCCATTACGACTCCTCCCACCACGAAGAGGGAGCCGAACAGGAAAAGCAGTCCCTGGAACTTTATTTGCCACCGGGCCCATTGGGTCCAGTCCATCCTGGCGGCGCCAAGGCAGGCCATGAGCACCCCGGAGGTGGGGACTATGAGGTTGGTGAACCCGTCCCCCAGCTGGAAGGCCAGCACCGCCACCTGGCGTGAGACTCCTAATATGTCCGACAGGGGCGCCATGAGGGGCATGGTGAGCGCCGCCTGGCCGGAGCCGGAGACCACGAAGAAGTTGAAGCAGGACTGGAATATGTACATGAGCCAGGCGGAGACCGCCGCGGGCAGCCCCTTGAAGGCCTCGCCGGCGTAGTGAAGCACCGTGTTGAGCACCGTGGGGGTGGATGGGTCGGTGCCGCCTAAGACCAACACGATGCCCTTGGCCATGCCCACCACCAGGGCGGCCCCCACCAGGTCCTCCGCCCCCTTGCGGAAGCTGACGGCTATGTCGTTGACCTTCATGCCCTCCAGTCTGAAGACCACCCCGATGATTCCCGCCACCAGCCCCATTACGAAGAACTGGGTGGCTATCTCCGGGATGTAGTAGCCCTCCTCAACCACGCCCCAGATGACCCACACGATGCCCAGCGCCACGGTGAACACCACCAGACCGTGTCCCAGGGTGAAGTTGCCCCCCCTGGAGCTGTGCTCCGATATGTCCTTGCGGAAGAACTCGTCGGTCTTGTAGGAGATTGAGGAGGTGGGGTTCTCCTTTACCTTCTTGGCGTAGCGAAGCGTGTACCCGATGCCGAAGAGGGTGAAGAAGCTCCACATGGCGATCCTGAAGCCCGCGGCGGACAGGACCGGTATCTGGCTGACCCCCTGGGCTATGGCCACGCTGAAGGGGTTCATCCAGCTGGTGGCGAACCCTATCTGGGTGGCCACGTAGGAGACCAGGATGGCGGTTATGGAGTCGTAGCCCATGGCCACGCACACGGGGCAGAGGATCATCACGAAGGGTATCGCCTCCTCCCCCATGCCGAAGACCGCCCCGCCCAGGGAGAAGAGGACGAAGAGGATCGGCAGGAGGAGGATCTCCTTCCCCTGTAGCCTGCTTATGATGGTCATTATGCCGTTCTCCACCGCTCCGGTCCTCAGTATGATCCCGAAGGCTCCGCCTATGACCAGGATGAAGGCCACCACACCCACGGCGGAACCCCACTTGTCCCCGGACACCAGCCCCTCGAACACGTAGTTGAGGAAGCCCACCTCCCCGCCGGGCTCGAAGAGAGCTATCCCCTTCTTGAGCGGGTTGCCAGATTCGTCCTTCACGATGGTGAAGGACTCGGGCTTTAGCACCGTCCGGGTCTTCTCCTTCCCCGACATGGTGTACTTGATCTCGTGGGTCTCGAACTTGCCCACCGGTACCACGTAGGTTAACGCCGCCATGAAGGCCACCACAAGGAAGATTATGATGTACGTGTCCAGCATCCAAGTGGTCTTGTTCTTAGACTCCGGTCCGCTCATGAACATCCCCCTCTCTCGGTTTTCAGGTCCGCCCACCCCGCAGCGCTTCCCCCCTCCCTGGGGTTGATTTGGGCGTATGGCCCGCTATAATGGATCCAATAATAGCATATTGGATCCATAGATGGGAGGGGGGCAGTTGGAGGATCAACTGGGGGCGATGCAGAAAGTGGAATCCCACGTCCTGTCCCGGATAGTGAGCCGCCGGTACCTGCCGGGGGACCGGCTCACCGAGCCGGCCCTGGCGGAGGAGCTGGGGCTCAGCCGGACGCCGGTGCGGCACGCCCTGTCCGCCCTGGTGTCCGACGGGGTCCTGGTGAGGGAGGAGGGGCGGCGTGGCTACCTGATACCCAGGCTCACCCGGGAGGACATGACGGAGGTCTTCTCCGCCCGGGAGGTGCTGGAGGGCTTCATGGCCCAGAAGGCGGCACTGGCCGCCACCGGGGAGGACATAGGGTGCCTTAGGGCCATCAACGCCAAGGAGGAGGCCCTGGCCAACTTGGGGGACGTGGAGGGCTACTGCGCCGCCAACGACGAGTTCCACATGGCGGTGGCCCGGATGGCGAGGAACGGCTACCTCATGAAGGCCTTCAAGCTGGTCTACTGGAGGAGCCAGCTTTACGTCCACGCCCTGATCGACTTCCTCCCCCCGTCGGAGGACGGGGGATCCCAGAGCCTCCTGGAGCACCGGCGGATAGTGGACGCCATAGAGAGGCGGGATCCGGAGGGGGCCCGGCGGGCGGCGGAGGAGCACCTGAGGAGCACCCGGGGCTACCGGATAGCCTTCGGAGGGCGGGAGGCCCTGTTTCTGGACATGTTCGAAGGGGAGAAGAGACACCGGAGGGGCCGAAGGGCCCCTGGGAGGGAGGATCGGATTTGAGGTCTTATCTTTTGAGAGGCGGGGATGTCTTCTCCCCCGAGCCCCTGGGGAGATGCGATGTGCTCTGCGTGGGGGAGAGGATAGCGGCGGTGGGGGATCTGGGGGGCGTGTGCCTGCCGGACCTGGAGGTGGTGGACGTCTCGGGGCTCGTGGTCCTGCCGGGGCTGATCGACAACCACGTGCACATCCTGGGGGGCGGCGGCGAGGGTGGCCCCGCCACCAGGACTCCGGAGCTGTCGGTGGAGGAGGCCTTCAGGTCCGGAGTCACCACCGTGATAGGGGTACTCGGGACCGACGACGTTACCCGGTCGGTGGCCTCCCTGGTGGCCAAGTCCAGGGGGCTTGCGGCGGAGGGGATGAGCGCCTGGGTCATGGTGGGGTCCTACCAGTTGCCGGTGGCCACCCTGACGGGCAGCATCCGGTCCGACATAGCCCTGGTGGAGGCGGTGATCGGCGTGGGGGAGGTGGCTCTGTCGGACCACCGGTCCAGCCAGCCCTCCTTCGAGGAGTTCGTTCGTCTGGCCGCCGCCGCCCGGGTAGGGGGCATGCTCAAGGGCTTCGGCGGCAAGGTGAACGTCCACATGGGGGACGGGCCCAGGGGGTTGGAGATGCTCCGCCGGGCCGCCCGGGAGACGGAGATACCGGTGGATCAGTTCATCCCCACCCACGTGAACCGGAACCCGAAGCTGTTCGATGAGGCGGTGGCCTACGCCCTGGAGGGCGGGGTGGTGGACCTCACCACCAGCACCACCCCGGTCTTCCTGGCGGAGGGGGAGGTGAAGTGCTCCCTGGGATTGCGGCGGCTTCTGGATGCGGGGGTGCCGGTGGAGCGGATCTGCTTCAGCTCCGACGGACAGGGTAGCCTGCCGGACTTCGACCCGGAGGGTAACCTGCGTGGGCTGACGGTTGGAGGGGTGGGCTCCCTTTGGGAGGAGGTTCGGGACTCGGTCCTGTCCGAAGGGGTGCCGCTGGAGAGGGCGGTCCCGGTGGCCACCTCTTCCCCCGCCCGTTTCCACCGGCTGCCCCGGAAGGGTTCGGTGGCGGAGGGCTTCGACGGGGACCTGTTGGTGGTGGACCAGGACCTCCGGCCGGTCCACGTGATGAGCCGCGGCTCCATGGCGGTTAGGGATCGGGAGCTAATCATGCGGAGTACCTTCAGCCGCCGCTGAGGCCCGGATGCGGCCCGGGGGCCCATGGGGCCCCCGGGCTTGATTTGATCTCGGACTCGATCGATCTTAGACGTCCAGCGCCCGCTTGATGAACAGCTTCCGGTGGACCTCCTTGTGGAGCTCGATTATCCTGGTGGTCCCGTCGGGCTCCTTGACCATTATCTTGGGCTGCAACAGGTTCCCCTCCGTGGATGCCGCCACGGTTCCGATGGTCCCGTCCGACAGCTCCACCACCGATCCCGGGGGATATATGCCCATGCCGCTGAGCAACACCTTGCAGACCTCCGGGTCGAAGTGGGTCTCGTTGGCGCTCATGACGAAGTTGAAGGCCGCCTTGGCGGAGACCGCCTGCTTGTAGGACCTGTCACTGGTCATGGCGTCGAAGGTGTCCGCCACCGCCAGGATCCGGGCGATCAAGGGGATGTCCTTTTCCGTGAGGCCGTCCGGGTATCCGGAGCCGTCCCACCGCTCGTGGTGGTGCCTTATGCCCAGCAGGATGTCCGGGTCGTCCACCCCCGACTCCCGGGCGATCCGCTCGCTGTGGAGGGGGTGCTGGCGGATCAGCGCCCGCTCCTGGTCGGACAGGGGCTCCGACTTGTCCAGCACCTCCTTGGGGATGGCGGTCTTCCCCAGGTCGAAGAGCAGCCCCGCCCTTATGGCCTTGTCCACCACGGGTTCCTGGCATCGGTTGATCTCGCAGAGCCTCTTGGCCAGGTATCCCGCCAGGAGCGAGACGTTGAGGCTGTGGGTGTGGGTGTAGCTGTCCGCCCGGTCCGCCGAGGCCAGGGAGTAGAGGATCTGGTTGGTCCTGCGGATCTCGTCACCCAGCATGTTCCCCAGCCGGTCCACCTCCCCCTTGGGGAAGTTGAACTTTTGGTCTATGGTGAGCCTGGAGAACACCTCCGACAGGGTGTCGCTCACCTCCTGGCTCACCTTGGGGTCCACGGTCTCGAAGGAGGAGTCGATCTGCTTGAGCAGCTCCCTCATGACCCCCTTGTCCACCCGGTGGGAGAACTCCAGCTCCACCTGGTCTATCCCCTCCGCCTTGAGGGACGACACTAGCCGCTCCGGGTTCCTGAACTTGCCCAGGATCTCCCCTATGGGGACCTTGTTGGGCACCAAGAGGGCGCTTCCGGAGGAGCTGAAGATGTTCTTGACGAACACCGCGTCCGGGTAGGACGCTATCTCCTCCACTGGGACTGTCCTTCTGTAGCTGGCGGTATGCTTCACTTCCGATTCCTCCCTGGGGAGGTCCCCCGTGTGATTCTATCCGGACTTAAGTATATATGAAAAACAAAAGATTTGCACACCTCTAGGGGCCCGGCTCCCGTCCCTTTATCGGGTGGTATAAAATTGGACTTAAGCTTGGAGATGGGGGAGATCCTTTGGACCAGTCGATGGCGCTAGACCGGATAGGGGAGATATTGGACAGGTACGGCCGGGAGCTGTTGGAGGACCCGGACAGGCTTCAGCATCTGCTGGAGGGGGAGTGGGGAGCAGGCCGGGAGTGGTTCTTCCCCTTCGTGATGGCGGTCCGGACCGCCCGGGAGGTGGGCTACTCCATGCCCCTCAGCTCCCCCATGGGGGCGGTGGTGGCGGACGCGATGGTGGATCGGTTCGGGATCGACCCGGAGACCGCCCGATGGGCCTCCTCCGGCCTGGTGTTGCTGTCCCGTCGCCACTACGGGTCCAGCTCCGAGGTGACCCGGTCGCGGGTGGTGGACCTGGAGGGGGTGCCCCGGCGGAGGCCAATGCTCTCTCCCAGCCAGATCTTGTGGGCGGTCATGGGGCTCCTGTGGTTCTTCGCCGCCCTGTCGTTCGGGGTCTACCGGATGTTGGCGGACCGGAGGCCCGAGGGGGGGGAGTTCCGGATAACCCTGATGGCCCCCCTGACCGGTCCTGGGGGCCCCGCGGGGCAGGCCATGCTGAGGGCCGGGCAGCTGGCGGTGGAGCAGGTTAACGCTCAGGGGGGCATAAGGGGCTATCGGGTGAGGCTCCTGGGCTTCGACTCCTTCGCCCCCGACGGGGCCGGTGCGGCGGAGATGGCGGACCGGATGAAGGCCAAGACCAGGCCCCACGTGGTGGTGGCGGCGGTGGGGGACGCGGGGGCCCTGGAGCTGGTGAATTGGAGCCAGTCCACCCTTACGCCGGTCATAGCGCTGGACGCCAAGGATCCCAAGGTGCCGGCGGTTAGCCCCTACAAGCCCAACCCCTTCATGTTCGCCCTCCTGGCGGGGCCCAACGTGGAGGGCAGGTCCCTGGCCCACCTGGTCTCCAGGGGGCTGAACCGGCGCCGGGTCCTGCTGGTCTTCGACGGTGGAAGCCCCAGGTCCGTGGAGGCCCAGCGCCGGTTCGAGTCCGCCTTCCCCGCCGCCGGTGGGGAGGTGGCCAACCGGTTCGACGTGTCCCAGGGATCCCTGGACCAGCTCCAGCGGGTGTTGGACGAGGCGGCCCTGGCTGAGTCGGACTCGGCGGTGGTGGCCCTGGTGTTCGATCACCGGCTGGTGGACCTGGCGAGGATCCTGAGGCTCCGCTTCAGGGGCCCTTTGGTGGGGCTGGGGCTTCCCAGGGAGGCCCACCTGGAGGCGTTTCGCAACAGCTGGTGGCTGGACGATTTGGCCCCCGGGGACGTGTACGTCCAGCCCTTCGTGGTGGCCTACCGCCAGAGGTACAAGGAGCAGCTGCCCCGGGATCTGGTGGCCCCGGCGGTGCTGAGCTACGACGGGGTCCGGTGGGCGGCGGACGCCATATCCAGGGCCTCCTCCTACCGGCCGGAGGGCATAAGGTATGCGCTGGCGGACACCAGGTCGGTGCCGCTGGTGCACGCCACCCTCACCATAGACCCATCGATCCACGCCCCCTCCAGCAAGGCCATGGCGCTCATATACGTGGGCGACCGGGGCCCCGCCTTCCAGCGGAGGATATGGGTGAGGGGCCGCTGAAGATGCTATAATTAAAAAATGCCGTTTGTAGAAGATGCGAGAGGGGAGAGTCCATGGATCGTTTGGAGAAGTTCCTGAAGGGCAAGCTTGAGGAGTCCCCGGGGACCAACTGTTACTGGTGGAAGGGCCAGTGGAGGACCAGGCGGGACCTGGCGGACCTGGTGGTCCATTCCAGGAGGACCCTGGAGGAATCGGGTTTCCGGGAGGGTATGAGGCTGGGGCTCATGATGCCCAACTGCCCCATGGTGTTGGCCCTTTCCATAGCGGCCTGGAGCCTGGGCGGGGCGGTGGCCCCCCTGAACCTCCGGTCCGGCTTCGAGGGGCTCATGAGGCTCATATCGATGCTGGACCTCCACGGGGTGGCCTTCATGGAGGACCGGCCGGAGATAGGGGAGGGGCTCAAGCAGGCGGGGATACCCTCGTCCCCCTGTGGCCTGGAGGGGCCCTTGCGGCCCTTCACCGGCCGGGGGGCCTCCCAGCTGGACCTGCCGGACGTGGCGGTGATCTTCAGCACCTCGGGCACCACCGGCCTCCCGAAGGCGGTCCCCATATCCCACCGGAACATAATGAGCAACGTGACCGCCGTGATAGATCACGTGGAGTTCCTCCGCCCCGGGGAGGTGCTCCTGAACGCCCTTCCCAACTTCCACACCCTGGGCTACAGCGTGGCGGGGATGTTGCCCCTCATCGGTGAGATATCCCAGGCCATCATTCCCTCCTTCATCCCCCCGGATCAGGCGCTGGCCGCCATCAACGCGGCGGCTGTCACGGGGATAATCGCGGTCCCCACCATGATATCCATGCTGGTGGGCTCCGTGGCCAGGGGTGGTGAGCGGCCTCGGGGGGTCAACTTCGTCATCTCCGGGGGGGACAAGCTGAACGTGGAGATGGACCGCCGGTGCGGCGAGCTGCTGGGGGCCCCCATCCTGGAGGGATACGGGCTAACCGAGTGCTCTCCTGTGGTGGCGGTGAACCGAAGCTACGATAAGCGCCGGCTGGGCACCGTGGGCCCCATAGTAAAGGGCTACGAGTGGCAGATAAGGGACCTGAACGACAACCTCCTGGAGGATGGGAGCGAGGGGGTCCTGTGGGTCAAGGGACCGTCGGTGACCGCCGGCTACTTCAGGGACCGGGAGAACACCCAGGCCCGGTTCAGGGACGGCTGGTTCAACACCGGCGACGTGGTCCGGATCGACCCGGACGGCTACGTTACCATCCTGGACAGGGCCACGGACATAATCATCGTTGGGGGCTTCAACGTCTACCCCCAGGAGGTGGAGCTATGCCTCCTGGAGCACCCGGCGGTGGCCGCCGCGGTGGCGGTGGGGGAGAGGAACAGCATGACCGGTGAGGTTGTAAAGGCCTTCGTGGTGCTGAAGGAGGGGGCCTCCGCCTCGCCGAGGGACATCATCGACTTCGCCAAGGATAAGCTGCCCCACTTCAAGGTGCCCCGCAAGGTGGTGATCCTGCCGGAGCTGCCCATCTCCAGCACCGGCAAGGTCAGCCGCCGGGCGCTCAGGGAGATGGACGCCCAGTAGAGAGCCGTCGTCGGATCTAAGGGAAGGGTTCGAGGGTGGCCATGGCCCCCCTCGAACCCTTCCCGGACCCTCAGTCTAGGACCGTGACCGGGTCGCCGGTGCGCACCAGCCCGGACCGGAGCACCCGGCAGAAGATCCCCCTCCGGGGCATTATGCAGTCCCCGGTGGTGTGGTAGATCTGGCACCGGGTGTGGCACTCCTTGCCTATCTGGGTAACCTCCAGCAGCGCCTCCCCAACCTGGATCCTGGTGCCGATGGGCAGCGAAGACAGGTCTATGCCGCTCACCCCAATGTTCTCCCCGAAGCTGCCGTTCACTATGCTGGACAGCTTTTCTGCCATCATGTCGATGTCCTCCTGGGCCAGCAGGCTCACCTGTCGGTGCCAGTCACCCCCGTGGGCGTCCCCCTCCAGGCCGAACCCCTCCAGGATCCGGGCCTGGTCCACCCGGTGTTTGACGGTCCCCTTGGATTCGGACAAGCAGACCGCCGTGACCCTCCCCTCAGTCCGCGGCACGGCTCTCCATCCCCTCCTCGTCTTCGTGGTGGGAGAAGCAGCTCCCCCCCGTGGGCTCCGGAGACTCACCCCGCTGGCGCCTCAGGTAGTCCTCGATGGCGGCCCTTATGCCCTGCTCCGCCAGGAGGGAGCAGTGGACCTTCTCCGGTGGCAGGCCCCCCAGGGCCTCCGCCACGTCCTTGTTGGTCACATTGAGGGCCTCATCGATGGTCTTGCCCTTCACCATCTCGGTCACCATGGAGCTGGTGGCGATGGCGGCGGCGCAGCCGAAGGTCTGGAACCTTACGTCCTCTATCTTACCATCCCTTATCCGGAGGTATATCTTCATCACGTCCCCGCACTTGGGGTTCCCCACCTCCCCCACCCCATCCGGGTCGGGCAGCTCCCCCACGTTCACCGGGTTCATGAAGTACTGGACCACCTTCTCGCTATAGGCCATGACAGATCATCTCCTTACGCCTTCTTGTAGGGGGACATGTCCCTTAGGGTCTTTATTATGGGGGGAAGGACCGACAGCACGTGATCCACGTCCTCCTGGGTGGTGTCCTTCCCAAGGGTGAGCCGCAGCGACCCGTGGGCCAGCTCGTGGGGGAGCCCTATGGACAATAGCACGTGGCTGGGGTCAAGGCTGCCGGAGGTGCAGGCGGACCCGCTGGAGGCCGCCACCCCGGCGAAGTCCAGCCGCAACACCATGGCCTCCCCTTCCACCCGGGGGATGCAGAAGCTGGCGTGAAAGGGCAGTCGATGGGTCCTGCTTCCGGTGACGAAGGAGTCCTCCACCGACGAGAGCACCCCCTCGATAAGCCGGTCCCGGAGCTGGGCCTCCCGCTCGTGCTCCCCCTTTGAGAGCCTCTCAGCCGCCATCTCCGCCGCCATGCCGAAGCCCACCACCAAAGGCACGTTCTCCGTGCCGGACCTGAGGCCGAACTCCTGGCCTCCCCCGTGGATCAGGGGGGTGAGCTTTATGCCCCTCCGGACGTACAGGGCCCCTATCCCCTTGGGACCGTACATCTTGTGGGCCGCCATGGTCAGCATGTCCACCGGCAAGGACCGGACGTCCAGTGGCATGTGACCCGCCGCCTGGACCCCGTCGGTGTGGAAGAGCACCCCCCGCTCCCGGCAGATCCCCCCCAGCTCCCCGATGGGCTGGACGGTGCCGATCTCGTTGTTGGCGAACATGATGGACACCAGGGTGGTGTCAGGCCTTATGGCCCCCCTCAGGTCCTCGGGGGAGACCAGCCCCTCCCGGTCCACGGGCAGCACCGTCACCTCGAACCCGTTCTTGCCCAGCCACTTGAAGGCGTCCAGCACCGCGTGGTGCTCTATGGCGCTGGTTATTATGTGCCTGCCCCGGTCCCTCATGGCCCAGGCGGCGCCCTTTATGGCCAGGTTGTCCGCCTCGCTCCCGCCGCCGGTGAATATGATCTCCTTGGGCTCCGCCCCTATTAGGGACGCCACCTGACCCCTCGCCCGGTCCATGGCGGATCGGGCCTCCTTCCCCCAGCCATGCAGGCTGTTGGGGTTCCCGTAGTGCTCGGTGAAGAAGGGCACCATGGCCTCCACCACCTTGGGATCCACCGGGGTGGTGGCCGAGTGATCCATGTAGACCCGCCTACTCATCTTCGCTTACCTCCTCTGCTGTTATCCCATCCACCAGGTCCTGGAAGGTGGTGCCGTCGTAGACCTCCTCCAGGGCCCTGGCAGCCCTAGCCCAAAGAGGCCTGAAGCTGCACTGGCCCGAGAGCCTGCAACCCCCCCGCCCTATGAGACAATCCACCGGCGAGAGGGGCCCCTGCACGTCCCTGATCACGTCCCCGATGGATATCTCCCAGGGTGGACGGGCCAGCACGTAGCCCCCCTCCCGCCCCCGGAGGGACTCCACGTAGCCCATGGCCTTCAGCTCCGACAGGATCACCTCCAGGAACTTCCTGGGTATCCGTTGGGCCTCCGCTATGCGGGCTATCTTCACTGGCCCCGCCCGGTATTGAACCGATAGCTCATATAGGGCCCTCAGAGCGTACTGGGTCTTCTGGTTGACCCCAATGGGGACCACCCCATCTCTATCTTTTTGGTAGATATTACACCCCCCGGGGCGGGAAGTAAATACCCCCGTGCTGAATTCCGGATTGAACCCCACGGTAGGTTGAATTAGAATTTCTCCCGAGACCTATGCCCGGAGAGAGCCAGAGAGGGACACCAATTGGCCCCTGGGGGGCGGGAGGTTTTGCCGCATGAGGTCACAAGTGGATTCCACGTCTTCCCTTCTGCTGGACGCGATCGAGAGCGTGGGGATAAAGGCCCAGCAGTCCTTCTCCGACGGGGCCCTTCAGGGCAAGGCGGCGGAGGAGCTGCGCCAGGGGGTCCTGTCCATCCGGGACCGGGTGTCCTCCCTGTCCAAACGTATGGGGGAGGTCTCCGGGGACGTGATGGGCCTTTCGGAGGAGCTGAAGCGGCTGGAGGCCTTCTCTGTGGAGGCCTCCCAGGCGGAGGCCAGGTCCAAGGACCTCATCGGCGGCGCCCTGGGGGAGATGTCCCAGATGCAGCGCTTCCTGGAGGCCATGGAGGCCTCCTCCCGGGCCAACCAGGAGCTCCTCTCCGGCCTTGTCCAGGCGGCGGAGCAGGTGAGCGGCCTTCTGTCCCAGATAGGCAAGGTGACCCGGCAGACCCAGATGCTGGCCCTGAACGCCGCCATAGAGGCCGCCCGGGCGGGGGAGGCGGGCAGGGGCTTCTCGGTGGTGGCCCAGGAGGTGGGGAACCTGGCCCTCTCCACCCAGGACATAGCCCGACGGATAGATGCCTCCATGGGGGACCTGAAGTCAAAGCTGGCGGAGGTGACCCGGGCGCTGGAGGGCACCCGGGACGGGCTGAGCCAGGGAAGCTCGGCCCTCAGGACCACCTCCTCATCGGTGGAGGAGGCGGGGAGGGCGGCGCTCGAGATGGGGGGACGCCTCAAGGAGATGGCCCAGATGGTGCTCCGCCAGTCCAAGCTGGCGGAGGAGGTGGCCCAGAAGACCGCCTCCATGTCCCAGGAGGCCCTGGAGGCCTGGTCCACCACCGCCCAGATGGATCGGCTCCTGACCAAGGAGGCCCAGTCTGCCAAGCGCCTTAGGGATGGGTTGAGGTCCCTGGTGGCCCTGGTGGAGACCCTTCAGGGCCGTTGCGCTCAGGTAAGGCCCCAGGATGAACTGTGGGTGGGCTTCACCCCCTTCACCTCCCCGGAGGAAATAAGGGACTCCTACGGCCCCATCGTGGAGGCCCTGGCGGACCGGATGGGCAAGCGCTGCCGGCTCTTCGTATCCTCCGACTACGGCTCCCTGGGAGAGGCCCTGCGGGATGGGCGCCTCCAGGTGGCCTGGTTCTCCCCCCTGGCATACGTGGTGGCCGCCGAGAAGGTCCCCATGAGGGTGCTGGGGATCCCCAAGGTCAAGGGCAAGCCCTCCTACCGGGGGCTGATAATAGCCAGGAAGGACTCGGGCATAGGCTCCATAGGGGACCTCAGGGGAAGGAGGTTCGCCTTCGTGGACCGGGCCAGCGGCTCCGGCTACCTCTACCCCCGGGTGCTCATGGCCAAGTCCGGCCTCAACCCCGACCGGGACCTGGGGGACGTGGCGTTCCTGGGCACCCACGACCGGGTGATCGAGGCGGTGCTGGCCGGGGAGGTGGATGCTGGGGCCACCTACACCGACGCCTGGGACGCGGCGGCCAAGAAGATGAACCTTTCGGAGCTGGCCATCGTGGCCACCACCGATGACATCCCCAAGGACGCGGTGGCGGTGCGGGCCGACTCCCCGGAAGAGGAGATCTCCCGGGCCTCCGGTGCGTTGCTGTCCCTGTCCACCCAGGACCCACGGTGCGGCGGGGCCATGAGGGCCCTGGGGATCGACGGGTTCGTCCGGGGGGACGACTCAATGTACGATGTCATAAGGGAGGCCCAGAGGATGGCCAAGGGCTCCTAGGGATCATCGAGGGACCCACCGTAGCGTGGCGTCCCCCTCCAGCATCAGGAGCAGGACCAACCCATCGCGGGTCACCGAGACGGAGTCCAGCGTCACCCGCCTCACGGACCCGTCGATGCGAACCTCCCCCCCGATGGAGCGGTCCCTCAACATGGCGTCCAGGGACCGCTCCAGCTCCTCCAGCCTCTCCCCCATGGGGAAGACCGCGGACGCCTCCAGGGCCTTGAGCAGCTCCGGCCGGATCACCCAGCTGGCCGCCCGGGCCAGCCCCCGGATGGTGCCCGGGTCGAAGTCCACCTCCTCGATCCGGATGGTGCGGCTCTCCCGGTCCCACCGGGGGACGCCGGTGACGTACCCGGTCCCCTGGATGCGGCGGGGGAGGAACCATGGCCCCTCCGACGCCTCCAGCTGGACCGCCAGGGTGAGGGCCTCCCCGTTGGGGCGCACCTCCACCCCACTTATCTTTACGCTCCCGCGGCCCCCCAGGGGGATGGACCTGCCCGCCAGCTCCCGGTTGAGGATCCGGTTCATGGCCTGGTACCCAAGCGTGGCCGCCGCCTGGATCCTGAACCCGCCCCCATCGGATCCCCCCTCCTCCGGGGAGGGCAGTGGGGTCAGGTCCCGGGAGGCGGGGAGATCGGTGGTGATCCCCACCCGGGCCCCAATCGTAACGTCCAGCAGGACCCCCCGGGGGGTCACCTCCACCGGCGGTACCCGGATGGAAAGGGGAGACACCATAAGCCACAGCGGGGGATCCTCCGAAAGGGCCACCGGCTCCTGGAGCTCCCGCCACCGTTCCTCAATCAGCCCCTTGAGTCCCAGCTCCCGGTCGATCCAGGCCTCCATCTCCCCCCGTCTCCGGCGGACCGTGTCCTCCACGAACCGGTCCGCCGCCCCCTGGAACGTCATGGACACCCCCAGGATCTCCGCCCTGGGGGGCTCCCGCCACTGGACCCAAACCTTGAGATCCGGTGCCACCCGCCAGTCCCGGTCCACCCGGGGCCTGGTGGATAGGCCTATCACCGGGGAGCCCTGGGCGGACACGGAGACCGGGATGGATATCCCCAGCACCTCCCCGGAGCCGGTCACCTGGGCCTGGAACCGGGCGGGGACCGATAGGGTAAGGCGCCCATCCCGGGCTATCACCGCCACGTCCCCCTGACGCTGCACCCTGTAGCGGCCGATCCCCCGGAAGGCCCCCTCCCGGATGGGGCCGGAGCCGGTCATCTCGGACGGTATCCCCCGGTCGGCCAGAGACCTCAGGTCCTCCATTGAGACCCAGATGGGCACCTGAATTCGGGAGACCGGGGGCGGCGGTAGCTCCCCCGGGGGGGTCATCTCCGGCCTCTCCACCTGAATTGACCCCCTGGGGGCCATGACCAGCCAGCCCAACGGGGTCCCAATCAATGCCAAGAGAATCAGGAACCGGTGCAGTGTTTTCACCCCATCACCCCTTCAGCTATCCTAATCCAAACGCACCCGGCGTGTCCCGGGATCAATCGGAGGTGATCGCCTTGTACCTGCTCTTTCGCCTGTCGGGGCTGCTCGCCCTCTTGGGGCTCTTGGGGGCGGCGGTGACCGGCCTCGGGGGGGCGATCCTGAGGAGGCTGGTGGATCCCCGGCGCATTCTTAGGCTCCACCGGGCCCTTGGGATCCTGGGGGTCATCGGGGGGCTGGTCCACGGGGCAATCTACTGGACCCAGTTTCGCTGATCCAAGATGACGGAAGGGGAAGGGACCCTCGGCCCCCTCCCCTTCCGTTCCCTACTCTTGGAGGAAAGTCCAGACCTCCTCCGCGGGCCTACGGACCCGCTCGGGCACCCCGAGCCCCTCCGGGGGGTACCCCATGGCCACCATAAAGAGGGGCCTCAGGTCCCCGGGGAGGTTCAGCAGGGACCCGACCGCCTTGAAGTTGAAGAACCCGAGCCAGCAACTGCCCACCCCCTCGCTGGCCCCCTGGAGGATAAGGTGTTCGGTGGCCACCGCCGCGTCGCAGGGGGCGAAGGGGACGCCGCCGATGAACTGACCGATCCGGGCGGTCCAGGGCAGGGGGGTAGAGACCACCACCACCAGCACCGGCGCCTTGGCGGCGAAGGAGTTCATCCTGTAGGGCCCCCCGAAGGCGGCCTCCGCCAGGCGCCCCCTCATGGGCTCCCGATCCGCCACGAAGAACCGCCAGGGCTGTCCGTTGCAGGCCGAGGGGGCCAGCCGGGCGGCCTCCAGGCACCGCTCCAGCACCTCCCGGGGCACCGGCCGGGGGTCGTAGCGCCTCAGGCTGTACCTGGCCTGGGCTATGGCCAGGAAGTCCACGTAGGGCAACGCCTGCTCCCTCCCTAGGACCTCTGGATCCCCACCAGGGTGATCTTGAAGGTTAGGTCCTTACCCGCCAGCGGGTGGTTGGCGTCCAGCGTCACCGTCTGGTCCTCCACGGCGCAGACCGTGGCGGCCATGTCCTCCCCGGAGGGGAGCGAGAGCCGGACCACCATCCCCTCCTGGGGCTCGAAGGGGAAGGCCTCCCGGTCAAGGCTGAAGACCAGCTCCTGGCTCCATGGGCCGTAGGCCCTGTCACTGGGGATGGTGACCTCCTTGCTCTGCCCCTCCTCCATGTCGATCACCGCCCGGTCGAAACCCTCGATGACCGACCCGGAGCCCACCACGAACTCCAGGGGGTCCCTCCCCTCGGAGGAGTCGAACACGGTCCCGTCCGCCAGGGTGCCGAGGTAGTGCACCTTCACAGTGTCGTCCTTCTGAGCCTTTAGAGCCATCTCATCACGTCCTTCCTTGTGGACCCCTTGGGGTCGTGGGACCAATGGTACCAGCAAAACCGATCCTTAGCCACCGATCCCCTGGTCCGCCGACACCGCCTCCAGGTCCCTCTCCCGGGGGATCATATCCTGGTGGAAGACCTCCACCCGGTTCCTTCCGAGCCCCTTGGCCCGGTACAGGGCCGCGTCCGCGTCGTCCAGGAGGGCGTACATGGTCTTCTGCCCCTCCAGCTTGGCCAGACCCACGCTGACCGTGTAGGAGATCCCCATGACGGAGGCCCTCTCCGCCTCCGCCCGGATCATCTCCGCCGTCTCCAGTGCCTGCGGGTCCGACAGCCCGGTGAGCAACGCCCCGAACTCCTCGCCGCCGTATCGACAGGTGAGGTGGCAGGGTAGCACCTTGGCCATGATGAACGCCAGGTCAGCTATTATCTCGTCCCCCGCGGAGTGCCCGAAGGTGTCGTTGATGGACTTGAAGTGGTCTATGTCGATCATCATGGCCCAGAGTGGTGTCCCCTCCTGCCTGGCCCGGCGGAAGAGGTCCTCCCCAATCCGGGTGAAGGCCCGCCGGTTGTAGAGGTGGGTCAGCGGGTCCTGGTCCGCCATGATCCTCACCTGTCGTAACGCCATCTCCTTCTTGAGGAGCCCGTAGGATATGGCGCTGACGGTGGATATGGCGAAGGCCCCCAGGATGGAGAGCACCTGGGGGAGCGCCGGATCTGACAGGGCGTAGCGGGAGATGCTGGTGAGCCACACGGCCCTGAACCCCAGGACGAGCCCCATGGACAGGTAGAAGCCGGTCAGCACCCGTCTCAGGGGAGATGACCTGGGACATGACACGAAGAACCAGCCGCTTGCCACCATGAGGGCCCCGTGGACCAGGGTCCCCACTAGGAACATGGCCTCCCGGGATATGAGACCTAATGGCTCCAGGGCCACCGCCCCGCTGAAGAGAAGCCACGCTGACAGGTAGATCCGACGGAAATACCTGGGGGCCCCGCCGGATATGGCCACCAGGGAGGCGGAGTCGAGGCATATGCCGGCGAACATGGCACAGTTGCCCACCAGGACCGACAGCCCATCGGGCAGCACGTCCCGGTAGAAGATCATGGTCCAACCGATGATCTGAAGGACCCGCCCGGACAGGAACGACAGGTCCCGCCTCTCCGGGTCCTTCATCAGGTCCGCCCCGAGAGCCCCCAGGGCCGCCAGCTGAACCACTATGAAGGCCAGAATCAAGCTGTAGGTGTCAACCAACCGCAAGCCCCAAGTCCCCCCGACGTCTTTGCATGTAGTATAACCCCTAAGTTACGGATCCGGAATTTGATTTTCCCGCCCGGTTAGTTTACTTTTAGGGTGAAAGGAGTGATCCCATGAGCGACGTTTACCAGAGGTCCCTGGAGCTTCATCGGGCTCACCGGGGCAAGATATCGGTGGAGAGCCGGGTGCCCATCGAGACCCGGGAGGACCTGGCCCTGGCTTACACCCCCGGTGTGGCGGAGCCCTGCAGGGCCATAGAGGCGGATCCGGCGGAGGCCTACCGGCTCACCTCCAAGGGGAACATGGTGGCGGTGGTCACCGACGGCAGTGCGGTGCTTGGCCTTGGGGACATAGGCCCCCTGGCGGCCCTGCCGGTCATGGAGGGCAAGTGTTGTCTGTTCAAGCATTTCGCCCAGGTGGATGCGGTGCCCCTCTGCGTGGACGAGAGGGATCCGGACCGGTTCGTGGATGCGGTGGCCAAGGTGTCGGTCTCCTTCGGCGGGATAAACCTGGAGGACATAGCGGCCCCCCGGTGCTTCGAGATAGAGCGCAAGCTTCAGGAGAGGCTGGACATTCCGGTCTTCCACGATGACCAGCACGGGACCGCGGTGGTGGTGGCCGCGGCGCTGATGAACGCCCTGGAGCTCCTGGGCCGCCCCCTGGAGGACTGCCGGGTGGTGATGAACGGCATAGGGGCCGCCGGGTCCTCCATCGCGGAGATGCTGATCCACCTGGGCTGTCGGGACCTGGTGCTCTGCGACCGCTACGGGGTAATGGACCGGGATGACCCGAGGCTATCGGACCGCCAGCGGGAGCTGGCGGGGCTCACCAACCCTAGGAGGGTCAAGGGGGGCCTGGCGGAGGCCCTTTCGGGGGCCCAGGTGTTCATCGGGGTCTCCAAGGGGGGGATACTCACCCGGGAGATGGTTTCCTCCATGGCCAAGGACCCTATCGTCTTCGCCATGGCTAACCCTGTGCCGGAGATCTTCCCTGAGGAGGCGCTGTCCGCCGGGGCCTTCGTGGTGGCCACCGGCAGGAGCGACTTCCCCAACCAGGTGAACAACTGCCTGGGCTTCCCGGGGATCTTCAAGGGGGCCCTGTCGGTCCGGGCCCGGGAGATAAACATGGAGATGAAGCTGGCCGCCGCAAGGGCCATAAGGGACGTGATCGCCTCAGAGGTCGAAAGGGACCGGGTCATCCCCGATGCGCTGGATCCTAGGGTGGTGCCCGCGGTGGCCCGGGCGGTGGCGGAGGCGGCGGTGAGGACCGGGGTGGCCAGGACCATTGGCTGAGGGCCCGATCCGCTGCCCCTGGTGCCTCAAGGACCCCCTCTACGTGGCCTACCACGACCTGGAGTGGGGGGTGCCGGAGAGGGATGAGCTTAAGGTCTTCGAGCACCTGTGCCTGGAGACCTTCCAGTGCGGTCTGTCCTGGCTGCTCGTCCTCCGGCGTCGACGGCACCTCCGTGCGGCCCTCCTGGGCTTCGATCCGGAGGCCCTGGCCTCATGGGGGGAGGGGGAGATATCCGCCGCCCTCCGGGCGGAGGGGATGATCCGGTGCGTTTCCAAGGTGAGGGGGGTGGTGCGGAACGCACGGACCCTCCTGGACCTGTGGGACCGGGGGCTCCGCCTGTCGGACCTGGTCTGGTCCCCCTTTGGTGGTGAGACCCGGGTGAACCGGCGAAGGCTGGGGGAGGCGCTGCCCCCCAGCACCCCCGAGTCGGAGGACCTGTCCAGGCGACTAAGGGGGCTGGGCTTCTCCTTCGTGGGCCCCGTGGTCTGCTATTCGCTCATGCAGGCCCTGGGCGTGGTGGACGACCACGTGGTGGAGTGCGTGAGACATCCTTCTAGACGGGGGTGAAGTTAAGGTGATTCTGACCCGTTTTCACGTGGACCTGTCCTCCCGCCGGGTGGAGCGGGAGGATGTGGACCCGGTGGAGGTGCGTCGATGGGGTGGCGGCAAGGGGCTGGCGCTACCGGTCCTACTGGACCGGATCGGCCCATCGGTGGACCCCTTGGGTCCCCAGAACGTGCTCATCCTGGCGGCGGGGCTTCTGACCGGCATGCCCTTTCACGGCATGTGCCGCTACGGGGCCTACGCCAGGAGCCCCCTCACCATGGGCTACGGGGAGAGCGAGGCGGGGGGCTTCTTCGGCCCCGGCATCCGATCCCAGGGGGTGGACTCCCTGGTCCTCACCGGCAGGGCGGATGAGACCTGCTACCTGTGGGTCCAGGACCGCCAGGTGTCCGTGATCCCCGATCCGGCCATGGCGGGGATGGAGACCGGGGAGGTGATGGACCGCCTCCGGGATCGCCACGGGGACTGCACCGCCGTGGTGGTGGGCCCCGCGGCGGAGGCCCTGGTGCGGTTCGCCTGCATCGTCAACGACCTGCACCACGTTAACGGCCGCTCCGGGCTGGGGGCGGTGATGGCCTCCAAGAACGTGAAGGCGGTGGCGTGCCCCTCCCCCAGGGCGCTCCCGGTGCAGGACCGGCAGCTCCTGTCGGAGCTACAGCGGCTCTTCGCCGGCTGGCGGGATCACCCGGGGGCCATGGGGCTCCACCGGTACGGCACCTCCGCCACGCTGATGGGGCTCAACTCCATGGGGATGCTCCCCACCCGCAACTTCCGGGAGGGGATCTTCGAGGGGGCCCAGGCCATAGGCCACGAGGCGCTGACGGACCGGTACCTGATCGACCGGGGCGGGTGCTTCGCCTGCGCGGTCCGGTGCAAGCGGGTTGCGGGGGGAGGCCGGTACGGGGCGGACAGCCGCTACGGGGGGCCCGAGTACGAGACTTTGGCATCCTTCGGGTCCCTCTGCGGGGTGGACGACCTGGAGGCGATCCTCAAGGCCCACGAGCTCTGCAACCGGCTGGGGCTGGACACCATATCCTGCGGCATGTCCATCGCCTGGCTCATGGAGTGCGTGGAGGAGGGGCTTGTGGACCCGGGGGACGCGGTGGTGTCCGGCTTCGGCGACCCGGAGGGGATGCTCAGGCTGATCCCCATGATTGCCTCCCGGACCGGGGTAGGGGACCTGCTGGCGGAGGGGACCCATCGGGCCGCCAAGAGGCTGGGCAAGGGTAGCTCCCGGTTCTGCCTCACCATAAAGGGCCAGGAGATGGCCATGCACGACCCAAGGGGGAAGGTGGGGGTGGCCCTGGGGTACGGGGTGGCCGCCTCCGGGGCGGACCACCTGCAGGTGCCCTACGACACCCTCTTCACCAACCCGGAGTCCTTCGCCTGTGAGGCGGTGAAGCCCCTGGGCATCCTGGAGAGCATGGACCTCACCGGCTTCGCCCCGTCGAAGGTGGCCGCCATGGGGGAGCTGTGGAAGATATGGGGGGCCATAAACCACCTGGGGGGGTGCTACTTCGTCTTCGCCCCCAGGAGCTACTTCCCCCTGGAGCGGATACCGGACCTGGTGAGCGCCATGACCGGCTGGAGGACGTCGCTGATAGAGATATCCAAGATGGGGCACCGGGGACACTGCGCCGCCCGGATCCTGAACCGCCGGCTGGGTCAGGGGGCGGAGGACGACAGCCTGCCCCTTAGGATGCACCAGCCCCTTCCCCACGGGCCCTTCGAGGGGCGCCCCATAGACCCGGGGGAGTACCGGCGGGCTCTGGAGATGTTCTACCACCTGATGGGATGGGACCGGGAGGGGAACCCCACAGAGCACACCCGGCTGGCGCTTGGGCTTCCTTTGGATTAAAATAAACCTAAGGTAAGTCGGCCACCGGGCCGAGAGAGGAAGGAGAGTGGGTTTCATGTTGGACGTGAACAGCGGCTCCTACCGGGAGCTAATGAGGCGCAGGCCCCTTAACGTTCAGGCCCGATTCGGCGGCGAGGACGTGGCGTTGGTGAGCGGCCGGGACGTGGCGGGCGCCATGGGTGAGGCGGGGGCCATCGCCCTGGCGGCCAACGCCAGGAACGCCCTGGTGATCAAGGGGGTCCTCAAGGCGGCCAAGCGCTGCTCCGCCGCGGTCTACATAGAGCTGGCCAAGTCGGAGTCCACCTACTGCGGGGCCAACTACGAGAACATACCGGAGTACGCGGCCCGCTACTCCGCGGAGCTGGGGCATGGGGTGGTCTTCGCCCTCCACGTGGACCACTACGGCATAAAGGGGGAGGAGGACGTCCTCAAGGGGGTGTCCCACCTTCAGCACATCATATCCCGGGGCTTCACCTCCGTGGCGCTGGACGCATCCCACCTGCCGGACTACCAGAACCTGTGCGCCACCCGGGACCTGGCGGACTGGATCCCCTCGGGCCTGGGCCTGGAGGTTGAGGTGGGGGAGATAAAGGGGGCGGGTGAGCTCTCCACCGTGGAGGAGGCCCTCTACTTCATCGGGGGGCTCAACGCCTGGGGTGTCTTCCCCGACTACCTGGCCATATCCAACGGGAGCCTCCACGGCACCTACGACTCCTCCGCCGGGGTGGTGGAGGGCATAGACCTGGGGCGCACCAAGGAGATCGCGGACGCCATAGCCCCCTACGGGGTGGCCATAGCCCAGCACGGCATCTCCGGCACCCCCCTCGACAAGGTAAAGGCCTTCAGGAGCTACGGCATAAGGAAGGGCAACGTGGCCACCCTCTTCCAGAACGTGGTCTTCGGCCTGGAGATGGACCCCGACACGGGGAACGCGGTCATCCGGGACGGATCCTACGTAAAGGACCCCTCCCGGGGGGTCAGCAAGGCCCTCTGGGACAGGATGGTGGAATGGTGCGACTCCAAGGGGATGAGCCGCAAGAGCGGGGACTACAAGAAGCTGAACCTGCCCTTCCACGACGCCATCATGGAGGAGTCGGAGGATATCCGGGACAGGATAGTTGACGAGGTCGCCTGGTGGGCCGAGCGGTTCATGAAGGCCTTCGGCGCCGAGGGCACCGCCGAGAAGGTGATGGAGATAGCCCTCCGCCGGAGGGATCACAACGCCTCGCCGGAGAGGAAGGTCCTGGGCTGTCGGGCGGACTTCGGCCCCGAGAAGGCCCCCAACTCCACCAAGAGCTCCAACGGGGACTACAGCGACTGATCCGGTCCAGGGGCGGGGGCGGTCCTCCGCCCCTTTTGATATATTTACGATTGAGCTCGTTATAGCTTGAATCGGGGTTTCACAAGCGGAGGGGGTGAGCCAGTTGAGCCAAGGCGACGACCGGGACAGGAGCAGGGAGGAGCTGTTCGCCGAGAACCTGGAGAGGTTCATCGCCGACATGGACCGCCGCCTGTCCGGCATGGAGCTTGGGCGGGACGTGGTGGACGCCAGCTACCGGCTGGAGGTCTCTAGGGACCGCATGTCCGCCCGGCTGGACCTTTTCCCCCCCTTGAACGGCGGTAGCCCCCTGGACTGGCTGGTGCTGGTGGATCGGCTATCCTCCGAGGGGTTGAGGGGGCTCCTGACCGAGGAGATAGCCTCCGCGGTGGACCGGTGCAACTCCGGCCAGGTGGTCAAGGATGTCGTGGTGGCCCGGGGGACCCCGCCGGTGCCCTCCGAGGAGGGGCGGGTGGAGATCCTCTTCCCCTTGAGCATGGAGGAGAGCCTGGATGAGGACCAGGACCTGCCCCTTCATCTCCGCAAGGTGGTGAAGGTAAGGGCGGTGCGCTCCGGGGATCGCCTGGCGATCTTCCATCCCCCCAAGCCGGGCAGGAACGGCGTTGACGTTTATGGGGAGGAGATCCCCGTTGAGGATCCCAAGGACGTGTCCCTGTTTCCCGGTCCTGGGGTATCGATCCTGGAGGACGCGAGGACCTACGTGGCCTCCCGGGAGGGGCAGCCGGTGCTGGATGGCCGGACGCTTCGGGTGGACCCGGTCTTCGAGGTCCGGGGTGACGTGGGGGTCTCCACCGGGAACGTCCGGTTCGACGGCAGCATCGTGGTCCGGGGAAACGTCTCCGAGGGGTTCTCGGTGGTGGCCGGCGTGGACCTGGAGGTCTTCGGGGGGGTCTTCAACGCATCGATCCAATGCGGCAGGGACTGCGTGGTCCACGGGGGCGTGGTTGGGGAGAGGGCCTCTGTTGAGGCGATGGGTAGCGTTCTCCTTCACCACCTGGAGCACGGCCGGGTAATATCCGATGGGCCGGTGACGGTGGAGAGGTACTCCCTGAACGGCAAGATAAGCTCCGGCGACCGGGTCACCGTCAAGGGCAACCGGGGGGTGATGGGGGGGGTGGTGATCGCCCTGTCCACGGTGGACGTCACCTCCGCCGGTAGCCCAGCGGAAGTTAAGACCCTGCTGGCGGTGGGGACCAGCTTCCGGGTCCAGGCCCAGCTGGAGAGGCTCAAGGGGGAGCTCCGGGACGTGGTGGCCTCCATAATGAGGGCGGAGAACCTGGTGAGGGCCGTGTCCGACCGGGTCAAGGACCTGAGCTCCCTGCGGGAGGATGTGCGGGAGCGGATAGGCAAGGTGATGGCCCTCTACGAAGGCCTCAAGAGACAGGAGGGGGAGATCAAGGCCCGGATAGCTGTGTTGGAGGAGATGCTCAGGTCCTCCGCCCAGAACGGGCTGGTGAAGGTCCGGGGGGAGGTGCACCCCGGGGTGGTGGTGGAGGTCTCAGGGGTCAAGAGGTACGTGATGGAGCCCATGAGGTACGTGTCCTTCTACCTGGGGGAGGACGGGGAGGTTACCTTCGGCCCCTACAGGTGACCATTTATCTTGGGAGGTGATGGTTTGTCCCGGTCAGACACGTTCGAGATAAGGGACGGGGTCCCGGCCGACGCGGGGCGCCTGACCCAGATAGCCTACGCCGCCAAGGCCCACTGGGGTTACGACCCCGCCACCATAGACCAGTGGGCGGGGCCGCTGACGGTGACGGAGGATTACATATCGAGCAACCGGGTCTTCGTGGCCTGCGACGGGTCCGGGTACCCGGTGGGCTTCTCGTCTCTTTTGTGGGATCAGGGCCGATGCGAGCTGGATCACATGTGGGTGGATCCCCCCCACATGGGGCTAGGCCTTGGCCGCCGGCTCTTCGAACACGCGGTGAGGGAGGCGGCCCGGGCGGGGGCCAAGTGGGTTTGGATCCTGTCGGACCCCTTCGCCGAGGGGTTCTACCGCCACATGGGAGCTTTCCGCATCGGCGACTGGCCCACGGTGGTGACGGGGGAGCGGCGGATAATCCCCGTGATGGCCTACGACATAGAGCCCGGGGCCTACGACAGGTACGGAAGGGTGGATCAGCCAAGGTGAGACGGCCCGACAGGGAAGAGGATCTGGAGTTTCAAGGCTCCCCTGGGGAAGGTGGGGGCCTGTTCTATCCGTGGCAGGAGGAGGCCTGCCACGCCATAGGGGGAAGGGATGCCATCCTGTCCGCCCCCACCGGTAGCGGCAAGACCTGGGTGGCCTACCGCTGGGCGGGACTCATGGACCGGGAGGGGCGGCCCAACATGCCCGCCGGCCGGGTTATCTTCACCGCCCCCATAAAGGCCCTCTCCAACGAGAGGTACCTGGACCTTAGGAACATGGGGTTCGACGTGGGGCTGGAGACCGGGGACTTCAAGAAGAACTCCGATGCCCCGGTGCTTTGCTGCACCCAGGAGATATACACCCTAAAGTACTGCCGCAGGCCCAACCAGCGGGTGATAGTGGACGAGTTCCACTTCATCTTCGGCGACCCCGACCGGGCCAGGGCCTACATGGACGGCATAAGGGGGACCCACAGGGACTCCCGGCTTCTGGTCATGTCCGCCACCTTCGGGAACCCGGGCACGGTTAAGGACTACCTGGAGGAGATGGCCCAGAGGGATTTCGTCCTCTACGAGACCTCCCAGCGGGTCACCAGGCTGGTTTTCCGCCGGAAGGGGGTCAAGTTCTCCCAGATCCACGACGCCCTGGTCTTCGCCTTCTCCCGCAAGGGGGTGGAGTACGTGGCCCGGGAGATAGCCCGGACCCGCAAGAGGCTCCCCCGGGAGGACCGGTCCAGGCTTAGGGAGATGGCCTACATACTTGAGGTGGACCAGATCCCGGAGGTGCTCCTGAAGGGGGTGGGGATCTACTACGGCAGCCTCCTACCCAAGGAGAAGCTCTTGGTGGAGATGGCCTTCCGGGAGCGGGTGCTGGACGTGGTGGTGGGCACCGACGCCCTGTCGTTGGGGGTTAACCTGCCCGCCGAGACGGTGGTCTTCGCCCAGCTGGCCAAGTTCTTCGACGGGCCCCTCACCAAGAACGAGTTCCTCCAGATGTCCGGCCGGGCGGGCCGGAGGGGCTTCTTCGAGACCGGGTACGTGACCTTCATACCCAAGAGCCGTTGCGAGCACCCGGACTACGACACCGAGCGGCTCTACGCGAAGCTCCTGGGGGCCCCCAAGGAGCCCGCCAGGATCGAGGTGCGCCCCGCGGTGGGGGCCCTCCTCCGGAAGGAGCGCACCTACGAGGAGGAGGCCCGGGTGGTGGCCCAGTGCTCCCTCCCCAAGCGGGAGTTCGAGACGGTGCTGGCGGAGATAGAGGAGACCATGTACCTCATAAACCGGACCGTGGGGCTGGTGAAGGACCCCGAGACCCGCCGGCGGCTCAAGCGGGTCCTGGGGGACCTGTGGTTCGACGAGATGAGCGTCCCCTCCAACATAGGGGCCGCCCACCTGTTTGTGCGCCACGGCACCCCCCACGCGCTGGACCTGGCGGAGGTCCTGAGGAGGGAGGAGAGGAACTACCTCCAGGCGCTCCTCAAGGTGAAGCGCTACGCCAACCGGCTCCCCGAGGGGTACTCGATCCAGGGGCTGGACGAGCTGGATCAGGAGGTCAACCGGATCGACCCCACGGTCTTCGGCTTCGAGGAGAAGATAGGGCAGCTCAAGGTCTCCGAGGAGGGCTGGGACCTGGATGAGGAGGTCTAGCCCCGGGCCTGGTGACGGGCCATGAGGACCTGCTCCGCGTCAAGCAGAGTGGCGTCCACCCGCCGGAGGGCCACGGTGAGGTGGTACAGCAGGTCCGCCGCCTCCTCCACCGCCCTCTCCCGGTCCATGGTGGCCACCGCCAGGGCCACCTCCACCCCCTCCTCCCCCACCTTCTGGGCGATCCTGGAGGCCCCCCTCTCCCAGAGGGAGCGGGTGTAGCTCCCCTGGTCACCCCGGGAGATCCGCTGGTCCACGATCTCTGCAAGCCGGTGCAGGAAGAGGCACGCCTCGCCGCCGGAGCCCTTGAGCACCCGGTGGAAGCAGGACCTCTCTCCGGTGTGGCACGCGGGGCCCGACTCCTCCACCAGGTACAGTATCGAGTCCCCGTCGCAGTCCAGCCGCACCTCCAGGACCCTCATGGTGTTCCCGCTGGTCTCCCCCTTGCGCCACAGCCTCCCCCGGGAGCGGCTGAAGAACCAGGCCTCCCCCCTGTCCAGCGTGAGATCCAATGCCTCCCGGTTGGCGTAGGCCAGCATTAGCACCCGGCCGCTCCTGGCGCTCTGGACCACCACCGGAAGCAGATCTTCATTTCCCCACTCGATCCGGTCCGTCATGCCCTCACCCCCCTCCTAACCGGGATCCCATGGGAGCTCAGGAAGTCCTTCAGGTCCCCGATGGGTATCCCGCCGTAGTGGAACACCGAAGCGGCCAGGAGCCCGTCAGCGCCGGCCCGGGCGGCCTCCAGGAAGTGCTCCCTCCGTCCCGCCCCGCCGGAGGCTATGATGGGCAGGTCCGTGGCCTCCCGGGCGGCCTGGAGGGCCTCCAGGTGGAACCCCTCTTGGGTCCCGTCCCGGTCGATGGAGGTGAGCAGTATCTCCCCCGCCCCCAGGGATTCCACCCGCCGGATCCAGTCCACCATGGATATCCCGGTGGGTTCGGTGCCCCCGCAGGCGTGGACCTGGAACCCCAGGGGGGAGCTCTTCACGTCCACCGCCACCACCACCGCCTGGCTGCCCAGCGCCAGGGCGCAGCGCCTAACCAGGTCCGGGTCCCGGAGGGCGGCGGTGTTCAGGCTCACCTTGTCCGCCCCAGCCCGGACCAGCTCCACCGCCTGCTCCGGGCTGGATATGCCGCCCCCCACGGTGAAGGGGATGGTCATCACCTCCGCCACCCTGCAGGTCCACCCACGCATGGTGCCCCTTCCCTCGCCGGAGGCGGCGATGTCCAGGAAGACCACCTCGTCGGCCCCCTCGATACAGTACCTCTCCCCCAGCTCCGCCGGGTCCCCCGCGTCCCTAAGGCCCTGGAAGTTCACCCCCTTGACCACCCGTCCGCCCTTCACGTCCAGGCAGGGTATGATCCGTATCATGGTCAAAGCCTCATCGCCTCCTCGATGGAGATCGCCCCCTCGTACAGGGCCTTGCCCAGCACCGCCCCCGCGGCCCCCGCGTTCCTAAGGCCCCTAAGGTGTCCCAGCTCCCCGATGCCCCCGGCGGCGATTATCCCGTACCGGGCGCATATCTTCCGGTACCCCTCCAGGTCCGGCCCCGAGAGGGTCCCGTCCCGGTCCCCGTCGGTGACCAGGAAGAGGGAGAACCCCACCCGGGACAGGTTCTCCAGCGCCCGATCCACCGGTATGTCCGTCCCCTGGGTCCAGCCCTTGACGGAGACCCTCCAGCCCCGGTGGTCTACCGCGGGCAGGATTGCGGGGCCGAAGAGACGGTGCGCCTCCACTACGTCCACCGACCGGTCGAAGAGGGCGCTTCCCATCATCACCCGGGTTGCCCCGGCGGAGAGGGCGTCCCGGACCGACTGGATGCTGCGGATCCCACCGCCGAACTGGACCTTGAGTCCCGCCCCGGCGAAGGCCTCCAGGGCCCACAGGTGGACGGGCCTTCCGGTCTTTGCCCCCTCCAGGTCCACCACGTGGGCCCACCGGACCCCCGCCTGGGCGAAGAGGAGGGCCATCTCCCCCGGGGAGGTGGGGTAGACGGTGGCGTCCTGGAACCTGCCGCCGGTGAGCCGCACCACCTTGCCCCCGTACAGGTCCACCGCCGGGTAGATCTCCAACTAGACCACCTCCCCGATGGCCCACCGGAGCAACTCCAGCCCCTCGGGGCCGCTGCGCTCCGGGTGGAACTGGAAGCCCATCACGCTGCCCTCCCGCACCGCCGCCACGAATTGCTCCCCATCTGAGCCGCAGATGGCCGCCTGAGATGGGCAGCTGCGGGCGCAGTAACGGTGGACGAAGTAGAATGTGTCCGCCCCCGGCCCCCCCTGGGTCCACTCTACCCGGTCCCAGCCCATGTGAATCCGCCTGCCCCCCCGATAGGGCTCCACGGTGCCCCGGAAGATCCCCAGCCCCCGGTGTCCCCCGTCCTCGAAGCTGAACTCCATCATCATCTGCATGCCGAGACAGATGCCTATGAGCCCCCGCTGGGCCTCCGCCCATCCGATCAGGGCCCGGTCCCATCCGGAGGCCCGGAGGGATCCCATTGCGCTGCCGAAGGACCCGACCCCGGGCAGGAAGAGGAGCTGGAGCCCCTCCGCCTCGCCGGGGGATCTGAGCACCCGGGCGTCCCGTCCGATCCTGGTGAGGGCCCGCCTCAGGTTCTCCAGGTTCCCCGCCCCGTAGTCCACTATGCCGATCACTTCACATCGCCCCCTTGGTGCTCATGGTCCCCTCCGCTGGTGCGAGAGCCTGCCGGAGGGCCCGGCCCATGGCCTTGAAGCAGGCCTCCACCGTGTGGTGCAGGTTTACCCCCTTGAGGACGTCCAGGTGCATGGTGATCCGGGCCTCGTTGGAGAGCGCCCTTGCGAACTCTAAGACCAGCTCCCCGTCGAACCCGCCGCAGCTCCCCCGGGGTAGCTCCCCGGAGGTGAAGGCCCCGGGCCTCATGGACAGGTCCACCGCGCACCGGACCAGCGCCTCGTCCATGGGGATCACCGCGTGACCGTACCGGACCCTTGGGGACCCGGGCCATATCTCCAGGAGGCAACGGCCCATGACTATCCCCAGGTCCTCGGTGAGGTGGTGCATGTCCACGTGGAGGTCCCCCTGGGCGGAGCCATGGAGGTCCATGCCCCCGTGGAGGACCAGGGCCTCCAGCATGTGGGTTAGGAACGACGGCTCCATGTCCACCTGGAACAGGCCCGTGCCCGGGTGGGTCAGCTCCAGGGATATGCGGGTCTCCCGAGTGGACCGGTCACACCGGGTTATCATCCGCTCACCTCCCGTATCCTCTCCAGCATGGGCCTTATCCGGTCCCACTGGAGGTTGAGGGCCCCCGGGTTGGCTATGAGGCGCATGGTGACCGGGAAGAGCTCCATGAGAACCGAGAGACCGTTGGCCTTCAGGGTGTTCCCGGTCTGCACTATGTCCATGATCACCTCCGCTATGCCAAGCGCTGGGGCTATCTCCACCGAGCCGTGCAGGGGCACCGTTACGGTCCTTAGCCCCCTCTGGGGTAGCACCTGGTCGGCGGTCCTCACGTACTTGGTGGCCACCCGCAGCTTTCTGTTGGGGCTGTTCATCAGCCCCTCCCGGGCCTTGGGGGGGCCCGCTATGACCATCCGGCAGGGGCATAGCCCCGTGTCGTGGAGCACCGCCACCCTGGCGCCGGACTCCAGGATCACGTCCTGCCCCGCCAGGCCCAGCTGGGCGAAGCCCATGTGCACCAGGGGCGGCACGTCCTGGGGCTTCACCAGGATGATCCGCATGTCCCTGAGGGGTATCTCCAGTCTACGGCCCGGGTCGGTGTCGGGGGGCAGGATGTCCGCCTTGGTGAGGAGCTCCGCCGCGTCCTCCATGGACCTTCCGGTGGGGATCGCCATGGTCAGCATGGGGAGTTCTCCTCTATGAAGCGGCTCACGGTGAGCCTCTCCCCGGTGGGCAGATGGATGGCCAGGCCCCCGGAGGGGTCGATCCAGTAGCGGATCCCCTTCATGGCGCAGATCTCCATGGACGATTGGGCCCTCCCGTGCCAGCTGACCTCGAAGGTTATCCCCCGGTCCGCCAGCCGCCGGGTGAACTCCAGCCCCTTGGAGGGGGGTAGGGGGCCGCACCACACCATGGCCCTTGGGGGAGGGACCTCCATGGGGGCCTTGGAGCCCAGGGCGGTCAGGTCCAGGGAGAAGCCCACCGCCTGGCCAAGCAGCCCCGCCCGCCGGAGCAGCCCGTCATACCTGCCGCCGCCCCCCAGGTGGGTCCCGTCTGGGGCGTATATCTCGAACGCGGGGCCGCTGTAGTAGTCCGGGTTGCGGGTGAGGGACAGGTCGAAGACGATCCTGACCCCCGAGTCCCGGGCGAACTCCCCGATCCTGTCCAGGTCCTCCAGCTCCCTTGGATCGAACCGGTGGCGCACCCGGTCCAGGAGGGACGGATCCCCCTTCATGTTGGGTATGTCCCGGAGGAGCTGGGCCTTGGGCGGGTCCCCAAGCCCATCCAGGATCCCCCGGTAGGCCACTAGGTCCCGCCGGCGCAGGGCCCCCATGAGCTCCTGCCCCATCCCCCTGGGCAGCCCCCGGAGGGCCCGGCGGAGCATGGCGGGATCCCCCACAACGAAGAGGTGATCCCCCATGCCCATCTCCCGGAGGGCCCGGTCCGCCAGGTAGATGGCCTCGCAGTCTGCCCCCTCCCCGTCGGCCCCCACGATCTCCGCCCCCGTCTGGTAGGCCTCGAAGGACTCCTCCGGGGGATCCGGCCGGCGGAAGGCCCGCTCGGCGTAGCATATCCTGATGGGCCGCTGGCGCCGCTCCTCCTGGCGCATCAGCTTCAGCACCGCCGATACGGTCACGTCGAAGGTGAGGGCGCAGGGCTCCCCGTGGGGGGACGTGAGGGGTACGATGGAGCCCGCCTTGGAGGGCTCCAGCACCTCCCAAAGGTCGTCCAGCCTCTGCACCGACGGGGGATAGATGGGCCTGTAGCCGTGCCGGATGAAGACCTCCATGGCCTTCATCCGGCAGGCCTCCATGGAGTAGGATAGCTCCTGGTGGGGGTTAAGCGCCCCTCTGGGGACCCGCATTACGGGGCACCTCCTCCCGGGGGACCCACCTGAGTTGGCGGTTAGGTGACATGGTCATACCTCCAGTGCCTTGTTAGCGTGATGAATTGGTAGCCGAAAGCGTGGTTTGCATGATATCATGGGGGCCGCGGAAAATCAACGGAGGTGTTGTGAAGTTGCGAATCGACGGGGTGATATTCGACGTGGATGGGGTGCTGGTGGACGTGGGGGGCTCGTATCCAAGGGTTATCCGTAGGGCGGTGGCCTGGGGATGGGAGGCCCTGGGGGGGGAGGTGGACTGCGAGGGTTACACCGATGAGCATCAGCGGGTCACCAAGGCCCACCGGGCCTTCAACGACGACTACGACATCCCCTGGGCCATGCTGTGCATGGCCAGATGCCGGGGGATAGGCCCCTTGAGCCGGTCCTTCCCGATCCCTGGTGAGTGGGAGGAGGAGCTGGCCTTATTTGACGGAGACGACCCGGTCCCCTGGGCCATGGAGCGGTTCGGAGAGCCGGAGTTCGACGGGTCCTTCCGGGAGGCGGTGAGGGGTTTCTGTGACAGGCTCTACGTGGAGGGGCTGGATGGGGAGGAGCCCTACTTTAAGTACGAGAGCCCCCTGATACGCCGCCGGTTCGACCATATACCCCTGCCGGTGGGGATCTACACCGGGCGTCCCTGGCGGGAGCTGGACCTGGCGTTCCGGTTGCTGGGGTGGGAGGACTTCCCCCGGCACCTGGCGGTGACCCCCGACAGTGGGATACTGAAGCCCTCCCCGGAGGGGCTGAGGATCCTGTGTCAGGAGCTAAACATCTCCAACCCCGCCTTCTTCGGCGACTCGGAGAGCGACCGGGCCGCCATGGAGGCCTTCGGCCGGGGGGTCTTCGTGGCCATAGGGGACAGCCCCGGGGGCGATGGTCCCAGGTTCTCCAACGTGGAGGAGGGGTTGGACTGGGTCCTGTCCCAGGCGGGGGGTGAGGGGCCTTGACGTTCCAGTTCGAGGCGCACCCCAAGCGGTCGCTGGAGAAGCTGGCCCCCTACGAGGCGCTCCCGTCCGGGGTTGACCTGCCCCGAGGGGACCTGGTGGTGATGAACGCCAACGAGAGCCCCTACGGTCCCTCTCCCCGGGCGCTGGAGGGTGCCCTGGGGGCCCTCAAGGGAGGGGTGAACCGGTACCCGGACCCCTCCGCCCGGGACCTCACCGGGGCCTTGAGCGCCCACTGGGGGGTGGAGGAGGACCGGATCCTGGTGGACAACGGGCTGGACGGGGTCATAACCCTGCTGGGGATCACTTTCCTTGAGGAGGGGGATCAGGTGCTACACGGGGAGGTGACCTTCTCGGTCTACAAGTCTCTGGCCATGAGGCTCGGGGCCGTATCGGTCCCGGTCCCCATGGGGGACCGGTGGGAGCTGGACCTGGAAGGCTTCCTCCAGAGGATCGCCGACAGGACCCGGCTCGTCTTCGTGTGCAACCCCAACAACCCCACCGGCACCCTGGTTTCCCACCGGCGGATGGAGGAGTTCATGAGCCTGGTGCCTCGCCGGGTTCTGGTGGTCTCCGACGAGGCCTACGGGGACTTCGCCGGGGATGACCTGCCTAGGACCCTGGAGCTCATGGAGAGGTACCCAAACCTGATCATGATGAGGACCTTCTCCAAGGCCTACGGCCTGGCTGGGCTTCGGGTGGGCTACCTGATCGCCCACCCGTCGGTGGTCATGGCCATGAGGCGGGCCAAGGAGCCCTACGGGGTCAACGCGGTGGCCCTCGGGGCCGCCCTGGGGGCCCTGGAGGACCGGGAGCACCTGAGACGCACCGTGGAGGCCCTCCTGGAGGGCCGGCGCTTCCTGGAGGAGGGGCTTGAGAGGCTGAAGGTCCCCTTCGTCCGATCCCACGCCAACTTCGTGTTCATGCCCCTGGGGGACCGGGCGGGGGACGTCTTCCGGGGACTTGTGGCCCGGGGTGTGCTGGTGAGGCTCTTCGACTCCCTGGGGGCCATCCGGGTGTCGGTTGGGACCCCCAAGGAGAACCTGGCCTTCCTCAAGGCCCTGTCGGAGGTGATCTGCGATGAGTGACGCCAATGGCGCGGTCTTCGTGCCCGCCCAGTCGAATCCCGCCAAGGTGAAGGACCGGGCCCTATGCTCCTTCGTTACCTCCGGCAAGGGGGCCTTCAACGCCAAGGAGGGGCGGCTCCTGCTTCTGCCTCTGGGGCTAGAAGCCCTGGGAGGGGTGGTTAAGCGCCTGTCGGACTGGATCGTATCCCAGGGGGGGGTGATGTGCGGGGGGGCGGAGGATCACGGGCACCTCAGGTCCCTGGCGGAGCGGTACATGCGGGACCATCGGCGCACCCTGTGGGGGGCCCACTGGGGCTACCAGTTCATCTTCGCCCGGTTCGACTCCCGGGGGGAGGTGTCCATAGGCAAGCCGGACCTGCCGGTGCTGGAGGTGCAGGAGGTGGAGCCCGGGGGGCTCAGGCGCCTCTGGGTGGTGCCCTCCCATGGGGATGCCCTGACCGGCCGGGAGCTCCTGGGTTGCCAGGGTTGCGGGGCCCTGTGGAGCGGCGACTCCCCCCTGGAGCCCCAGGTGGAGCCGGGGGAGATGGGGGATTTGCCCCCCATGGAGGAGGTTCACACCCCGTCCACCTCCACCATAGAGGATCTCTGCCGGTTCCTGGGGGTTGAGCCAAGGGACACCATCAAGACCGTGGCCCTGATGGAGGATGGGGGAGGCCGGCTGGCCGCCGGGCTTGTGCCGGGTGATATGGGGCTGTCCTACGCCAAGGCCTCCCGGGCCCTGGGCTACCGGGTGGTGATGGCGGATGACCGGGCGGTCAGGTCCCTTTTCGGCCCCTGCGCGGGCTACCTGGGGCCCGTGGGGATCCAGGGTGGGGATATAATAGCCCATGACTCGCTCAGGACCCCGCGCCCCATGGTGGCGGGAGCCAATCGGGTGGATCACCATCTGAGGAACGTGGTGCCCCTCAGGGACTTCCGGTGCTCCTTTGCGGACCTGGGGGCGCTGACCCCGGGGTCCCCCTGTCCCCGGTGCGGTGGGTCCCTGGCCCCCCGGCCGGTCCGGGTGGTGGGGGAGGTGACGATTCCCGACGACCCGGGGGAGATGGGCTTCACGGTCTCCTCCCGGGAGGGCAGGGAGAGCTTCTCCACCGTGGCCCTGGGGCGGGTCGATCTTGTGGCCCTGCTGTTGGCCATGGAGGAGAGTGAATCGTAGGTGTTGGACCTTCTGACGCCCCCCGATAGGGGGCTGTTCTTCACCAAGGAGGACCCCAAGGACCCCCGGATGGGGGAACTGGTGATCCCGGTGGACCAGAGCTTCGGGGACCGGGTGGTTAGCGAGTTCGACGCGGTGATCATAGGCATGCCGGAGGACCGGGGCGTGAGGGCCAACCGGGGCAGGGAGGGGGCCAGGCTGGCCCCCGATGAGGTGCGGCGTCACTTCTACAAGCTCACCCCCGGTTTCGGCCCGTCCCTTTCGGAGCTCAAGATAGGCGACCTGGGCAACGTCAAGGTGGAGGGGATGACCCTGGATGAGGCCCACGGGGCGTTGCGGTGGGTGGTCCGGTGGGTGTCCTCCATGGGGATCATCCCCATAGTGATCGGGGGAGGGCACGACAACTCCTACCCGGGGCTCTACGGCTTGAGCGAGGGGCTTAAGCTTGGGGAGGGGGAGCTGGGGGTGGTCAACGTGGACCAGCACCTGGACGTGAGGGACCTGAGCTGGGGGGGGGTGACCAGCGGGACCCCCTTCTACCGCTCCCTGGAGGAGATGCCCACCAGGTGCCTTAGGGGGCGGAACTTCGTGGAGTACGCCATCCAGGAGGGTCACAACTCCCCCTACTACTACGAGTGGCTCTGCGAGAGGCACGCCACGGTGATGACCTTCGATGAGGTGCAGGGGCGTCCCATGGAGACCTTCATAAGGGCGCTGCAGATAGCGGGCCGGGGCACCCGGGCAATAGCGGTGTCGGTGGACATCGATTCGGTCCGGAGCACCGACGCACCTGGGGCCTCGGCGGTGTCCCCCAACGGGCTGTCGTCCCACGAGCTGAACAAGATAGCCTACCTGGCGGGGCGTAGCTACAAGGTCAAGTACCTGGACGTGATGGAGATAAGCCCTCCGCTGGACCAGGACGGCAGGACCGCCTCCCTGGGGGCGGACGTGATATTCCGGTTCCTGAAGGGGATGTGCGAGCGGCGATGAGGCCCATGAAGGCCAGGCTCCTGGGGCCCATGGCCCTTTGGTCCCACGGGGAGGGGGTGCATCTGCCCTTCAAGAAGGCCTACGGCCTCCTGGCCTATGTGTTGGTGAACCGGCGGGTCCACCGGGACCGGCTGATGGATCTGCTGTGGGGGGATGTGGACCGGGTGAAGGCGTCCGGCAGTCTTAGGAACGCCCTCTACGAGATAAGGCGTCACCTCCCGCCGGAGGCCCTGGTCCCCCGCCGACTCTGGGTGGAGCGGGGGCCCGGTTGGGAGGTGGACCTGGATCTCCTGGAGGAGGGGAGGCTACCCCCCGAGGCGGGGGACTTCCTGGAGGGATTCTCCCTTCCCGAGTGCCCCCTCTTCGACGACTGGGTCTACCAGGTTCGCCAGCAGGTCCGGGAGCGGATCCGGCGGATGGTGCTGGAAGGCGCCGGTGGTGAAGGGGATCGGCACCTGATGTGGCTCTTCAGGTCCGATCCCACGGACCACCGAGTGGTGCCGGTGGTCATGGGTGCCCTGATGGGCTCCAACAGGCCCGGGGAGGCCCTGAGGGCCTTCTGGCTTCACCGTCGTGCCCTGATGGAGGACCTGGAGGACGGCCCTTCGGAGCAGGTGTTGGAGCTTCGGGATCGGGTGCTGGAGCGGGTGCTCCGCCGATCCAAGCTGGTGGGCAGGGACCGGGAGCTCCGGGCCGCCCTTGACTTCGCCGCCTCGCCGGGGGGATCGGTGGTCTGGATCTCCGGCGAGCCCGGGGTGGGGAAGACCCGGTTCGCCCGGGAGCTGGTCAGGCTCTCGTACCCCGCCAGGGCCCTCTGGGGCAGACCCACCCTCGGCAGGGTGCCCCTCTGGCCATGGGAGGACCTGCTGAAGGGTCTTAGCCCCATAGGTCATCTCCCTGGCGCGGAGGAGGCGGCCATGCGGCTAGGCCGGGTCTTCCCGTCCCTTGGGGTCAGGGGGCTGGACTTCCAGCCCTCCGACGCGGCATCTATAGGCGTCATGGCCTTCCGGATAATCCGGCAGGTGGCCAGGACGGAGGGGCCGGTGTGGCTCTGCTTCGACGACCTGCACCGGTTCGACCACCCGTCCCTGGAGGCCTTAAGGGCCTTCCTGTCCTGTCTTGGCGGGGATGGGGGCGTTTCGGTGGCCCTGGTGTCCCGGCGGGGGGATCACCCGATCCGTCGTCACCTGAGGTCCCTGAAGGGGCGGGGGGTGGAGCTGCTGGAGCTGGAGCTGTCCCCCCTGGACGTTAGATCCGGGGCCGCCATGTACCTGGCCCTCACCGGCGTGGAGCTCACCCCAAGGGAGGCGGAGGCGCTCCACGCCAGCACTCTGGGGCTTCCCCTCTTCATAGAGGAGGCGGCGGGGCGATCCTCCTGGCGGACGGACCTTCTATCCGGGGCGGTGGAGGGACTGATGGGGGACCTGTCCGGGCCGGAGGTGGAGCTCATGGAGGCCCTGTCGGTGCTGGACGGGCCGGTGGAGGTGGAGGACCTTCGGGAGGTTTCGGGCCTTTCGGAGGGGGCCTTCCGGGAGGCATTGAGGTCCCTGCTGGGGCTGAGGCTCGTGCGGCTCGAGGGGGGAGGAGAAGTGGTGGACGTGTACCACGGCATATTCAGGGAGTGCGTCTACCTTTCCATGGACCCCCTGGTCAAGGGGGAGCTGCACCGGAGGGCCGGAGGGGTCTTGGGCCGGAAGGGGGACCCCTTCTCGGTCCAGCGGGGGATCCACCACATGCGGCGCGGCGGGGATCCGAGGGGTGAGCTGAAGCTCCGGCTCAAGGATCTCACCAGGCACATGGAGCTCCACTACGAGCTGTTCCCTCCCCTGCCGGACGAGGCCCTCAAGGCCCCCTCCCCCTTTTACGGGGACCGGGAGGCCACCCTGGAGATGCTGGATCAGGTGGGCCCCCTGGTGGGCGCCTCCGGGGGGGACCGAGGTTACCTGGCCCGGTTCCTGATGTTGAAGGGGGGCTTCCTGCTCTGGTGGGGGGAGTACGGCCGAGGAAGGGGCATGGTCCTCCAGGCCCTGGAGCTGGCGGAAGGGCTGGGGGACGGGGTGCTGGTGCTGGGGGCCCTTCGGCGGCTTGGGTACCTTTACGTCCAGCTGGAGGACCACCGGTCCCTGGGGGACGTGGCGTCCCGGATGGAGGTGGCCTCCGGGGGAGACCTGCCCCACCTGGGGCTGGCGCTGAGGCTGAGGGGGCTGTCTTTGGCCTTCGCGGGGCTTCACCGGGAGGCGCTGGAGGTCTTTGGGGAGTCCGCCCAGGTGTTCTCCCTCCTGGGGGAGTCCGGGTTTAGGTACCACCTGAACCGCCTGGCGGCGGAGGCCTACCGGGGGGAGAGCACCTTCGCCATGGGTCGAAGGGAGGAGGGGCTCCAGCTGGTTCGCCGGTGCCTGGAGGAGGCGGAGTCCCTGGGGATGAGACGCTTGCGTCCATTCATGATGTCCCTGCTGGGGCGGCTGGAGTGCCTGGAGGGGAGATGGGCCGAGGGGGCCTGGCTGGGGGCGGAAGCCCTGAGGGCCCTGGATCAGATGCCCTGGTGGAGGATAGATGCCCCCACCCTGGCCATGGGGGCCCTCCAGGAGGCCCTGGAGGGCCGTAGGGACCGGGCCCGGTCCCTCATGGGGGAGGCCCGATCAGCCCTGGGGATCCGGAAGCCCTCCTGGGACAGTTTCCTGAGGCTGGCCCAGGAGGAGCTCCGGCGGCTCTCATCCTTGCCGGAGGCCTAGGGTTTGTAGGATATGATCTCCTCCCCGGCGCACACGCTGGAGCCCGGATCCTTGAGGACCCTCACCACCTGACCGGTGGTTATCACCACCGGGGACAGGATGGACGGGGCCTTCTGCCTTATCAGGTCCAGGTGGAACCGGATCACCGGCTCCTTTGCGCTCACCCGGTCCCCCTGGCGCCTCAGGGCCTCGAACCCCTCACCCTTGAGGTTCACCGTGTCGATCCCTATGTGGATCAGCACCTCAACCCCGTCGGGGGTCCTGACCCCGAAGGCGTGGCCGCTGTCCATGAGGACCTCGATGGTGCCCTCCACGGGGCTCAGCACCAGTCCCTGGGTGGGCTCCACCGCCAAGCCGTCCCCCACCAGTCGCTGGGAGAATACCTGGTCGGGCACCTCCGAGAGGGGGCGCAGGATCCCCGTGAAGGGGGACAGGATCTTGAGCTCCCTTGGTTTGAACCATCCGCTTATCATCGGGCTATCGACCTCGCCATCCGTCTGAAGGTGTGCCGCCGGCCCCTTATGGCCAGCGAGAGGGTCATTATGTTCTCCGGCACCGCCATCCCCGAGTACCCGGAATCGCCTATGTGCTGCACGTCCGCACCGCCGATCTTGGCCATCAGGGCCATCTGCCGTATGGTCTCCCGGTCCGAGCCCTCCTGAGAGGTGCCGATGGTGGACATGACCAGTCCCCCGAGCCGGTGGACCCTATCCGCCGCCTGGGCGAAGACCTCCTGGCTGAGGGACGGGACCGATCCGGGGCAGGGGATCAGCACCAGGTCCGCCCCGGCGGACATCATCTCCTCCGCCAGGTCCGGCAGGTCACCCCAGGGGGAGTCGGACATGGCGGCGTGCATCTTCCCGGCCCCTATGATCACCTCCGGCACCGCCCGGCGGATGGACCGGACCGCGTCCATTATGTGCCTCACCCCTATCCTGGTGTGGGGGTTGGCGGTGACGATAAGGAACGAGGCCCCCAGCTCCGCCGCCCTTCGGGCGTTCTCCGGGGTGGCCAGCCTCCCGGGGGGCAGGCTGACACCTCCCGGGTCCCCCAGGGGCTCCAGGTTGACCCCCACGGGACATCCGGTCAGGGCCCTGGCGAGGCGGATCCCGTTGGATGGCTCCGGCTCGTCCCCGTGGAAGAAGGAGGACCGGAAGAGGGACTCCAGGTCCGAGGGGTTGTGTAGCCCCTCCACCCGGGGGTCCTCCATGTCCAGCATGTTGAGTATTATCAGGTCCGCCCCCATGGCCTTGGCGAGCTCCGGGTTGCTGACGTCCCCCAGGAGGGGTCTGGAGCGGGCTATGACCTCCGCCGCCACTGTCCGTCCCTCGGCGGAGCGGATGCTCTCCAGCAGCTCCGCTGGGGACATCCGGTCCAGGTGGCTGGCCTGGAGATCCAGCATCCTCATGATCCTCACACCTCCGCCCTCTGGATCGCGTCCCCGATGAGGGATGCGGCGTCCCGGTCGACGATTATGGTCACGTTGGGGTGAAGTTGCAGGACCGAGGCGGGCAGGGAGGGGGTCACCTCCCCCATTACCGCCCCCCGTACCGCCCGGGCCTTCTCGGGCCCCGACGCCAGGAGCATGATCCGCCGGGCCATCATTATGGTCCGGATCCCCATGCTTATGGCGTGTCTGGGGACCTGGTCCGGGCCATCAAAGAACCGGCTGTTGGCCTGGATGGTGCTCTCCGCCAGCTTCACCACCGAGGTGCGGCGCTCGAACTTCACGTCCGGCTCGTTGAAGCCTATGTGGCCGTCCACCCCAAGCCCAAGGATCTGGAGGTCTATGCCCCCCGCCCGGCGGATCTCCTCCTCGTAGCGGAGGCACTCCCCCTCCAGGTCCTCCGCATCCCCCCGGGGGATGTGGCACCTCTCGGGGCGCAGGTTCACGTGGTCGAACAGGTTCTCCCTCATGTAGCGGTGGTAGCTGCAGGGGTGGTTTGGCCCCAGCCCCACGTACTCGTCCAGGTTGAAGGTGGTGACCCGGGAGAAGTCCAGGTCCCCGTGCCGGTAGAACTCCACCAGGTTGCGGTACAGCCCCACCGGGGTGCTCCCGGTGGCGAGTCCCAGCACGCAGTTGGGCTGAAGGATCACCCGGCTGGACACCACTATGGCGGCCATCCGGCTCATCTGCTCGTAGTCCCTGGCTACAACTATCCTCATGAACTGAAGACCTCCCTGCCTTCCACGTAGGTTCTGACCGGTCGATCCCGGTCCCAAAGCACCATGTCCGCCCGCCGGAGGGGCTCTATGGCCCCCATGGAGCGGTCCTGCAGTAGCTCCGACGGGTTCCTTGAGGCCATCAGGATGCACCTCTCCAGCGGGAGCCCCGTGAAGTCCCGCAGGTTCCTCACCGCGTCCTCCAGGGTGATCACGCTGCCCGCGATGGCCCCGTTGTCCAGCCGGGCCACCCGTTGGGACACGGTGACCCTTTGTCCCCCCAGGGAGAAGACCCCCTCTCCCAGGTCCGCGGCCCTCATGGAGTCCGACACGGGCACCAGCCGGTCCTCCCCCAGGGCCTTCAAGGCCAGCCTCACCGCTGCGGGGTGGCAGTGGATCCCGTCCAGGATGATCTCGCAGTGGACCCGATGGTCCAGGGCGGCGCCAACCAGCCCGGGCTCCCGGTGCTGGAAGGGGGACATGGCGTTGAACAGGTGGGTGACCGACCGGACCCCGAGGCCGAAGGCCTCGGAGGCCTCCCGGTATGAGGCGTTGGAGTGTCCCGCCGAGGGGATCATCCCGAGCCTCAGCATGTGGTTGAGCCCCCGGTGGTCCGGGTCCCTCTCGGGGGCGAAGGTCACCACCTTGATCACGGGCCTGAACTCCTCCAGCAGGTCCGGATCCGGGGCGGCGATGAACTTGGGGTCCTGGGCGCCGGGCCTCTCGGGGCTTATGAAGGGCCCCTCCAGGTGGGCCCCCAGTATCCTGGCCCCCGGCTGGGGGGATTCCATTGCCCGGCCCACGTTGGCCAGGATGAGGCGGATCTGCTCCCGGGGGAGCGTCATGGTGGCGGGCAGGAAGGAGGTGATGCCGTGCCTTGCGAGGGCCTCCGACATGGCCATCAGGGCCTCCGGGGTGCCGTCACAACCGTCGAAGCCCGCTATGCCGTGGATGTGCAGGTCCACCATCCCGGGGGTGAGCAGGAGGCCGTCCCCCGGGATGGTCTCCGCCCCGGGGACATCCGGGGATCCGGGGATCACCTGGCGGATCACCCGGTCGAATACCACCGTGGCCTCCATTGTGTCTCCGGTGGAGGTCAGGACCCGGACTCCTCGCAAGGCCTTCATGGCTATCCTCCTAGCCCTTGAGGCGCCTCTTGATGGCGCCGGCTATCAGGTCCGCCTTGGTGCCCACCACTATCTGCATGTCCCGGTCGTTGGGCCTTATGATCCCCGTGGCTCCCAGGCGGCGGATCTCCTCCTCCAGGACCAGCTTGCCGTCCTTGACGGTGAGGCGTAGCCGGGTTATGCAGGAGTCAAGGGTGGCGATGTTGGCCGCCCCGCCGAGGCTGTCGATGTAGAGCTTGGCCAGCTGGTCTATCTCCTCCGGGGTGGAGGCGGAGGCGGTCCTGCCCGAGGCGGCCTCCTCCCGGCCGGGGGTCTTGAGGTCCATGGCCTTGATCATGAAGACGAAGAGGAAGTAGTAGACCGCGCCGAAGGCCAGCCCTATGGGTATCAGCATGAAGGGCTTGGTGGCCAGGCCGTAGTTGAGGAAGTAGTCTATGGCGCCGGCGGAGAATCCGAAGCCGTGGTGGATGCCCAGGGCCTCGCAGATGGCCAGGGATACGCCAGTGAGGATGGAGTGGGCCACGTAGAGGGCCGGGGCCAGGAACATGAAGGCGAACTCGATGGGCTCCGTGATGCCCGTGAGGAAGGAGGTGAGTGCCACGCTGAGGAGGATGCCGCTCACCGCCTTGCGGTTCTCGGACCTGGCGGTGGTGTACATGGCCAGCGCCGCGGCGGGGAGGGCGAACATCATTATGGGGTAGAAGCCGGTCATGAAGGTGCCCGCGGTGGGGTCTCCGGCGAAGAACCTGGAGAGGTCACCGGTCACCACCTTGCCCGCCTTGTCGGTGAAGGAGCCGAACACGAACCAGACCATGCTGTTTATCACGTGGTGCAGTCCGAAGGGCAGGAGGAGCCTGTTGAGGGCCCCGAAGGCGAAGGCGCCAATGAGGCCCGCTCCCACGATCCAGTTGCCTACCCCGTGGATGGCCTGCTGGATGGGGGGCCAGATGAACCCGAAGATGAGGGCCAGCACGATGCTGACCCCGGCGGAGGCGATGGGGACGAAGCGCTTGCCGCCGAAGAAGCCCAGGAAGTCCGGTAGCTTGATGTGGTGGAACCGGTTGTAGAGCTGGCCCGCCACTATGCCGGAGAGGATCCCCGCCAGGACCCCCATGTTGATGTCCTTGTTGATGGTCACCATGGCCTTGGTGAGGGTCAGGTAGCCCACCGCCCCCGCCAGGGCGGCGGCGCCGGCCCCGTCGAAGGCGAAGCCCACCGCCACCCCTATGGCGAACACCAGGGGCAGGTTGTCGAATATGGCTCCGCCGGCCTGCATGATCCTGCATGATGAAGGGTATGTCCAGCACGTCCGAGGCACCGAGTCGCAGCAACAGCGCCGCGGCGGGCAGCACCGCCACGGGGAGCATCAGCGCCTTGCCCAGCTTCTGAAGACCTCCAAACATCTCTCTCTACCTCCTTGATCTGGCATGTCTAGCTCGAAGGGGTCTCCCCCTAGGGCCCTATATGGAGAAGGTGATCTCGTAGAGGAACCTCTTGCCCCGGTATATGCACTTGGAGAACTCCAGCGGAAGGCCCGTCTCGTCCAGGGCCACCCGCCGGAAGAGGAGCACCGGGCACCGGGGGGGCACCTCCAACATCCTGGCCTCGTAGTCGCTGGCCAGCACCGGCTCGATGGTCTGCCGGGCCAGCACCGGCGGCCGACGCAGGTGCTCCCGGAAGAGCCGGTAGAGGGAGTCCCCCTCCAGTAGCTCCCGGGAGAGGTCCGGGAACCGCTCCTTGGGGATCCAGGCGTGCTCCAGGGAGAAGGGTTCCTCCTCCACCAGTCGGAGCCGCAGCACGCTCAGTACCGGGGAGCCCTTCTGGATCATGAGCCTCTCGGGCAGGCTCCCGTCCGCCGCCTCCTCCTCGAAGGAGATGATCACCGTCCTGGAGGACAGCCCCGCCTCCCGGATGTTGTCCGTGAAGCCCCCCAGCCGGGAGGAGCTGCACGGGGGCTTGGGCTGGGCCACGAAGGTGCCTATGCCCCGCTGTCTCACCAGGACCCCCTCGTTTACCAGGGCGGAGACCGCCTTGGCGGCGGTCATGCGGCTTATCTGGTAGATCTCGCACAGCTCCCTCTCGGAGGGGATGGGATCTCCGGGCTTCAGCTCCCCCTGCTCGATCTTCCGGAGGAGCCGCTCCTTCAGCTGGTAGTAGAGGGGCACCGGGCTCTCCTTGTGAAGGGTCAAGGCCACACCTCCAATGTCATCATGTTGTCATGTGGACTATACCACCTCCGGGGGTCCCCTTCAAGGGGCCCTCAACGCCCCGGGGGGTGGTATGATGGGCTGGCTTGTCGGAGGTGATGGATGTGAAGCTTCTCTGTCGTTGCGTGCTCCTCCTGGCCCTGGTGGCCCTCACGTGTCCATCCCGGGCCCTGGCCCAGGGGGAGTCGTTCCTGGTGCGGATCCCACTGGAGGTGGGACGTCAGGCTCGGGTTGAGGTGGAGGGGATATCCATGCAGGTGGGGCGGGTGGAGTCGGTGCCCTCCAGGCCCCAAATGAACGCCTTCGGGGCCTCCAAGTGGGGGCAACCCGGCACGGTGGTGGCCACGGCGGTGAACGCGGTGCATCTGCTGTTGGGCAAGAGGGAAGGCCGGGGAGTGATCGTTAGCCTGTTGCCGTCCTACACCGTGGCCCCTGCTTCCCGTCCGTTCAGCGCGGTGGTGGTGGACGGGGTGGGTGGTAGCGGCCTCTTCGGCGCCTACGCACCGCCGGTGGGCACCCGGGTCTGGGCGGTCCTCCGGGACGGGAGCCACGTGCCCTTGAGCGAGGAGGTCCTGAAGGACGCGGTGGAGATCCGCTATCGGGTGTCGCCCCCCGAGGGGGCCCCGCTCTGGGTGGAGATCGAGAACCGGCTGGGGGGCAAGGTCCGGGGGGTCTACCAGTCGGGTGTCAAGTTGATAGGGGAGGTGGTTCACCCGGTGGGGGGCATAGGGGTCTTCGAGGGTAGCCACTACCAGGGGGTTGGTAGGATAAGGGCCAACCATCCGGGGGTGGTGTGCGTCTCCACCTCGCCGCCGGGGATGATGGGGGGCTTCCAGGTCGTCCCGGAGGAGCATGCCCTGTCGGCGGAGATGAGATCTGCCTGGTACGAGCCCCAGTGGTTGATCATAAGGGGCCAGGGACCCCTGGCAGGTAGGCCTCCCCTCTTCTCAGGCTTCCTGGTGCCGGGCCCCTCCGAGAGGGACCTTAAGGGAAGGTACCTGACCCCCCTTCTGATCCCTTCGGTTAAGGTGCGGATCGATGGGGGGGATTGGGTGGATATGCCTCCGGCGTGCACCCCGGAGGAGGGGGCCATCCTGCGGCGGGTAACCCACCTGAGGATCCTGTACCCCATGGAGGAGGCGGAGCCCCAGTGGGTACCCGATCAGGGGGAGCAGGAGGCCCCGGGGGACTCGGTGTCCCCCTAGCTCAGCAGGGCCAGCAGGAGCCCCCCCGCCAGGACGGAGCCTATCTGGCCCGACACGTTGGCCCCCACGGCGTGCATCAGGAGGAAGTTCCCTGGGTCTGCCTCCTGGCCCAGCTTCTGGATGGTCCGGGCGGACATGGGGAAGGCGGAGATCCCCGCGGCGCCCACCATGGGGTTCACCTTCAGGTGCTTGGGGAGGAACAGGTTTAGCCCCTTGGCCATCAGGATACCGCAGGCGGTGTCGAGCACGAAGGCCACAAGCCCCATGGAGATTATGAGCAACGTGGATGGATTCACGAACCGCTCCCCCGTCATGGTGGCCGCTATGGTGAAGCCCAGCAGGATGGTCACTATGTTGGCCAGCTCGTTCTGGGCCGCCTGGGATAGCCGTTCGGTGACGCCGCTTACCCTGAGCAGGTTGCCGAACATGAGGAATCCTATGAGGGCTGCGGATGGGGGGGCCACTATGGAGGCCGCCACGGTTATGACTATGGGGAAGGCGATCAGCTTGAATCGGGAAACGTCCCTTTGGACGTAGGTCATCCTCATGGCCCGCTCGGATCGGGTGGTGAGGAGCTTGATCACCGGAGGCTGTATTAGGGGTACCAGGGCCATGTAGGTGTAGGCCGCCACCGATATGGGGCCCAAAAGGTGCGGGGCGAACCGGTTGGAGACGTATATGGAGGTGGGCCCGTCGGCGGCACCTATTATGCCGATGGAGGCCGCCTCGTTGATGTCGAAGCCCATGAGTAGCGCCAGCCCCATGGTGAGGAAAATGCCCCCCTGGGCCGCCAGGCCGAAGACGAACATCCTGGGGTTGGAGATGAGGGGTGAGAAGTCGCACATGGCCCCAACTGCGATGAAAATGAGCAGCGGGAACAGCTCCGTGGCGATACCCAGGTTGAAGAGCAGCGAAAGCGCCCCCTCGGAGAGCTTGCCGTCCACCAGCTGGTCCAGGGCGGAGCTGAAGGGGATGTTCACCAGGATGGTGCCGAACCCCATGGACAACAGCAGGTTGGGCTCAAAGTCCTTGACCACCGCCAGGTATATGAGCCCCAGCCCCACCAGGATCATGACCAGCTCCTTGTAGGTGAAGGCCGATAGGGTCTTCCCGAAGTACAGCAGAAGTTGGTGAGCCATATCCAATTTTGAACCTCCCTTTCTGGTTTTCGAACCCCAATTTTGCACCCCCGGGGCGGAGTTGTAAACCCGCATAGGCTAGGCATTTTCGCCGTTGCGGCCCCGGGGCCCTTGGAAGATAATATGCCCACCTTAGAACCCTTTGGGAGGTTTTGCGAACATGATCCGAGCCCTTTTCATGGCCCTGGCAGGCCTGGTGCTACCCCTTATCCTGGTCCCCGGGGCGGTGGGCTCCGAGGGGGTCCCCGCGGAGCAGAGGGCCGTCGAAGTGCCCCTCTACGTGTCCACCCTGGGGGATAGGCCGGTGAGGTTCGGCTCCGCCATCCAGGACGGGGAGAGGCTCCTCTTCCCGTTGAGCGTCCTGCGCCGCACCGGGGCCAACGTGGCCTTCAACCAGGAGTCGAAGCTGGTGGTCATGGAGGTCCAACGGAGCCCGCTAATCGATTTCCCGGTGCCGGCGGAGGGCATGAGGCTCACCGCCCCGGGCCGGTCGGTGAACGGCGACGTTTACATGGACGTGGCGGGCTTCGAGCCCGTTCTTGGCATCGCCTTCCAGCCCCTGGATGACGGGGTGGTGCTCATGAGGGCCTCATCCAGGGGGGAGCTGCCCCTCAGGTCCCCCCTGGGGAACCAGATCCAGCACCCCTTCTCCCTGGTCTGGGACCCCCTCTACAGGACCGATCCCCACCAGGACCCCTCTTTCCCCCCCGTGTCGGTGGTCTCCCCATCCTGGTTCAGGATCCGCCCCGACGGGGAGGTGGAGTTCAAGGGCCGGGCCTCCTACGTGGAGGGGGCCCACCGGCTGGGGGCCCAGGTGTGGCCCCTGGTGAACAACGGCTTCGATCCCTCCGCCACCAAGACGTTCCTCAACGACCCTGCGGCGGTGAACCGGGCGGTGGCACGACTGGCCGCCTATGCGATGCTCTTCGGGGTCGATGGCTTCAACCTGGACTTCGAGAACATGGATCCCGCAGACCGGGACGCCTACAGCGCCTTCGTCCAGGCGGTGGCGGAGCGGATGCGCCCCCTGGGGCGCAAGACCTCGGTGGACGTCACCGTGGAGTCCACCAGCGCCTTCTGGTCCCGGTGCTACGACCGGCGGGCCCTGGGGGAGGCGGCGGACTACGTGATGGTGATGACCTACGACGAGCACTGGGGCCGCAGCCCCGTGGCGGGCTCCGTGGCGTCCCTTCCCTGGGTCCAGCGGGGGGTGGAGGGGCTGCTTAGGAGCGTCCCGGCGGAGAAGCTCCTGCTGGGGCTCCCCTTCTACACCCGGGAGTGGGAGGAGACCCAGACCCAGTCGGGGGTCAAGGTGAGGTCCAAGGCCCTCTCCATGGCCGCCGCGGAGGCCCGGGTCCGGGATAACTCCGCATCCCTCACCTGGCTGGAGGAGGCGGGGCAGATGTACGCGGAGTACAGGAGCGGGGGCAAGCGCTACCGCATATGGCTGGAGGACGAGAGGTCCCTGGCCCTTAAGTCCTCCCTGGTGCCCCGGTACGGCCTGGCGGGGGTGGCCGCCTGGCGGCGGGGCTTCGAGCGCCCCGAGGTGTGGGCGGCGATCCACAACACCATCGGCGCCGCCGCCGCCAGATCGAGAGTGTCAACCGCACAGTAATATAGGTTGACATATTCCCCAAGGGGGGCTAAACTTGCCACATCCCGGGCTCAGCCCGTAAATGGGGGTGTGGCAAGTTGCATTCCATAAGCGCTTCTTCCTCTAGGACCAGGCATTGGGTTTTGGCGGGGCTCTTCGCCGCCCTGACCGCGGTTGGGGCCTTCATCCGGATCCCCATCCCTTACGTCCCCTTCACGCTCCAGTTCTTCTTCTGCGCCCTGTCGGGGATCCTGCTGGGCTCCCGGTGGGGCTTCGCCTCCCAGGTGATCTACGTCCTCATGGGGCTTTCTGGCCTTCCGGTCTTCACCGCCGGCGGCGGCCCCTCCTACGTCTTCCAGCCCACCTTCGGCTACCTGGTGGGCTTCTGCCTCGGGGGGTACCTGACGGGGCTCATCTGGGAGAGGGCCAAAGCAAGGAACTTCCTGTGGGCCTACCTGGCGGCCCTGGGGGGCCTTGCGGTGATCTACCTGGTGGGGGTCCCGTACCTGTGGATGATCGTGGACATGTACCTGGGCAAGGGGCGCGGAGTGGCCTGGGCGGTCAAGGTGGGTTTCCTGACCCCCATAGGCGGGGACCTGGTGCTGTGCGCCCTGATCGCCATGGTGGCCCTCCGGCTCGATAAGCTGGGTGTCCGGCTGGTGAGGGGGTAGGGTCGTGTCCCTGGCCATCTCCGCCGCCCGGTCGGTCCTGTGCGGCGGGTCCATCCATGTGGAGGATGCGCTGGAGCTGCTCTCCTGTCCCCTGGAGGAGCTGGAGGAGGGGGCCCGCATGATCCGGCGGGCCCTGGTGCCGGCCGGGGTGGAGCTCTGCTCCATATGCTCGGTACACACCGGGGGTTGCTCCGAGGACTGCGCCTTCTGCGCCCAGTCCACCCGGGCCCCTGGGGGGGCAGTGGTGGACCTGGACCTGGACTCGGTGATCTCCATGGCCCGCAGGGCCCGGTCCTTCGGGGTGGCCCGGTTCTCCCTGGTCTCCTCGGGGCTCAGGGCCCCCGGATGGGTGGTGGACCTGGCGGTCCAGGCGGCCCCCATCCTCCGGGACATGGGGCTCTCCCCCTGCGTGTCCCTGGGGATGTTGGACCGGCGGGATCTACTGCGGCTCCAGCTGGCCGGGGTGGAGCGGATCCACTGCAACCTGGAGGCCTCCCCCGCCTTCTTCCCCAAGGTCTGCTCCACCCACTGGTGGGGGCAGAAGATGGAGTTCATAAGCATGGCCCGGACCATGGGGTTCCAGGTCTGTTGCGGTGGCATCATCGGCATGGGGGAGGGCTGGGAGGACCGGCTAGCCCTGTCGGTCTGGAGCCGCCGGCTGGGGGCGCAATCCTTCCCGGTGAACGTTCTGGATCCCATAGGGGGGACCCCCCTGGAGGGGGCCGCCCCCCTTCCCCCCGAGGACTTCCTCCGGTTCGTCTGCGTCCTGCGCTACATCCATCCCACGGCGAGGATCCGGATCGCCGGTGGGCGTCGGCTCATCCGCCCCATGGACCGGCGCTCCCTGGAGGGGCCGGTGGACTCCCTCATGACCGGCGACTACCTGACAACCCGGGGGGTGTCCTTCCAGGAGGACCTGGAGATGATCTCCTCCCTTGGGCTGGCCCCGGTGATGGCTCGGTGAGCGGCGCCTTCTGGATCCTTGGCACCGGGACCGACGTGGGGAAGACCCACCTGTCCTGCCTGATCCTCCGGGCCGCCGGCGCCATGGGGCGGCGCTGGGGCTACTTCAAGCCCGTGGGCACCGGGGTCCGGCTGGTGGACCGGGTGCCCATGCCGGAGGACGGGGTGGCGGTCTCCCGGGTCACCGGCGCGGACCCAAGGGACCTGGTGGGCCTATGGTTCCGCTTCCCCGCCTCGCCCCACCTTTCCGCCTCCCTGGAGGGGGCCTCCATAGGGCCCAGGGAGGAGGCGCTGGTGAGGGACCGGCTGGACCTGGTTATCCGGTCCCACCCGGTGACCCTCATCGAGGGGGCCGGGGGGGCGGCGGTACCCCTGGGGGATGGGCTCATGCTGGCCCACTGGGTGGCCCGATGGGGTCATCCCGCCGCCCTTGTGGCCCCCGGGGGCCTTGGGACCTTGAGCTGTGTGGTGACCGGCCTGGAGTACCTACGGTCCCTGGGGGTGGACGTACGGTGCGTCGTCCTGAACCGTTTCGACCCGGAGGACCCGATCCACCGGGACAACGCCCGCTGGATCCGGGACAACTGTGGGGTCCCGGTGTTCACCGTGGCCCCGGAGGGGTCTCACGGGGACCTGGTGGGGGAGTGGATGGAGACCTTCATGGAGGTGATGGGGCTTGAGGATGAGTAGCCTGGTGGAGCGGGATCTAAGGGTCAACTGGCATCCCTGCACCCAGATGGCGGACCACCAAGATTTCCCCCCCCTGGTGGTCACCTCCGCCAGGGGGGTGTGGCTCCACCTGGAGAACGGGGGCCGTCTCCTGGACGGCATATCCTCCTGGTGGGTGAACCTCTTCGGCCACTGCCACCCACGGTTGTTGAGGGTCCTGGCGGATCAGGCCTCCCGGCTGGACCACTGCATGTTCGCCTCCCTCACCCACCCCTGGGCGGTGGAGCTCTCCGAGCGGCTCACCGCCCTGTCGGGCCTCCATCGGGTCTTCTACGCGGACAACGGGTCCTCCGCGGTGGAGCTGGCCATGAAGATGGCCTACCACTACCAGGTCAATCTTGGGCACCCGGAGCGGAAGTTGTTCGCCCACCTGTCGGGTAGCTACCACGGGGAGACCCTGGGGGCCTTGAGCGTGGGAGACCTGGGGCTATACGGGGAGCCCTACCGGGGTATAACCCGCCGCAATCTGAGGCTAGAGGGTCCCAACTGTGTCGACTGCTCCTACGGAGGTACGCGGAGCTTCTGCTCCCTTGAGTGTCTCAAGAGGGACGTGGCAACCCTCGAAGCGGCCGCACCGGAGGTCTGTGCGGTGATCGTGGAGCCCCTGGTCCAGGGGGCGGCGGGGATGAGGATGTACCCCGCCGGATACTTCCGGGGGCTCCGGGAGGCGGCGGGGCGCCTGGGGATCCTCTTCATCGACGACGAGATAGCCATGGGGTTCGGCCGGACCGGAAGGATCTTCGCCTACCAGCACGCGGGGGTGGTGCCGGACCTGGTGTGCCTATCCAAGGGCATAACCGGCGGGATGATGCCCTTCTCGGCGGTGCTGGCCACCGAAGGGATCTACCAGGCCTTCTACGGAGGGGGCCTGGAGCGGGCCTTCCTCCACAGCCACAGCTACTGCGGCAACCCCCTGGGGTGTGCCCTGGGGATAGAGGTGCTGAAGATGCTGGAGGATATGGAGGTAACGGCCCTGGTGGGACGACTCGGGGATCGCCTCGTGGACCTGATGGAGCGATACTTCAGGCCCTTTAGGTACACATGGGACATTAGGTCCTTGGGGCTGGTGGGGGCGGTTGAGTTGCGCCGTCCCGACGGATCTCTCCTGCCGCCTCAAATGAGGCTAGGGCGACAGATCGGGCTTGAGTGCATGAGGCGGGGGGTGCTCTTGAGGCCCCTGGGGGATGTCATCTACTTCCTCCCGCCGTACGTTATAGGGGAAGACGAGCTGGAACTAATGGTCAGGACCGCATGCCAGGCGGCGGAGAGGGTGCTCGAAGGGGCAGATCTTTAAAACGGGAAGGGGGGGCATAGCCCCCCTTCTAATCGCCCTCCCTCAGGGCCAAGTGGCCGTCACGGATACCCTCGCCTTCTGCTGGGGAAACTGCCCCTCCTTGAGGTTAGGATAGAACCGGTACGTGCCGCTGGGAAGCCTGAACCCTATGGCCTCTGCACCGGTGCTGAAGGAGGCGGATACGGGACCCTCGATCCAGAACCCATCCCCATCGCAGGTGACGTTGGTTATCGTGGCGGTGACCCCCGCGGGGACAATTAAGGGCGTTGACGTCAGCTCCGCGTTCCTCCCCGCGCGCCTCTAACCTGGGTGCCCGATCCGGTGCCACTTCCCGCCAGGGCGGACCCGGCCACCAACAGCACCAGCACCATCGCAAGTGCCAAACTGGTTCCCCTCATGGTTATCGTCCCCGATCCTGAATATTCAGATTGTTATACGAGAAGTCTCTGGACATGTAAAGCCCCCCTTCCGCGGATGGGGGGCGGTAAGCCAGGTTATCAGATGGCGCCGTTCAGCCTCTGGAGCAGATCCTGTCGGTCCCGGTGGACCAGCATGACCACGTTGACCGTCTCAAGCACGTCCCCCACGGGCTCGAAGAGCCCGTCGTAGATGGTGTCGTTCAGGTGCTTGGCCACCCGCTCCTCGCAGGCCACCAGGTCCACCCGGTTCCACATGTGTTCCGCGAAGCTCAGCGGGTCGTTATCTATCTCAACCACCCTTGCCCCCCGGGACTTGAGGATGGATATGAGGTTGCCGGTGCCCCCCCTCTGGACCCCAACGGACATCCCCTTCATGTCCCGGAGGGATCCCAGGTCCCTGGTCCTTCCGAGACCGTCCTTCCGGGAGGCGTAGATGCGGGTCTTGAAGGTCCCGTAGGGCCTGGTGGCCGCCACGGGGAAGCTGTCGAAGTAGGAGTTCGGCCAGCCGGCGTTCAGGATGACGTCTATCCGGCCCTCCACAAGCAGGGGGAAGACCTGGTCCCACGGGGCACCGATGAAGTCCCCATTTAGCCCCAGGGCGGAGGCGGCCTTCCGGGCCACCTCCACGCTTATCCCCTTGGAGGTCCCCTCGGACAGGTAGACCCAGGGGGCGTAGGAGTCGTCGTGGCCGAAGGTGATCCTCCCCGGGACGGAAGCGGCGGACCGGATCTTGAGGAACCGATCGAAGTTCCTCCTGGCCTCCTTGGCGTACCGCTCCAGGCCGGAGAAGAGGGACCTCCGCTTGGCCTCCTGGGCGGTGGACACCTCCACCGCCTCGCTTATCTTGTGTCCGATGGCGCAGGTCCTCTCCAGCACCGCCCCCTCGATCTCACCCTGTTCCTCCACCCGCCTGGATATGTCCTGCAACTTCGTGGAGGAGGCCCTGAGGTTCGCCATGGAGCCCTTGAGGGTCCTGGCCCCCTCCAGGATCTCCTGGACCGTGGCCTCCTTCAGCTCCCGGAAGGTCGCGATCCCCTCCTGGGTTTCCTGGGTCTTCTTGGACAGCATCTCCATCAGGGAGGCGATCCTCTTGGTTATCCCGGTGCTCTCCGCCGCCAGCTTCCGCACCTCGTCGGCCACCACAGCAAAGCCCTTGCCGTGCTCCCCCGCCCGGGCGGCCTCGATGGCGGCGTTGAGGGCCAGCAGGTTGGTCTGCTTGGCCACCCGCTCGATGCCGTTGAGCATCTCCGCCACGTCCTTGGCCACCGACGCCAGGGAGGCCACCAGCCCCTGAACGTCCTCGAAGGACCGGTTCATCTCGTCCAGGGACCTGGTGGCCCGCTCCATCATGTCCGTGCTCCTGTCCCCGTCCTGGACCGCCATCTCCAGGCTGCCCTTCATGGACTCCACGTCCCTTATGACCTCCGCCATCCGCCTGCGGCTGCTCTCCATCTCGTTGCAGGCCTTGTCCAGCGCCAGCCGCCCCTGGTCTAGCTCCCTCAGGAGCCCCGAGGAGTCAGCGCTAGCCAGCGCCACCGCCAGATGCTGCTCCCGGAGGAACGACCTCAGCAGCCCGTCCAGGTCCGACAGGGCCTCTATCATCTGATCGGCCGATGCGCCGCCCCCGTCGCCGGAGGGCAGGCCGAGCCCGGGTCTCTGATCCATCTCCACTCCCCCTCACCGTAGGGTAGTCCATGCAAATTCTCACACGGATCCACCCCAAGAGGTACCTCAACGGTTTACACCCCCGGTGGCACCGGTTGACCTAAATGAAAAGGGAGGGGGTCACCCCCCTCCCGCCAGATGACCTCTATCACTAGCGGCTGAAGGTCACCCTGAAGTCCCCCTCCGGGGTCTCCTCGAAGCTGACCTTGAGGCCCTTCGACGTGCCGAACCGGATCACGTTCTCCCTGGAGGTCACGGTGCTCACCAGCACCGTCAGGGGCAGGTCACCGGACTCCTCCAGGGCCCGCCGGGTCATGAGAACCGGCTGGGGGCACGACAGCCCCCGGGCGTCCACTATCCTGTCGGAAGACATGGGAAAACCCTCCTCCCTAGACGTTCTCGTTCCTGTTGAGGAAGCCCACCGCCACGCAGAAGGCCATACCCAGCGCCCAGGCCCCCATCACGTAGGGGGACGGCCCCTTTGGAGTGCTGGCCAGTGTGAAGTTGTGGGCGAAGGCGGCCCCTACCAGCATGCCCAGCACGAACACCGACGCATCCGAGTCCCCCTCGCCGGCCATTATCACCTGCCTGCCCGGGCAACCCCCCGCCAGGGTGAACGCCAGCCCCGACAGGACCATCCCAAGGAAGTTCCAAAGGTGGTTGGCGTGGGCCACCGGCTGTCCCTCCATTCCGAGCTTGAACTGCCCGAGCGCCAGGTTGGTGATCACCGCCGTCACCACCAGGGCACCTATGCCCCAGAAGAGGTGGGGGTCCTTCAGCATCATCAGGTCCCGGAAGGCCCCAACGGTGCAGAACCGGCTCCTCTGGGCCATCCAGCCGATAAGTAGCCCCGCTACCAGGGATATGGCCACCGAGGCGTGCATGGCCCCCGGCCCCTGGGCGGAGAAGAAGATGGGACCCGTAGGGTCCCCGTCGGGGGTGCGCCCCATGAGTGGAGACGCCACCAGCAGGGCCAGGAGCCCCAGCATGGCCACGGGCATCACGTAGCCCGTGGCCCGGGTGGCGGGCCTGGACCTGCCCAGGTTGAACCCGTTCCAGAGGAAGTATATGCCCAACGCTATGCCGGCGATCAGCCCCGCTATCCCCGCCACGGCGGTAAGGTCCCCCGCGGCGAGCCTCAGGTACGCCCGCCAGGGGCAGCCCAGGAATATCAGCGCCCCCACCATGGCGAAGAAGCCCAGGAAGAAACGGATGATGGGGGAGGAGCCCGCCCGGGGCCTCATCTCCCCGAATACCAACGAGGCCCCTAAGGCCCCCAACAGGATGCCCGGTATCTCGGGCCTCAGGTATTGAACCACCGCCGCCCGGTGCAGCCCGAGTCCCCCCGCTATGTCCCGGGTGAAGCAAGCCACGCAGATCCCCATGTTCCCCGGGTTCCCCAGGTGCACCAGGAGCGGTGCCAGGACCCCCACCGCCACGCCGGTTATCACCGGACCCAACCGGGACGTGAGCAAGCCGCCTGCCTTGTTCAAACCCATCGCCTCCTTCACAAGTATTCCATAATGAGGTCCCACCTCACATGTGGGATCTCAAGACCTCCTGGATGGCCCCCACCGCCATCCGGACCTCCTCCTCGGTGTTGAAGTACCCCACCGAGAGCCTAAGCGCCCCCTGGGGGAAGGTCCCCAGGGTCCTGTGGGCCAGGGGTGCACAGTGGAGCCCCGGCCGGGTCTCTATGCCCCGCTCGGATAGCTCCATGGCCAGGGTCCCGTTGTCCACCGACGGGTGGTTCAATGCCACCACCCCGAGGCCACGCCGGGAGTCCCTGGGCCCCAGGATCTGGACCCCCTTGATCTGGGAGAGCCCCTCCAGCAGGATCCCCTTGAGGGCCATCTCCCTCTCCCGGATCCCTTGGATCCCCACCTCCCGGATCCAGCCCAGCGCAGCCCGGAGTCCCACTATGCCCGGAAGGTTTGGGGTCCCCGCCTCGAACTTGTCGGGCATCACATTAGGCTGCACCTCCTCATGGGAGAAGCTACCGGTGCCCCCGTCCACCAGAGGGGAGCAGGCCTCCGCCATGTGGGGGTTCCAAACGATCCCCCCTACCCCCTGGGGCCCCATGAGCCCCTTGTGTCCGGTGAAGCACAGGGCCCCAAGGCCCAGATCCTCCACGCTGATGGGCTCCACCCCGGCGGTCTGGGCGGAATCCAGCACCAGCGGGACCCCACGCAGGCGGCAGGCTTCGGATATGGCCTCCAGGTCCTGCAGGGTGCCGCACACGTTGCTGCCGTGGCACAGCACCGCCAGATCCGCCCCCTGGAGGGCCTGGCCCAGGTCGCCAAGGGGCAGGAACCCCTCAGCATCGCACTGCACCACCCGCACAGTGACCCCCGAGGCCTCAAGGCGCCTCAAGGGGCGAATCACCGCGTTGTGCTCCATGGAGGAGGTTACCACCGTCATGCCAGGCCTCAGGTACCCCTTGAGCACCACGTTCAACGCCTCGGTGACGTTGGATGTGAAGGTAACGTACCTGGGATCCCCGTCGGGAGCGCCCAGGAGATCCGCCAGCTCCTCCCGGCAGGAGAGGACCTGGTCCATGGTCTCCAGGTCCCCCGGGGAGGCGGAGCCCCTGGCCAGGTTGGCCCCCCCATGGGTCATGAAGCGGTACATGGCCTCCGCCACCGCCGGCGGCTTGGGCCAGGTGGTGGCCGCGTTGTTGAGGTAAACCCGGCAGGACATCAGCCGATCACCACCGGCTTCGCCGCGGCGAACACCTCGGACGTGATCTCGAACATGTTGGATATGGAGCCCACGCACACCCGGTCGGTGACGCCGAAGTGCTTGGTGCAGGTGCCGCAGACCAGCACCCTGGTGCCCTGGGCCTCCATCTCCTTCAGCGTGTCGCTGGCGGAGGAGTCGGGCAGGGAGAGGAACACCCCGCCGTTCATGAGGGCCACCACCGACACGGTCCCCGCCTGCCTCATGGTGTCCAGGAAGGCCTTCATGAGCGCCTCCCCCAGCTCCGCCGACTCGCCCCCCAGGGTCCTGGACAGGATGAGGAGCCCCATGGGGGCCTTGGACGGCGCGTCGGACGGGCAGGAGCAGGGCGGGTGATCCTCGGGCACCTCCGCCGGGGGAGCGGACCTCTCGGCGGTCAGCAGGATCCCCTCCGGTCCCTCGGACCTGGTCACCTGGAACCCCTGCCCCTTGAGGAACCTGGTCACGTTCTCCCCGGAGACCGGATTGTCCACCAGCACCTCCAGCCGGGAGGCCCCGCGGTCCACCGCCTCCTTGGCCATCATCACCGGCTTGGGGCACGACTGACCCCGGGCATCCACCTTAACCAAAGGGATCACCTCCGTAGTTTTCAATTGGATTCCACCACCCGTACCCTCAGTTTGAGCTCCGAGGCGGCCTCCAGGGCCCGCTCCACCAGCTCCCCACTCATCTTCAGGGCTATGCCGCAGCTCTCGGTCAGGTGCCTGGGGGAGGGGCATATGTGGTGCTCCAGCCCCACCTCCCTGAGACGTCGGTGCAACATCATCCCCTCCGAGGCGCTCTCGAAGAGGCAGTAGACCCACCCGGCCATCCTTAATTACCCATGGCCGCCAGGGCGGCGCCGATGGCCCCCGCGTAGGCCCCGTTGGGGAGCGGGATCAGCCGCACCGACCGGGACGACAGGGCCTCCCCCGCGCCGGATACCTCCGACAGCCCCCCGGTGAAGGCGAAGTCCCCCTTGGACAGGCAGGACGCCAACGCCTCGAGCCGGCCCCTGAGGGACTCGAATATGCCCCTGGCCACCTCCCCCCTGGGGGTCCCCTTCGAGAGGAGGGAGATCACCTCGCTCTCGGCGAAGACGGCGCACATGGAGCTCACCGGTGCGGACCGCTGGGCCCTAATGGCCTCCTGGATCATATCCTGCACTCCTATCCCCAGCACCCGCCCCATGTTCTCCAGGAACCTGCCGGTGCCGGCGGCGCAACGGTCGTTGACCCGGAAGTCCAGCACCCTCCCGGATCGGTCCATCTCTATTGCCTTGCTGTCCTGGCCCCCCACGTCCAGCACCAGGGTGGTGTCCCCCTTAAGGTGCCTGGCCCCCAGGGCGTGGGCGGATATCTCGGACAGGACCCGACACGCGGGGAAGACCTCCCGGAGAAGGTGCCGGCCGTAGCCGGTCACCCCCGCGGAGGATGCGCGGGGCAGGAGCTTAGGAAGGCCTGTCAGGTCCGCCCCCTCGGAGGAGATCCTCCCCAGGTCCGCCACCCGGTGCCGGTCCATCAGGGCCCACTTTATGAACCGGCTGCCTGCGTCTATCCCAAGGATCACGGTGATGACTTTCCCCTGCCCTAGAGGCTCTCCAGGAAGGCCTCTATCCTGGTCCTCATCTGTCCCTCGTCCCCGGGGGCGTAGTCGGTCTCCAGCGCCAGGAAGGGGATCCCCTCCGCCTTCATCCGGCGCTGCAGAGACCCCTGTTCCACCTGGTAGGTGGAGCAGAAGCTCAGCGTAACGTCCACCACCCCGTCCACCTTGTACTCCCGGGCCAGGCGCACCACGTCGTCTGCCCGGCCGTCGTTGGGGGAGAAGCAGGCGCAGTTGATGTCCCGGATGTACCGGTCCGCCAGGGCGTCCAGGAGACCATCCAGGTCCCTGGGGGAGCGATCCACCGAGCCGGTGAAGTACCTGGTCCCGGTGCAGTTCTCTTCCACCACCACCACGGCCCCGGTGGTCTCGATCACGTGATGGACCTTCCAGTTGGGGACCACTATGGGGCTTCCGGTCAGCAGTATCCGCTTGGTTCCCTTGGGGAATACCCCAATACCCCCCTGCACCCTTTGGGCACACTCCTGGGCAAGCTGGGCGGTCATGGCGGTGAATCGGTCCGGATCGTCGTAGAAGGCTATCTGGGAGGCCACCAAGGCGTCGATCCCCGATATGGGGACCGGGTCCGCCTTGCGGGTCTCGTAGAGCTCCCGCAGGGCCTGCCTCTTGGCCTCCACCTTGTCTATGGCGGAGAGCAGGGAGTCGTAGGTGAGCTTCCGGCCCGAGATCCCCTCCAGGCGGGAGACCAGCCGCCGCACCTCCGCCCGCCAGAGGGCCAGCCCCTCGGGGGACTTCCGGTTCGGCAGGTCCATCACGTGGGTGGGCACCAGGCGCCCCATCTCCTCCCAGGCCTTCTTCTTGCCGTCGCAGGTGTTCTCCGCTATCACCAGGTCCACCGACTGGAAGTAGGGACAGGTCTTGGAGAGCTTGGCCCCCAGGGCGGCCTTGATCAGCGGACACAGGTTCCGGGGAAGCACCTTCTCACCCTCCGGGACCCAGAACTGGGATCCCGCGCAGAGCCCCACCATGACGCCCCCGAGGGCCATCACCAGCTCCTCCGGCACGTAGACGCAGAAGGACCCGGCCACGAAGCCCCCGTTGCGCTTGTGGTCCACCAGCTCCTTGATCCTTAGCCCGTGAACCTCCGCTATCACCATGTTGAAGTAGTCCATGCCCGATGGCCTGTCCTTCTGGTGAAGGAAGGCCCCCTCGAAGAGGGGGGGAAGGGCCGCGCAGAGCTGGTCGTGAAGCTCCAGATCCAGGCCCAGTTGGCTCCACATCTCCCGGTAGTCCGCCATTGGTACACTCTCCTCCTTCCGGATCAAAGAGGGCTATAGCCTCTCTATGGACCGGAGGACGGCGGCTCGATTTGACAAGGTCCGTAAGATCTCACCCGTGGTGGACCAAGGACCTCAAGGGGAGGGTTCGACACCGCCGGCCTCCGGTAGACTCAAGGGGTGCGCGCATGACATGCGGCCTAACGATAGCTCACATAACGCGCATTCCAACCCCTCCTTCGCCGGCGATGTCCGGTACACCGTAGATTATAGCATCGGTTGGATCTTTCAGAATGGAAAATTATTTTCCTTTACGGCGCCCCAGTTGCTATAATTATATCATAATTTTAGGGTGGTCCAAGGGGGGTAATTCGATTGAGAGACGAGATCCTGGGCAGGGATCCGATACCGTCGCTGATAGTTCGCTTCTCGGGTCCCGCCATCGTGGCCCTGCTGGCCCACGCGCTCTACAACATAACTGACCGGGTGTTCGTCGGCAGGGCGGTGGGATCCTCCGGTTTAGCGGCCCTGTCGCTGGCATTTCCCTTCATGCTGGCCTTCATATCCTGGGGGCTGGTGTGCGGGGTTGGCACCTCCGCCCGGATGGCCATATCGCTGGGAGCCTCGGATCGGGAGGGGGCCAGGCGGTACCTGGGTAACGGGATCCTGATGGCCCTGGTGGGCTCGGTGGTGATGCTGGCCCTGGGCTTCTGGGGGATGGAGGGGCTCTTGAGGTCCCAGGGAGGATCGGGGGAGATACTGCCCATGGCGCAACGGTACCTACGGGTGATCCTTTTGGGTGCCCCCTTCTCGGTGCTGGGGATGACCTTCACCCCGGTGCTTCGTCCCATGGGCAGGCCCAACGCCGCCATGGGGATCCAGCTGGTGGGGGCCTTCCTCAACATAGCCCTGGACTGGTGGTGGGTAATGGTCCTCCACATGGGGGTTGAAGGGGCCGCTTGGGCCACCGTTGCGTCCCAGGCCGTTCAGGCCCTCCTGGGCGCCGCCCTGGTGCTAAACTCATCCCGAATCCGCCCTCGGCACATGGTCCCGGAGCCATCCCGGATGGGCCGAATCTTCTCCGTTGGGCTCCCATCGGGGCTCACCGAGATGGGATTCACCATCGTGATCGCCATCATGAACCGTCAGGTGAAGCTCTACGGGGGCGACGCGGGGCTCTCTGCGCTGGGGATATTCTTCGGCCTGGACGCCCTTTTCTTCCTTCCCGCCATAGGGGTTGGGGAGGGGGCCCAGCCCATCATAGGCTACAACTATGGAGCCGGGAACCTGCAACGGGTCAGAAGGGCAATCTGGACCGCGGTGGGCTACGCGGTGGGCTACTTCTGCTTGAGCCTGCTCTTGGTGCAGATCTTCGCCCCGGAGCTGGTCTCCCTGTTCGTGAAGGACGACCCAGTTCTGCTGGACATGGCTGCCTGGGGGCTAAGGGTATCCTATGCGGGGGCCCCCATGGCGGGCATGTCCATAACCGCCGCCTATTACTTCCAGGGCATAGGCAACTGGCGGGCGGGGCTAATCACCGCCATGTGCCGCATCGTGATCTTCGTAATGATCCCGCTGATGATACTTCCACCCATAATGGGCATAACCGGCGTATGGGCCTCCCTGCCCGTAGCGGATGTGGGGGGATGTATGCTAGGGTTTCTCATGGTGCGCCGGAGTCTTCGTTCCATTGGGGCTTGCGACCCCAGCGGGCCAGCGTAGGTCCCGCGGAAGGGGCGGGCCTACCTCCGCGGGAGGCTAAGCCTCCTGGTTGCCCCTGGGCGCCGCTGGGGGCAACAATATGCCCCGGGAGTTTACCATGGCCTCTATGTGCTCCAGGGGCCTTGGGGGACTGAAGAGGAAACCCTGGACGCAGTCAATTCCCATGTTGCTCATGGCGGAGCACTGCTCCTGGGTCTCCACCCCCTCAACCACCGTGTCCAGGCACAGCGCCTTGGCCATCCCCAGGATGGCGGATATGAGGGCTAGGTCCTTCTCGTTCCTTGGAACCCCGCTCACGAAGGCCTTGTCCACCTTGAGGCCGTCCAGGGTGAAGTCCCGAAGGTAGCTCAGGGACGAGTAGCCGGTTCCGAAGTCGTCGATGTAGACCCTTACGCCGGTCTTTCTCAAGTCGCAGAAGACCCGCTCCGCCCGGCGGCGTTCCTCCAGGAGGGCGTTCTCCGATATTTCAACTATGAGCATCGACGGGTCCAACCCAGACTTGTCAAGGGCCCGTCGGATCTTCTCCTCCGGATTGCCCAGCCTCAGCTCCGTGCCAGACAGGTTCACCGACACGGGAACCTGCCCTATGGGCCCCTGGGACCAGCGCTTGGCGTCCGTGCAGGCCCTGTTCAGCACCCACTCGCCATCTCAAGGATGAGCCCCGTGGCCTCCGCTATGGGGATGAACTTGGAGGGGGGGACGTAGGTCCCCTTGCCGGTGGGCCACCGGAGCAACGCCTCCATGGCCACCACCCGGCAGGACAGGGGGTTCACCAGCGGCTGATAGTAGAGCTCGAACTGCCCTTCCTTTATGGCCCGACGCATGCTGTTCTCCAGCACCATCCGCATGTTAAACTCCCGGCGGATCTGCCGATCGAACCGGACGCATCGGCCACCCCCCAGCTCCTTGGCCCGACGAAGGGCATGGAGGGCCTTGTCCAGCAGCTCGTCCCCCCGGGTCCCGTCCTGGGGGGCCACCGATATGCCCACGCTACACCCAACGGTTATGACCGGCTGGGTCTCCGTTATGGGGGCCTTGAAGACCTCCACCAGCTGATCCCCCGCCATGGTGGCCTCCGGATCGCCGCACCGGATCACCGCGCAGAAGGTGTTGCCGTCCAGCCGGAAGATGCCCTCCACGGGCCCTAACGCCTCCCTTATGCGCCTTAAGGCCAGCATCAGCACCCGGTCCCCGCCGTCGTGCCCCAGGAGGACGTTCACGTCTCGGAACCGGTCCAGGTCCACCAGGAGGATGGCCAGGGGAGGGGAGTCGGGGGTCAGCCCCTCCTCCTTGAGCATGTCCAGGAGCACCGGCCGGGTTGGCAGGGCGGTCACCGGGTCGTGGCTCGCCTCCCAGCCGTAGCTGGCCTCCCGCTTGGCGGTCTCCAGCGTCACGCAGTAGCTCCCCTTTGGGTGGTGAATCTCCCCGGTGGAGCGGACCCGGATCCTCATGGGCACCACCCCCCCGTCCAGGCGCCGGACGTTGGCCTCCCCCTCCCAGAGGCCCTTATCCTTCACTATGAAGGCTATGCTGGATGCGGTGGCGGGGCTCTGGAGGAACCTGGAGAACCGGCGTCCCAACACATCCCCCCTGGTGGCCTTTAGGCCCTCCAGCATGGCGGTGGTCACCGCCCGGACCCGCCCCGAGCCGTCCAGGACGGCGCACATCTGGTCCACCTCCTGGATCAACGCCCCCTCCCAGCTTGATAGGCGGGGCAGAACCGCCACCGAGGCCCCGTCCCCGAAGGGCTGTACGCACACCACCAGCCCCAGGTCCCCGGTGCTCACCTTGAGCACCGACGAGCGGCCCTTAAGGGCCCCCACGAAGGCCTCCCTAAGGCCCAGCTGGTCCCTCCGGCTCATGGACCTGAGGAGTGAGTCCACTCCTCCCACCCGGTCCAGAAGCTCCCGGGCGGAGTCCTCCAGCTGGACCACCTCACCCCCTCTGGATAGGACCGCCAATCGGACCTCCCAGTCCCTCCGGGTCACGGGGGTGAATGCGCTCTGGATGGTGGTGGGCCACTGGGTGGGTGACATGAGGACTCTCCTTTTTGCGTTTTGTCCGCCCCGGGGCGATCATCTCTGTCATCAGATATTTTACAGGCACCCGTCAAAGTTGAGTCGCCGAGGCACGGGTAGATGGTACCAAAAAATGTTTAACAAACCAAGACTCAATCTTCAATTTAATCGGGACCTGGGGTGGCCGATGGCCGATCCCCTGGTCCCGATCGTCTGGCCGTATTTGTTAATCTTGCCCGTCAGCCCAGCCACTTGTGAATGGAGGCCCGGTAGAGGCGGTGGAGGTGTTGGGTGACCGGTCCGGGCCTGCCGTTTCCAATGCGCCGGCCCCCTATCCGGGTCACCCCCAGGACCTCCTTTATGGAGCCGGTTATGAACGCCTCGTCCGCCCGGTCCAGCTCGGTCACCTTGGGGCAGCGCTCCTCCACCTTGAAGCCCGCCTCCCTGGCCAGGTGCAGCACGATGCCCCGGGTTATGCCCGGGAGCACCCGCCCCACCGGGGCGGTTACCAGCTTGCCGTCCACGCAGAGGAAGAAGTTGCTGGATGAGGCCTCGGTGATCTCCCCGTCGGGGCAGAAAAGGGACTCGAACACGTCCCCCCGGCCCGCAACGGGGATGTAGCCGAACATGTAGTTTATGCTCTTTATGAGGGGGAACGGACGCTCCATGTTCACCGGCTCCAGGGTTATCCCTGTCTGATAGAGCCCCGGGTCCGGCAACTCCAGGGGCTCGAAGAGCACGTAGAGCCTGGGGTTGGGGAAGCGCTTGTTAACCATCACGTCCCCGCCGGTGACGTAGGGCTTCATTATTATCTCCCCGCCCTGTAGCTCCGGCCTGCCTAGCCCCTCCCGGAAGACGGCGGGGATCTGGGAGATTATCTCCCTGGCCTCTATGCCCGCCTGCTCGGCGCTCCGAAGTAGCCGCTCCAGGTGGGGCCCCGGGGCGAAGGGGCGCCGATCGTAGGTCCTTATGGACTCGAAGACCCCTATGCCCCTCTGGATGGCGTAGTCCGACAGGGGGACGTAAGCCTTCTCCAAGGGAGTGAACTGCCCATCGTGATAGCAGAGCATCATACCAAACCCTTCTTTCCCGTTAGTGATCAAGCCATAAGTATAAACCAAAAGGCCCCGGCCGGCAGGTCCTTGCGGAGTTTTCCTTTACGTTGGATGATGTTGAAGCCATTCCTGAGTCCGAGGGGGAGTTGCCATGAGATGCTTGCTGGGCCTGAACCTGAGCTCCAGAGGGCTGGAGTTCCTGGCCAGAAGGGACGACGGGACCACCCCGTTGAGCGGCTTGATTCAGCTGGGGCAGGGGGACCGCCCATCCGCCTCGGGCCTGGCTGAGAGGACCGTCTCCTCCTTGGGGGACCTTGTGGTCTCGGCCGTGGCGGCCAGCGGCGGCTTCGACGGCTGCACCGAAGGGGGTGTCCTCCCCCTGTCCGACCCGGACCGGGACATGCTGGCCTCATCGGGCCCCATGGGGCTCGCCCCACTGGTGGCCCTGGAGCTGTCGCACATGCTTGGGGTGGAGGCCCTGCTGGTGGAGCCCTTCACCGCCCGGGAGGGGGTCCGGGGCCTCACGGGGTTGCCGGAGCTCCCCATAAGGCCCCTGCGCCACGCCCCCCAGGTCAAGTGGTGCTACCTTAGGGCCCGGGAGGAGGGGCTGTATCCCCCCGAGGCCTCGGCGGTGGTGGCCTACCTGGGCAGGGGAACTTCGGTCTGTGCCCTCAAGGGGGGGCGCGTGGTGGACTCCAACAACCCGGAGGAGACCGGCCCCTTCTCGGTGGCCTTCGCCGGCTCCCTCCCCGCCATGGAGCTGGTTCGGCGCGCCATGAGCGGGGCGCTGAGGCGGGAGGACCTGACCCGCCTGGTGGCGGGGGGAGGAGGGGTGGTGGGTTACCTGGGCACCTACGACCTGGTGGAGGTGGAGGCTTTGTACCACCGGGGGGACCAGAAGGCCCGGCTGGTGGTGGAGGCCATGGCCCACCAGCTGGCCCAGGAGATGGGATCCATGGCCCAGTCTCTGGGTGGACGGGTGGACTTCATGGCCCTCTGCGGCGGTGGGGCCGCCTTCGCCGCCCTGGCGGAGAGGGTGTCCCAGCGGGTCCAGTGGATAGCCCCGGTGTTGCGGTACCCGGAGGTGGACGCCCTGGAGTCGGTGGTCCAGCTGGCCTTGCGGCACCTGGCCACCCGGGGTCAGCCCGGGTAGATCTCCATCTTGGGCTCCCGGCAGAGCAGCTCCTCCATGAGGCGCCTGGGCAGCTCCCCCTCGAAGAGGACCCGGTAGACCCCCTCGCATATGGGCATCTCCACCCCCCAGCTTCTGGCGTGGTTGCGGATCGCCTGGGCGGTGAAGGCCCCCTCCGCCACCTGGCCCAGCTCCTGCCGGGCCTCCTGCAGGTCCTTGCCGGAACCCACCAGCATCCCCAGCTTAAGGTTTCTGGAGTTCATGCTGAAGCAGGTGGCCATCAGGTCCCCCACCCCCGCCAGGCCCGACAGGGTAAGGGGGTCCGCCCCCATCCTGGATGCCAGCCGGGTCATCTCCGCCAGGCCCCGGGTGGCCAGGGCGGAGATCCCGTTGTCCCCCATCCTCATGGCCCGGGCCATCCCGCAGGCTATGGCTATCACGTTCTTCACCGCCCCGCCGAGCTCAACCCCCACCACGTCGGAGCTGGCGTAGACCCTGAACCGGCTGGAGTTGAGCACCTCCTGCCAGAGCCGGGCGTCCTCCGGGCGGGAGGATGCCACCACCACCGCGGTGGGTAGTCCCCGGGCAACCTCCTCCGCGTGGCTGGGGCCGGACAGGATCGAGTAGGAGACGCCGGGGAGTTGCTCCTCGAATACCTGGTGGAGCAGCTTGCCGGTGGATATCTCTATCCCCTTCGCCAGGTTGAGCCACCGGGCGGAGGGGGGAGCCGCGGATGAGCTGGCCTTGAGCAGCTCCCTCACCGCCTGGGCGGGCACCGCGGACACGATGAGTTCCGCTCCCTCCAGGGCCTCCTCCAGATGGTGGGTCACCGTCACGTTGGACCCGAGCAACACCTCCGTCAGGTACCTGGGGTTCCTTCCCGAGGAGTTCATCCGCCTGGCCCCCTCCGGATCCCTACACCATATGGTGACCTCCAGCCCTCCCCGGGCTATCAGGTCCGCCACCGCAGTCCCCCAGCTCCCAGCCCCCAGCACCGATACCCTGCCCGTCCTCTCATTCTTCTCTCCGGAACCCAATCGGGCTACCCCCCTTGGTTAGTGCTAAAGTCCCTTCCTTGCGGATCCTTTCGGAGGATCCCGGAGTATAGTTTATAATACGAAAGGCCGGGGCGTCCGCCCCGGAGGATTTTTTGATACCTTTTTCCACGTCGGGGAGGCATCATCATGTGGGATCCTAAGGTTTCCAAGCTTTCCAGGGCAGGGCTTATCGGGGCCGCCTACGTGGCGCTCACCCTGGCCTTCGCCCCCATATCCTACGGGGCGGTCCAGTTCCGGGTGTCGGAGGTGCTGACCCTCTTCCCGTTCCTGTGGCCCGAGGCGGCGGCGGGACTGGTTGTTGGGTGCCTCATATCCAACCTGCTGGGGGGCTTAGGCTGGGTGGACGTGGTGTTCGGCACCCTGGCCACCGGCCTGGCGGCGTACCTCACCATGAGGGCCAGGAACGAGTACTGGGCGGCCCTCTGGCCCGTGCTGGTGAACGGCCTCGTAGTGGGGGGGTACCTGTCGGTCCTCCTAGGGATGCCCTGGTACCTCTCCATGGCCTACGTGGCGGTGGGGGAGGCGGGGGTCTGTTTCGGCCTGGGGGTGCCTCTGGTTAAGGCCCTGAGGGCCATGCCCCTGGTTAGCCGCCTGGTCCCCCCCAGGGGTGGCCAGTGATCATCGCAATCAAAGGGAGCGGAGGGATCCCCTCATGAGCTTGCGATCTAAGCTGTCTTGGAAGCTGAGGCAGCTCCTCTACCCGGAGGAGCTACGGTTGCCTGAGCCCGAGTTCGACGGGGATCAGCTGGACACCCTTGAGGAGCTGATCCAGCTCATCCAGCCGGCGCTGATCTCCGCGGAGGACGTGCACCGCCGGGACAAGAGGGACCTGGCCCGGTTCCTGGCGGAGCTGGGCACCGGGGTCTGGCGGGTCAAGAAGAAGGTGGAGGCCATGAAGAGGGTCCCAAAGGAGATAAAGGAGGCCATCTTCGCCCTGGAGAGCACCTGGGAGTCCATGGCAAGTCAGGGGGTTCAGCTGATCGATCACGTGGGGGAGGTCCCCCTGGGCATGGTCCCCAAGGTGGTCCAGGTGGTGCAGGTGCCGGGGCTGGAGAGGGAGATGATCGTGGAGGCCCTGCGCCCCACCATCATGCTGAAGGGCGAGGTGATCCAGGTGGGGGAGGTCATCCTGGGTCGTCCAGGGGGTGAGGCGGATGGCGATCCCGCATAGGCGGCATCACGGGGCCCCGAAGCTGGAGGGGCTTCCCGGTGCCTCGGGGGCCAAGGCGGTCCTGGAGGGCTACCAGAGGGTGGAGGCCATAGCGGCCCTGGTGGAGTCGGTGATCATCTGGCGGGCCCAGTGGCTGGTCCGGTGCGGCGACATGCTCGAGGCGGAGGAGATCCTGTTCCGGCTCATATACAAGGAGGGCTCCACGAACCCCCAGGCCATGGACCTCTTGGCCCGGATATACTTCCACAAGGGGCAGGACCAGAAGGCGGTGGAGCTGTGGCGCCGGGCGGCGGAACTGCAGCCGGGCAACTTCGCCCTCAAGCGGACCCTGTCGCTGGCCAAGAGCATAGAGGAGGGCAAGAGGTCCGTCATCCTGGCGGCCTACCGGATGGGGCTGGCGGTGAAGTCCCTCATGGCCGTCGGCGGGGTGGCGGTGCTGCTGGTGGCCCTTTCCCTGGGGGCCAAGGGGATCGAGCGGTGGCTCCGGGGTCCGGAACCGACCCCCCTGGAGGCCCACTACTACTACGACATCTCCAAGCTCTCCGAGCCTGTCAAGGGAACCTACACCCTGGGCTTCACCCGGGTGAGGCAGGGCACATCAGCCTCCCGGGGCAGGGTGGAGGTCCTGGTGGAGCAGGATGGGGACTCCGTACGGGCCTACGGCAAGGTGCCAAGCCTCCTCACCCGCTATCAGGTGGAGATGGCCCTCTACGCCATGGAGGGGATCAAGAACGTGGACCTGAGGGGGCTCCAGGTGGAGCGGAGCTACACTGTCCAGCGGGGAGACAGCCTGTGGCTCATCTCCCGCCGGCTCTACGGGGAGGGGCAGGCCTGGACGGTGCTGTCCCGGCACAACGGCCTGTCCGATCCGTCTCGGCTGAAGGTGGGGCAGGTGCTCAACCTTCCCCTGGGGGACGAGGAACTGGTGCCGGACCGCTGATGGCCAGGTCCTTCGAAGACCGGATGGGTTGCGTGGAGGCCATCCTCCGGGTTGGCCTCCTCTGGGGGGGATACCTTATCTACAGCCTGGCGGTGAGGGCCCTGTGGCCGGGCCTGTCGCTGGACTTGAGGCCCGTGACCCCCCTCAAGCTCCTGATTGCCCTGGCGGGCCTATGGGGTTGTTTCAAGGTCAGTGGGCTCGTCACCCTGCGCACCATGGGGTGCCTGCGGCACCGGATGGAATCAGGCGAAGATGCCGGGGGGGATGTGAGCGCTGGACCTCCTGCATAGGACCAGCACCTCCCCGTCGCCTCCCACCCGGTGAACGTGGGACATGTTCATCACCATGGACGTGCGCTTCTCCCTCAGGTGGACCCTTATCAGCTGAGGGGCCCCCTCGGCGGTGGCCAGGAACCGGTCCCTGATCCTCTCCCGGTCCTCCACGTCCCCGATCTCCCATATCTTCCGGCCCACCAGGGGCTCCAGGGAGTCGAAGAGGTCCCTCATGGCCCGGTTGGCGAAGGTCACGTCCCCGGAGGTGGTGCAAAGGGCCACCAACAGGTCCATCCCGTCCAGGATCTCCCGGATCCGCCGGTTCTCCCCTATGAGCCGCCGCTCCATGGTGGTGCAGTGCCTTATCAGCAGGTTGGCGAGCCCCACCACCGACTCCAGCTCCTCCGATGGAGCCTCCAGGGGCCTCAAGCCCCCCTCGGAGATCATTCGGGATATCCGGCGCCGCATCTCCTCCAACGGCTGGGATATGCTGGTCCTGTGCCATAGGAATATGGCGGTGCCTAGGCTCACCCCCAGCATGGCGATCCCCACCAGCACCATCCCCATGAGCTCCCGAAGCCCCATGGCGATCCACCGATCCACCCGGAGCCGGGCCTCCATGGACCAGCGGCCGGTTATGTCCATCAGGGGGACCCGGGTCTCCATCACCGAGGGGCTCACCGGCACGGTGACCACCTTGGGCTCCATGGCCACCTGGGAGGGACGGACGTCAACCAGGCTGGGCAACACCCTCCGGAGCTCCCCGGCGGAGGCCAGGGGCCTGGCCAGGACAAGCCATCCATTGTACGGGAGCCCCATGGCGGTGTCCTTGACCTGCCTGGCGGATACCATCAGTATCCGGTCCGACATGACCGTGAGCCCCCGGGCGTACCCGTACCTCTCCGCCCGGATCACCGTCTCCCGCAGCTTGGTGAGCTCCTCCGGGGCGCAGGGCACCACGGACCTGATCCTCCCCTCGGGCTTCCCGTGCCAGACCACCGTGAGGTCCCTGCGGAACAACGCCCCGTGGGAGACCTCCGCGTTCTCCAGGCTCTCGTAGCTCAGGATCTGCCTCTCGAAGGACTCCATCCGCCCCTCAACGAAGTGGTACATCTGATCCCAGCTGGCCCAGTCCAGACAGAGGAGGTCCAGCTGCCGGGCCTGGTGGTCCAGGAAGTTCCTGACCGCCTCGCCCCCCTTGATCCCGTTGGACAGCTCGAGCTGGTAGAGGACCCGGTCCGCCCGGGCCAACAGTGAAAGGTACAGAATCCCCGACAGGGCCAGGAAGAGAAGGGTGAACATGAGGGGGACCTTGAAGCGCACCTCCCTCATCAAACCCCCCCCAGCTTAATTTGAACTTTATGGGGGTTAAGTTACCCCTCGGATCTGAAGAAAATTATAACATCACCGGCGGTTCCCGCCCCCCCATCCCATGGTTGGGGATCCTTCCGCGGGCTGGGATCGGATGGTAAAATTGAACTTAAAGTGAGATTGTGGGGTGATGGCCTTGCGTTTCCTGGTGGCGGATGATGACGTCAGCAGCGGCCGGCTGTTCAGGATATACCTGGAGGATATGGGGGAAGTGGTCCTGGCGGAGGATGGCCAGGAGGCGCTGAGGCTCTTCGAGGAGGCGCTGGATCTGGGCAATCCCTTCGACGGGGTGGTGCTTGACATGCTGATGCCCCGGGCGGACGGGGCGGAGGTGCTGGAGGGGATCCGGACCCTGGAATCCTCCCGGGGGCTAAAGCCCGTGCCGGTGGTGGTGATCAGCGCCCTGGACCAGGAGGAGGTGGAGGAGGCCATGGCGAGGGACCCCATGGTGGCCATGGTTCAGAAGCCGGTCCTCAAGGGGCTCATGAGCGGCTAGTTTTGGAGGTGTTCAGATGGCTTTGGAGGAGATAGTGGGTCCCGTGATGGTGGGGCCCTCATCCAGCCACACCGCCGGGGCGGTGAGGCTGGGCAACCTGGCGAGGCTTTGTTGGGGAGGCGAGGTGACCGACGTGGACATATACCTTCGGTGCAGCTTCGCCGCCACGTTCTGGGGACACGGGACCGACAGGGCCCTTTTGGCGGGGCTCATGGGCTTCTCCCCCAGCGATGAGGCGCTGAAGGACTCGTTCCGGATCGCCGCCGAGCGGGGGGTCCGCTACCGGTTCCACGGGGAGAAGGTGGATGGGGCCCATCCAAACTCGGTCCGGTTCGTCATCCGGGAGGGGGAGAGGACCATGGAGGTGGTGGGTGCCTCCCTTGGCGGGGGGGCGGTGGAGCTCCAGGAGGTGGACGGCTTCGTCCTCAGAGCCACTGGTGAGCTGCCCACCATGGTGACCTTTCACCGGGATGAGCCGGGGGTCATAGCAGCGGTCACCGCCATCCTGGCGGAGGCGGGCATCAACGTGGGGTCCATGAACGTCCACCGGCAGGGGCGTGGCAAGGGGGCCGCCATGGTGCTTGAGCTGGACGGCCTGCCCCCGGAGCAGGTGGTGGAGAGGATAAAGGGCTGCCACAGTGCGATAAGGCGCCTGATGTTGATACCCGCCGGCGGGGAGGAAGTGCGATGAGATCCTTCGAGTCCATACTGGAACGTTGCAGGAGCCTGCCCCTGCCGGAGGCCATCCTCTCCATGGAGGAGGAGGAGAGGGGGCTTCCCAGGGACGTGATAGCCGGCCGGATGCTGGACCGGCTCCGGGAGATGAAGTCCTCGGTCCTGTCGGTGGAGCAGCGCCCCCCCCGGGGGCGGCTGGTGGGGGGAGAGGGGGAGGCCCTGGAGGCCTACCGGAGGTCCCAGGGGGCCCTCTCGGGGGACCTGGTGGCCACCGCCTGCTCCATGGCCATGAAGGTGGCGGTGGGGAACGCCGCCATGAGGCGCATCGTGGCATGCCCCACCGCGGGCAGCTGCGGCATAGTGCCCGGGGTCCTTGGGGCCTACTCCAGGCTCAACGACCCATCGGAGGAGGAGCTGCTCAAGGCCCTCATCGTGGCGGGGGCAGTGGGGTCCGTCATCGCCCAGAGGGCCACCCTGGCGGGGGCCGAGGGGGGATGCCAGGCGGAGTGCGGCGCCGCCGCCGCCATGGCCGCCGCGGCCCTCACGTACCTGAGGGGGGGAGATCCGGAGGCGGTCTTCCACTCCTCCGCCCTGGTCCTCCAGTCAATCATGGGGTTGGTGTGCGATCCCATAGCGGGGCTGGTGGAGGTCCCCTGCGTGCTCAGGAACGGCACCATGGTGGGCATGGCGGTGCTCTGTTCCGACCTGGCCATGGCGGGGATCAGGTCCACCGTGCCCCCCGACGAGGTGGTGGACGCCATGGACAGCGTTGGCCTGGCCCTGCCCTCCGCCCTGAGGGAGACCTCCGAGGGGGGACTCGCCGCCACCCCTACGGGCCAGCGGATAGCCCGGCAACTCCTGTCCGAGGCCCCCAGGCTGGATTAGAGAGTGGCCGGGGGAGGGCGACCCTCCCCCGGTGGTTAAATATCTATCCCCGCCCGGACCTCCAGCACCAGTTCGAAGATCTCCCTTGGTGTCCCGGGTCCCAGGGAGACCTTGAAGTCCCTGCCCAGGGTGGGGCCCCCCGCAACCTCCCGGCCCCCAAGGGCGGCTAGCCCCTCCGCCAGGCGGTCCGTCACCGGATCGGCGCTCCTCACCGGGAAGATCCGGACGAGATTGGGGCCCGCGGGGTCTGCCTTGGACGTCCTCTGAGCCCACCTGGAGAAGGCCCCCATCCGCCGGGACAGCAGGTCCCCGTGGGGGGAGACGTGCACCGTTAGCTCCTCGCCCTCCTGGAGCCCCTGCTGGCCCCCGTGGGCCATCATGGCCAGGAATGCCCCCCGATCCGCCAGGTGTGGGCGCACCCCCTCCAGGGGGATCGCCAGCTCCCTTGGCTCCTGGAGGAGCTCCAGCCGGTGGTCCAGGTGGATCCCCACCGCCATCGTCGATACCCCCGCCTCCCGTGCGTCCAGCAGCGCCCGGGCGAAGTCCGGGTCCGTGTGCCAGTCGGGCAGGAAGCGGGTGGGGGATGGGGACTGGACCAGGAAGAGGATGCCGGTCCTGACCTGTCCGGTGAGGTGGGAGAGGTGTCTCGCGTGTCTGGCGGCCCTCTCGGAGGGGGCGTCGGGGAAGAAGGCGGTGTCCCGGGTGAACAGGGTGCAGGTCTTTACCTCCAGGAGCATATCCCCTTGGGGTCCCCCCAGCAGGAGGTCGAACCTGGAGTCCTGGGACCTGACCTCCCGGCCCTTGACGGTCATCCCCTGGAGGGGGGCTATCAGTTCCCGTCGGATCAGGTCCTCCGCCACCCGGTTCATGGCCACCGTGTCCAGGTAGACGAAGTCCCCGTACCTGAAGGTGCCGTATATGCGGTAGGGTTTGGATCCCCCGGATGGGAGTAGCATGACCCTCTGTCCTGGGAAGAGCAGCTCCAGTAGCCGCCCCGGGTTTGGGAGGTGGGCCTGGACCGGTTCCGATCCCGACGGTTGAACTAGGGCCACGAAGCGGTTGAGGCGCCTTACAAAGGTGCCGGTTATGGGGTCCGGGTCGGTTGGGCTCATGGGCTGGTTCATTGGGTAAAGGATGGGGGCCCGGCTCTCCGGGCCCCCCGCTGAGTTTCCTGGTATGGCCTTAGGCCATGGTTACCACGGTGCCCTCCCGGCCCTCCAGGGCGTCCACCGCCTTGTAGAGGGAGGTGATGATGGCCTTCTTGCCCGGGAAGGTCCTGGCGAACTTTACCGCCGCCATCACCTTGGGGAGCATGCTCCCGGGGGCGAAGTGGCCCTCTTCCATGTACTTTATGGCCTCCGCCACGGTCATGTGGGAGAGTTCCTGCTGGTTGGGCTTCTTGAAGTTTATGCAGACCTTGTCGACCTCGGTGAGGATGAGGAGGATGTCCGCCTCGATCTCCTCCGCCAGCTTCTCCGCCGCCAGGTCCTTGTCGATGACCGCCGCGACCCCGGAGAGGGAGCCGTCCATGTTCTCCACCACCGGGATGCCGCCGCCGCCGGCGGTGACCACTATGGTGGTGTCCCACAGGCGCTTGACCGCGGAGATCTCAGTGATCTTCTTGGGCTCCGGGGAGGCCACCACCCGGCGCCAGCCGCGGCCCGCGTCCTCCTTCATCACGTAGCCCTTCTCGGCCATGAGCTTCTTGGCCTCCTCCTCGGTGTAGAAGGGGCCGATGGGCTTGGTGGGGTTCTTGAAGGCCGGGTCGTTGGCGTCCACCACCACCTGGGTGACCAGGGTCACCACCGGGATGTTCAGGTTCCGGTTCCGGAGGGCGTCCCTCAGGGCCTGCTGGATCTGGTAGCCGATGTAGCCCTGGCTCATGGCGCCGCACACGTCGAAGGGCATGGCGGGGGTCTCAGGGTTGGCCTGGGCGGCGATCTCCTGGCTCAGGACGATCCTGCCCACCTGGGGCCCGTTGCCGTGCACAACCGCCATCTCGTAACCCCTCTTGCTTATCTCCGCCAGGTAGGTGGCGGTCTTCTTCACCACTTCCAGCTGGGCCTCCGCGGTGGGCGGGGTCCCAGCCTCCTGGAGGGCGTTGCCCCCCAGCGCTACTACGACCTTGGTGGCGGCCATCTCGATCACTCCTCGTTACAATTTTGGGATGTAAGGACATTGTAAACCATAAACCTCTTTTGGTTCAATATGATATGGGCACAAGGTCCGCTCCCGGGTTGCCAAGTTGGAGGGGCAAGGTGTTTGGAAAAACGGGGAAGTAGGGTATTATTTTAAGGGATATCCCCGATCTTTGGGGGACTAAAATTGCGGAACGACGGAAGCGGGGGAAGTGCGATGCAGGTTGAAAAGTGCCTTGACGAGGTTGGGCGCAAGATACTGAGGGCTCTTCAGGAGGACGCCAGGATATCCTACAGCGAGCTGGGCCGCAAGGTGGGGCTCTCGTCCCCTGCCATAGCGGAGCGGATAAGGCGGATGGAGAACGCGGGGATAATAAAGGGCTACAAGGCGGTGGTGAGCTACGAGAAGCTGGGCTTCCCCATCACCGCATTCATAAGGATAGCCATCCCCGCCAGCCGGATCCACGAGGCGGACCAGATCGCTGAGAGGATCCCGGAGGTGTTGGAGTGCCACCACGTGACCGGCACTGACGGGATCATCCTGAAGGTGGTGGTGTCCTCGGTGGGTCACCTGGAGGAGGTTGTCAACCAGATGGGCTTCTACGGTCAGACCACCACTTCGGTGGTGCTCTCGTCCCCAATAACCGGCCGGGTGGTGGAGCCCGCTTCGTCCGACAGGGAGGATGATTGACGTGAACGATATGATCCGAACCATACTTTCTAGGAGGAGCATAAGGCGCTTCAGGCCCGGGGAGGTGGGGGAGGAGGTTATCAGCCTCCTGTTGCAGTGCGCCTGCGCGGCCCCCAGCGCCGCCAACTCCAGGCCCTGGCACTTCATCGTGGTCACCGACCGGCAGGTGCTGGACCGGATGGCGGACGCTCACCCCTACGGCAAGATGCTCTTCCAGGCCCAGCTGGCCATCGTGGTCTGCGGGGATCCCACGAAGAACGACTACGCCGCCAGGTACTGGGAGGAGGACTGCTCCGCCGCCATGCAGAACATCCTTCTGGGGGCCACCGCCCTTGGGCTGGGGTCCGTGTGGCTGGGGGTCAAGCACTCCCCGGAGAGGGAGGCGGCCATGAGGATGATCCTCTCCGTGCCGGACCACATCGCCATAATGGGCATAGCCGCCATAGGGCATCCAGACGAGGAGAAGGAGCCCCATAGGGGAATAGATGAAGGGGTGGTTCACCGGGACCGCTGGTGAGCCCGCTGTTTCATCAGGACTTAAATGGTAGAATGCTAGGGGCGCCCGCCGGGACAGGCAGCTCCGGCAGGGCGGTTCATTTCTTTTCGTCGGAGGCACGATTGGATGGAAAAGGGTAACGGTAGCTCCGATCTCTTCCAGAAGGTGATCCCCCTTCCCCTGGAGGAGGAGATAAAGCACAGCTACATCGACTACGCCATGAGCGTCATCGTGGGCCGGGCCCTTCCGGACGCCCGGGATGGTCTGAAGCCGGTCCAGCGGCGGATCCTCTACGCCATGAGGGAGCTGGGGCTTAGGCACAGCCAGCCCTTCAAGAAGTCCGCCCGGGTGGTGGGGGAGACCATGGGTAAGTACCACCCCCACGGGGACGCGGCCATATACGAGACCATGGTCCGCATGAGCCAGGACTTCAGCATGCGGTACCCCCTGGTGGACGGGCAGGGCAACTTCGGCTCCATCGATGGGGATCCCCCTGCGGCCATGAGGTACACCGAGGCCCGGCTCCACTCCCTGGGGGAGGAGATGTTGGCGGACATAGACGAGGACACGGTGGACTGGCTCCCCAACTTCGACGAGTCCCTGGAGGAGCCCGCGGTGCTGCCCAGCCGGATACCGAACCTGCTGGTGAACGGTAGCACCGGCATAGCGGTTGGCATGGCCACCAACATGCCCCCCCACAACCTCCGGGAGGTGGTGGACGCCTGTTGCACCCTGCTGGACAACCCGGACGTGGAGGTGGGGGAGCTGATGACCCACGTGCCCGGCCCCGACTTCCCCACCGGGGGGGTCATCATGGGCCGGGACGGGATAATCGACGCCTACACCACCGGCCGGGGCAAGATAGTGGTCCGGGGATGCGCGGAGATCGAGGACGCCAAGAGGGGCAAGAAGGCCATCGTGATAACCCAGATCCCCTACATGGTCAACAAGTCCAACCTGATCGAGACCATAGTTAAGGGGGTCCAGGCGGGGCAGCTGGACGGAATAACCGACGTCAGGGACGAGTCCAACCGGGAGGGGATCCGGCTGGTGCTGGAGCTCCACCGGGACAGCGACCCCCATCTGGTGCTGAGGCAGCTCTACTCCAGGACCCAGCTGCAGACCACCTTCGGGGTGATAAACCTGGCCCTGGTGGACGGCCGTCCGGTGGAGCTGAACCTGAAGGGGCTCCTTCAGATATTCATCGACCACCGGCGGATGGTGGTCCGTCGGAGGACCCAGTATCGGCTCCGGAAGGCGGAGGAGCGGGCCCACATACTGGAGGGGCTCGTGAAGGCCCTGGACATGATAGACATGGTGATCGCCCTCATAAGGTCCTCGGAGGACCCATTGGTGGCCAAGGGCAGGCTGGTGGAGGAGTTGGGCTTCACTGAGGCCCAGGCCCAGGCCATACTGGACATGAGGCTCCAGCGGCTCACCAGCCTGGAGAAGCACAAGCTCCAGGAGGAGCTGGCGGAGCTCATGGCCCAGATAGCCCGCTACCGGCTCATCCTGGGGGATCCCGCCGAGCTGGACTCGGTGGTCCGGGAGGAGCTGTTGGAGGTGAAGCGCGCCTACGGGGACGAGCGGCGGACCGTCATCGAGGACTCGGTGGACGACGTGTCGTACGAGGACCTGATCCCCGAGACCGAGGTGGTGGTGGCCATGACCCGGGACGGGTTCATCCGCCGGATGCCACTCCAGGACTACCGCTGCCAGGCCCGGGGAGGCAAGGGGGTTAAGGGGGCGGCGGTGAAGGGGGAGGACGAGGTCTCCCTGGTGGCGGTGACCACCACCCACCGGAGCCTGTACCTGTTCACCGACCGGGGCAGGGTCTTCTCCCTCAAGTGTCTAGCCATACCGGAGCCAAAGAGCGGCCGGGGCAAGCACGTTAGCACCTTCATCTCCCTGGACGAGGGGGAGTCGGTTGTCACCTTCCGGGACAGCGCATTGGAAGGGGCCCGGTTCGTTTTCCTGGTTACCAAGATGGGGCTGGCCAAGCGGCTGCCGGTGGGGGAGCTGGAGGGCATAACCCGGGCGGGTCGCCGGATCCTGGGGCTTGAGGAGGACGATACCATAGCCCGGGTGCGGTTCACCGGCGGGGAGGACCAGTTGCTGCTCACCACCGCCAAGGGGCAGACCCTGCGGGTGAGCGAGACCGAGTTCCGTCCCCAGGGCAGGGCCGCCAAGGGGGTCCGGGGGATCAAGCTGGACCCGGACGACCTGGTGGTGGGCTGCGACGTGATAATGCCCGGCCGGCAGGTGCTGTTCATAAGCCAGCTGGGGATGGGCAAGAGGACCCGGTATGAGGAGTTCACGGTCCATCACCGGGGCGGCATGGGGGTCCGGGCCATGAGGCTTGGGGAGCGAACTGGCCACCTGGTGGGTGCCTGGGGCGTGGCGGACGACGACGAGATAATGGTGATCACCTCCAGGGGCCGGGTGGTACGCTTCTCCGCCCGGGACGTGTCCTCCCTTAGCCGTTCCGCCATGGGGCTCACCCTTGTGAGGCTAGACGAGGGGGATCAGGTGGCGGACGTGACGGTGATCCGCTGCTCCATGGAGGAAGGGGAATGATAAACCGGCACGGACTTCCGTCCATAGGGGCGGTGCTGTTCATGATGGCCGGCGCCTGGTTCATCTCCAGGCCCGTCTCCCTGGCGCTCGCGTTGCCGTTGGGGTTCCTCTTCTGGTTCTACCGGGACCCGGAGAGACGCCCCCCGGAGGATCCCTCCGTCTGGGTCAGCCCAGCGGACGGCAAGGTGGTGGAGATCCAGCCGATAGATGACCCGGTGGTGGGCCGGTGCTGCAAGGTGGGGATCTTCATGAGCCCCCTGGACGTGCACGTGAACCGGATGCCCTTCCAGGGGGAGGTGTTCCACCTCCGCTACGTGCCGGGCCGCAAGTGGCTGGCCTTCGAGCCCAAGGCGTCGGAGAACAACGAGCGGCTCTACGTGGGGATAAGGACCCCCCACGGGGACGCCATGCTGGTCCAGATAGCGGGGCTGCTTGCCCGGCGCATCGTGGCCTGGGCCCCGGTGGGCTCCAGGTTCGCCCGGGGGGAGCGGTATGGTATGATCAAGTTGGGGAGCAAGGTGGACCTTTACCTTCCTGCCTCGGTGGAGCCGGTGGTGAGTCTGGGGCAGAGGGTGAGGGCCGGAGAGACCCCGGTGGGAGTGGTGAAGAGTTGAGAAGACGTTTCAAGCGGGACCTGCCCTTCAGGAAGATAGTGCCCAACATGATAACCAGCGGCAGCGTGCTGTGCGGCTTCCTGGCGCTGGCGCTGTGCTACTACGACCGTTTCCTGCCCGCCGCGTGGCTGGTGGGGGTGGCGGTTATCTTCGACTACATGGACGGCCGGGTGGCCAGGATGCTGGGGGGTAGTAGCGACTTCGGTGTGGAGCTGGACAGCCTGGCGGACGCGCTCAGTTTCGGGGCGGTGCCCGCCTTCATGACCTACAGCGCCTACGTGGGTCTGGAGGGGGGGCTGATAGGGGCCCTCTCCGGGGCCTTCTTCACCCTCTGCGGGGTTCTGAGGCTTGCCCGGTTCAACGTGACCCACGTGGTGGGTCCCTTTCAGGGGCTCCCCATACCGGCCGCGGGGCTGACCCTGGTCTCCTTCGTGATGGGGGGCATATACATTCCCTGGTGGGCCGCCTCGGCCCTCATGGCGGTCTTGGGGGGCCTCATGGTCTCCAGAGTCCCCTACGGTAACCTGAAGAAGGTCCACCGGGGCGACCTCAACCGCCTCAGGGCCACCGCCCTCCTGGTGACCCTGGGGGTGGTCTCGGTGGTTCTCAAGGAGCGGGCCCCTGTGGTGTTGTGCTTCACCTACGTCCTGAGCGGTCCCGTGGGGCTCGACTGGGGCCGGTGGCTGGTCAAGAAGGAGTCGGTGGAGGCGGAGGGCAAGATCTGAGCCTCTGAGTTTGGAGGATTTTGGAGGGGGCCCCTGGGGCCCCCTCTTCGCGTAGGTCCTATATCCGTCCCTTTAAGCGCCTCACCAGGGGCAGGGCGATGAGCATCGATATGGCCAGGGAGGGGACAAGGAACGTGGCGTTGTAGGTGATGGAGTAGACCCACACGTTGCTCCCCTCCGGTGCGAAGGAGGCGAAGAAGATGACCCCGGACAGCACGTGGCAGGTCAGCCTGGCCAGCCCCGCCAGGATCATGGCCAAGGCGGTACCCTTGAGGTCCCGGGTCTGTAGGCCCCCGAGGGCCAGGAGGCCGAAGGCAAGGGGGTAGTCCAGCACCGCCTGGACGGGGTTCACCACGTAGCCGTTGAGCATCATCTGCAGCAGCCCCGAAGTGGCGCCGCACATGGCCCCGGCCCTCACGCCCCTCATGGCGGCGAAGGCTAGCAGGGGCACCATCTCCAGGGTTATGGAGCCCCCCTGGGGCATCTGAAAGACCTTGAGGAACGACAACGCCAGCGACAGGGCCGCCGCCACCGCCCCCTCGGTCAGCATCCTAACCCTTGTGTTATCCAACCGAATCACTCCCCTTTGGTGAAAAATGAAATCGCCGCCCCCGCATCGGGGACGGCGTATTGAATCCCGCACCTTCCCTTCGTCGGCGTTACCCGGATCAGGTTCAAGGGGTCGGGAAGGATGGCCTTCCCCTCTCAGCCCTTCGGCTCCCCCGATGCGTTGCAAGTTTAAATTTTTTTTAGCCTCAGGTCAAGGGTGATATTGCGGATGGCCCCTGGCCGCCTGGATGCCAGGCCCTAGCCCTTGTTGGGTCGTCCTATGGCGTAATACGTGAAGCCCAGGCGGCGCATCTCCTGGGGGGAGTACTGGTTCCGGCCGTCGAATATCACCGGGCTCTCCATCTCCTCCCGGATCCGCTGGAAGTCCGGCTGCTTGTACACGTCCCACTCGGTCACCAGCGCCAGCCCCTGGGCTCCCTTGATGGCCTCGTACTGGTCCTCCACGAAGGTTACCCCGCTACGACCCTCCAGGATGTGGCGGGCCTCATCCATGGCCTTGGGGTCGTGGAGCCTCACCCGGGCCCCGGCCCCCAGGAGGTCCTGGATCAGGGTCACCGACGACGCCTCCCTCATGTCCGACGTGTTGGGTTTGAAGGACAGGCCCCATATGGCGAAGGTGAGCCCCGATATGTCCTGGCCGAAGTGGCGAAGGATCTTCTGGAAGATCACGTGCTTCTGGGACTCGTTCACGTCCTCCACCGCCTGCAATATCCGGGGGGAGTAGCCGTGCCTCAGGGCGGTGTGCCTCAGGGCCCTCACGTCCTTGGGGAAGCAGGAGCCCCCGTAGCCGCAACCGGGGGATATGAAGGCGTAGCCTATCCGGGAGTCGGAGCCTATCCCAAGTCTGACCTTCTCCACGTCTGCCCCCACCAGCTCACAGATCCGGGCCATCTCGTTCATGAAGGATATCTTGGTGGCCAGCATGGCGTTGGCGGCGTACTTGGTCATCTCCGACGACCGGATGTCCATGCATAGCACCTTCTCCGGCGGAAGGAAAGAGTAGAGCTCCTTCAATGTCTCCTCCGTGGCGGGGTCGTCGGTGCCTATCACCACCCGGTCGGGGCACATGAAGTCCGACACAGCCGCCCCCTCCCTGAGGAACTCCGGGTTGGACGCCACGGTGAAGGGTATCTGGACCCCCCTGGCTTCCAGCTCCTCCCGGATGGCGGCCCTCACCTTGTCCGCGGTGCCCACCGGCACGGTGGACTTGGTGACCACCACCAGGGGCTCCTCCATGTGGGCCCCTATCTGCCGGGCCACCGCCAGCACGTACTGGAGGTCCGCGCTGCCGTCCACGTCTGACGGGGTCCCCACGGTTATGAAGCAGACCGACGCCCCCCGGATCCCCTCCTCCAGGCTACAGGTGAAGCCAAGCCTGCCGGCGGTCCGGTTGTTCCGTATGATATCCTCGAGCCCTGGCTCGTAGAAGGGCACCCGGTCCTGGTTCAGCATCCGGACCTTCTCCTGGTCCACGTCCACGCACACCACCCGGTTGCCGAAGCCCGCAAGGCAGGCGCCGGTCACCAGACCGACGTAGCCGGTTCCTATGACGGATATCCTCATGTGGGATCGTTACCTCCTGTTTAAATTGCCCTGGGTCTCAGGCCTCCGTAGCCTGGACCGCCAATGTCCCCGCCCGGCCCTCCACGGTGCCAATCCCGATCTCGCACCTGGGCAGCTCGTCCCGGGGTATCTGGTCCGCCACGAAGGACAGGGGAACGCACTTGGCCCCCTGGTCCATGGCGGACCGGAGGAAGGACTCGAAGACCCCGATCTGGGACAGCCCCTCCATCTCCGCGTGGAGGGTGAACACGTTGAGCCCCTCCTTGAGCAACGAAGCCAGGTGCCGGGCCATCTCCTCCCCCTTCAGTCCCCGCCGTCCCAGGAGCTCGTCCATGGTGGGCAGGGTGGTGGGGATCTCCAGGGTGGAGAAGGCCTTCCGGCCCCAGCGGGGAACGTACGGGAAGAGCCCCCGGGTGTTGCTGGTGTACCGGAGCCTCATGGAGTCCAGCACCAGCAGGGCGTCCTGGCTCACCTGCCAGCCCGGGGCGGCGAAGCTCCGGGGCTGATGTCCCGTGTACTGGTAGAAAAGATCGAAGGCCCGCCGCAGGTCCGCCTCGATGGTGGTCACCGGGAGCTTGTGGATCCGGTCCTGCCACTTCACGTGGTCCCAGGCGTGGATGCCGAAGTCGTGTCCTCGGCGCGCCGTCTCCTTCAGGAGCCCCGGGAACGACTGGGCTATCATGGGGGCCTTGATCAGGGTCCCGTAGAACAGGGTCTTGAACCCGTAGGTGGACGGGGCCTTGGTGCGCAGCATCTTCCCCAGGAACCCCTTGCGGAAGATGCGGACTATGGCCTTGCCCGAGTTGTCGGGCCCCATGCTGAAGAAGAAGCTGGCCTTCAGAGACAGGCGATCGAAGAGGTTCAGCAGGTTCAGCACCCCCTCCCGATGCCCCCTGAGGGTGTCCACGTCCACCTTCAAGGCCAGGATCTTCATGGGCCCACCTCCTACAGGTAGTATCGGACGGTCCTGTCCAGGATCTCGTCCAGGGTGGCCTTGGGCACCCATCCCAGCTTTGACGCCGCCTTATCCACGCTGGGTAGCCGGTCCTGGACGTCCTCGTATCCCTTGCCGTAGTGTTCCTCCCCGGAGACCTCCACCAGGGGGATCTCCAAGGCGTACTCGTAGCCGGGGATTCGGGAAGCGGCCCTCACCAGCGCCAGGGCCACCTCCCGGACCGAGTGGTTGTTCCTCGGGTTCCCCAGGTTGAAGATCTCCCCCACCGCCGCATCCGGGTTCCTGAGGATGCTCAGGATCCCCATGACCCCCTCCTCGATGTCGGTGAAGCTCCTCCGCTGATGTCCCCCGTTAACCAGCCTTATGGGTTCCCGCCTTATTATGTTGCCCAGCATCTGGGGGACCAGCCGGTTGCCTTTAGGCGTCCTTGGGTCGTCCTGCCGGGGACCTATCCAGTTGAAGGGCCGGAAGAGTGTGAAGGGGAGCCCCTTGGAGATCCCCATGGCCCATATGACCCGGTCCATCATCTGCTTGCTGCAGCTGTATATCCACCGGACGTTGCGGATGGGGCCTAGCACCAGGTTGCTCTCGTCCTCCTTCAGCTCCCGGTCGGGGCACATGCCGTAGACCTCCGAGGTGGAGGGGAAGATGACCCACTGCCTCAGCTCCGCGCATATCCGGACCACCTTGAGGTTCTCCTCGAAGTCCAGCTCATAGGTGTAGAGGGGGTCCTCGATGTACATGGCGGGCCTGGCGATGCCCGCCAGGGGCACAACCGCGAAGGCCTCCCGGGCCCTGTCCCTTATCCAGTCCCAGGCGGAGCCCATGGGGGACTCCACGAACTCCACCCGGGGGCTCTCAAGCACCCCCGACAGGTTGTGGGACCCCACGTCCAGGGCACATATCTCCCAGTCGGTGTGCTCCAGTATCTTCTCGCACAGGTGGCTCCCGATGAAGCCGTTGGCCCCCAGTATAAGCACCTTCTTCAAACGCATCAGATCCTTTCCGTTCCTCGTGTTCGTTGACGGTCCCGCTGGGCCGTCAGCCCAGCAGCTGACCCCTCATATCTCCAAGTCCCAGGTCCAGGGGATGCCCGCACCGCCCGTCCAGCTCCGCCTCCAGGATCCTCAGGGCTCCCGCCATGCACCTGACCAGCACGTACCCCTCCGGGTCCTCCATCAAGGTTCCCGGCTCCGCCCTCGGGACCGCCTTCTCCGGCAGGGGATGGGCCCTCCAGATCGTCAGCCTTCGCCCGTCGGCCAGGGTGGAGAAGGCCCCCGGGTAGGGCCTGGTGAGGGCCCTGACCATGTGATAGGCTCCCAGGGAGTCCTCCCGGTCCCACTGGATCAGCCCGTCCTCCGGGCGCCGGCCGCCGAAGTAGGAGGCTGCCCCCTGGTCCTGGGGCACAGCCCGGTAGCTCCCGTCCTCCAGGGTGGGGTAGGCCCGCCGTATCAACCGGTGGGCCGCCTCCGCCAGTCGCTCCATCACGTCCCGGGATGTGTCGTGCAGGTGGATCGGCACCTCCTCCCGGTCCACCACCGGTCCGTCGTCCGGCCGGGGGGTCATAACGTGAAGGGTGGCGCCGGTCCTCATCTCCCCCATGATCATGGCCCAGTGGACCGACACCCGCCCCCGGTAGCGAGGCAGTAGCGACCCGTGCACGTTGAAGGCCCCTAGAGGGGGGATCTCCAGCAGCTCCCCGGGGATCATGTCCCGGTAGTAGAAGGAGAGCAGGAGATCCGGCTTCAGTTCCCGAAGGGCCATGGCCCCCTCCGGGGAGCGGAGGCTGTCCCTTATTACCGGTATGCGGTGCCGCTCCGCCACCCGGTCCGGTGTCCTGAACCACAGGTTCTCCGACGGGTTGTCCTGGTGGGTGAAGAGGGCGACCACGTTGGCCCCCAGCTCCAGCAGGGACTCCAGGCACCGGGTCCCCACCTGGCTGTAGGCGCAGACCGCCACCCTGGGCCTCATGGCTTCGGATCCTCCGGGTAGACCGCCCTTATGAGGTACCTGGGGCGTTGCCGGACCTCCAGGTATATGCGCCCCACGTACTCCCCCGCTATCCCCACGCCGAAGAGCAGGATCCCCATGAGGAAGAAGTTTATGGCCATCAGGGTGAAGAGCCCCTCCGCCTCGGATCCCACCAGGAGGCGCCGGATCAGGAGGTAGAGGGCGAAGACCAGGCTGCCGACGGAGACCAGAAGGCCCGTTATGGTGACCGCCTGGAGGGGCACCATGGAGAAGCCGGTCATCAGGTCGAAGTTCAGCCGGATCAGCTGGTAGAGGCCGTACTTGGAGGTCCCCTTGTGCCGCTCCTCGTGGGAGACCGGTATCTCCACCGGGTTCTGGGCGAACCGCTTCCCCAGGGCGGGCAGGAACGTGGTGGTCTCTTTGCACATGTTTATCAGGTCCACGATCCGCCGGTCGTAGCCCCGGAGCATGCAGCCGTAGTCCCTTATGTTGAGCCCCGTTATCCGGTTGGTTACCCAGTTAACCAGCTTTGAGGGTATCTTGCGGGTTATTGCCGGGTCCTTTCGCATGGCCCGGTAGGTGCCCACCATGTCGTGTCCCCGGTCCATCTCCGCCACGATGCGGGGTATCTCCTCCGGCGGGTTCTGCAGGTCCGCGTCCAAGGTTATTATCTTGTCCCCCCTGGCCATGGAGAACCCGGCCATTATGGCCATGTGCTGGCCGAAGTTGCCGTTGAAGTCTACCACCCGCACGTAGTCCTTCCGGCGGGCCTCCTCCAGCAACATCCTTAGGGACCCGTCGGAGCTGCCATCGTTGACGAATATCACCTCCGCGGGCCTATCTAGGGCCTCCACCACCGGGAAGAGCCGCCCGAAGAGGTCCGGGAGGGACTCCTCCTCGTTGTAGACCGGTATGACGATGGAGACGTCGATCATCGGCATACCTCCCACAGGGCCCTAACCACGTCCATGGCGTCCTCCCGGGTCATCTCCGGGAAGAGGGGGATGGACATGACCCGGCTGGAGGCGTAGGAGGCGTTGGGCAGGTCCTGGTCGCTCCAGCCGAACTCCCGGTACCTCACGTGGTGGTGCACCGCCTTGTAGTGGACCCCAGTGCCTATGTTCATCTCCTTGAGCCGGGCCATGACCTCCTCCCGGGACATGCCAAGCTCCTCGGTCTTGAGCATCACCCAGTAGAGGTGGTGCCCGTGCACGTGGGGGTACCGGGGGGTGCCGGGGGTGATGAGGCCCTTGAGTCCCCGGAGCTCCGAGTCGTATATCTGGGCTATCTGGGAGCGCCTCTCCTGGAAGTGGCTCAGCTTCTTGAGCTGCTCCAGCCCTATGGCGGACTGGAGGTCCGTCAGGTTGGCCTTGATCCCCGGGGAGACGATCTCGTAGTCCGGCCTGCCCGATTGGGCGAACCTCTTCCAGGCCCCCTTGGACATGCCGTGCTGGCGCATCACCCGGCACGCGTCCGCCAGGTCCTCCCGATCGGTGACGATAATTCCCCCCTCGGCGGTGGTCATGTTTTTGGCGGGGTGGAAGCTGAAGACCCCCAGCGGGCTGGGGGAGGAGCCGATGGGGCGCCCCTTGTAGGCGGAGCCTATGGCGTGGGCGCAGTCCTCCACCAGGTGAAGCCGGTGCCGGGATGCGATCTCCCGGATGGGGTCCAGGTCCACCGGGAGCCCGGCGAAGTGGACCGGCATTATGGCCCGGGTGCGATCCGTGATGGCTCCCTCGATCTTCGACGGGTCCATGTTGAGGGTGTCCCCCTCCACGTCCACCAGAACCGGGGTAGCTCCGGTGTAGATTATGGCGTTCACCGTGGCGGCGAAGGTCATGGGGGTGGTTATCACCTGGTCGCCGGGGCCCACCCCCAGGGCCATCAGGGCGATCTGAAGACCCGCGGTGGCGGACGAGACCGACACCCCGTGGGCGGCCCCCACCAGCCGGGCGAACTCCTCCTCAAACCTCTGGGTGACCGGGCCGGTGGTGATCCACCCGGACAGCAGGACCTCCCGGACGGCGCTCACCTCCTCCTCCCCTATGGAGGGGCGGGAGAAGGGAAGGAAGCTTTCTCTCATCTGGCTGTGATCTCCTCTCGTGATCGTATCAACGGTTGACCAATATCATTTTCCCGTAGTAGGCGGGATCCTGGCCTGCCACCTGGTATTTTAATCCCAGTTGTTGGATCTCCTGTAGATGTTCCGGCCGGAGGATCATAACGCAGGCCTCCGCCTGCCACATCTCCTGGAGCCCCTTGGGGTCCGTGAACCAGCTGGGCCTCTCGGCCCGGTAGCCGAAGGTGAGCTCCCCGTAGTCGCCCCCCTCCTGGACCAGGGTGACGGTCCGGTTCAGGTAGAAGGGGATTGCCTGGTCGTAGTCCTTGTAGATGATCACCCGGCTATCGGGGGTAACCAGGGGTTGGGCCATGGAGGCCAGCGCCTTTGGGGACCTGGCCTGGGCCACCAGGGGGAACACCTGCTTCATGGCCAGGAGGAATACGATGGCCGCCACGCACCCTATGGCCACCGGGCTCCGCCTCATGAGGGCCACCCCCAGGGGGATCACGCCGCAGGCGATGGTGACGGACCCCACCACCGCCCCCAGTTGTCTTAGTGCTTGGGGGTCGAACCGGTCCTGGTAGGAGGGGTACACAATCAGGGCCGCCCCCAGGAGGACCATCAGGACCGCGGTGATGCCGAAGCCCAGAGACACGGCGCCGTATCGGCGGCCGTACAGCCCCCGGTCCAGGAAGATGCCCCCCAGGAGCCCCAGGGGGGGCATGGCGGGCACCATGTAGGGGATCAGCTTGGACCTGGAGGCGGAGAAGAAGGCCAGGATCACCGCCGCCCACAGGAGCATGAACAGGGCCTCCTCCGCCTCCGATGGGGTCTCGTGGTCCCTGATGCGGCTCGACACGTCGGATCTCAGGTACCTGAGCTCCCCCAGGGCGGATACGACCCCCTGAAGGACCGTGCCGGTCCAGGGGAGTAGCGCCACCGGGAGGATGGCCAGGAAGAACCACCAGGGCTGGTAGCGGTTGGAGACCATGGTGGAGTACCTGAGCAGGTGTTCGTGGACGAAGAAGAACCATGCGAAGTCCGGGTTGGCCTTGATGACCCGGTAGAACCAGGGGCCCGCCACCCCCAGGAAGGCTAGGATCCCCACCGGGGAGATGCCCTTGAGGATCAGGCGCCACCGCCGGGTGAGGGCTATCCAGGTGAGGAAGACCAGCCCGGGGAGGACGATGCCTATGAGCCCCTTGGTGAGCACCGACAGCCCCATGGCGGCGTAGCCCAGCCATAGGGCGGGTCTTGATCCGGTGAGGCCCTTGAAGATTAGCACCATGGAGAGGGTCATGAAGGCCCCCAGCGCCATGTCGGTGAGGGTTATGTGGGCCAGGGCGAACCATAGGAAGCCGGTGCCGGTGATGAAGGCCCCCAGGAAGGCGGCGGAGGGACCGTAGCTGGCCCCCATGGCGTAGGTGCCCATGGCCCCCAGGAGGGCGGAGGCGGCGCAGGGGATCCGGGCGGACAGCTCCGACGGGCCGAAGGCCTTGAGGGAGGAGGCCACCATCCAGTAGTACATGACGGGCTTCTCGAAGTACTTGACCCCGTTTAGTCTGGGGGTCACCCAGTCGCCGGAGGCGATCATCTCCCGGGGGATCTCGCTGTACCGGCCCTCGTCGGGCTCGATGAGGCCCCATCCGCCCAGGTTGTAGAAGTAGACCAGGCTCAGGAGCGTCACCAGCGCCGCCAGGGCGGCCGCATGGCTTCTGAAGGTGGACATCCGGGCTTTACCTCCTTAAGGGACAGGTTCTTTGGGATCCATGGGACGTAAATGCTTTGCGGCGGATCGCCCGCATATGATAGCATCATCTCAAACTCAAATTCCACTTTGAGGGAGGTTTCATGTCATGCGTTTCCTCCGTTCCTTCCGCTCCTCCGTTCGTATCTGGTTCATACTGGTGCTGGGCCTTGCGGTGGCCCTGGGGTCCCACTGGCTTCCCACCCCCTTCGCGGTGGGGCTTGCGGCGGCGTACCTGTTGGTGGCGGGCCTGGTGGGGCACTCCATATACGCCCCGGTGGGGGACATGGAGAGGGGCATGAGGGAGATAAGCTCCAGGCTGGACCTCACGTTCAGGACCTTCACCTGGGCTGGGGACGAGGTGGGGGAGGTGAGCCGGTCGGTGAACTCCTTCCTGACCGCCCTGGACGAGGCCATGGGGAAGGTCAAGGGGGCCCATGGCAGGAACGAGCAGGCGGCGTCCAAGCTGGCGGAGGCGTCGAACCGGCTGGGGCAGCTGGCGGGTGAGGTGGTCCGGTCCATAGGGGACTCCAGGGCCAGGGTTAGCCGGGCCGCCTCGTCCATAGAGGAGATAAACGCCGGAGTGGAGGAGGTGGCCGCCGGGGCCCAGACGGTGGCCCAGCGGAGCAGCGACATGGCGGAGCAGGCCGCGTCCGCCACCAGGGCCGGGGAGGCGGGGCTTGCGTCGGTCAAGGAGGCCACGGAGGTCATAGGTTCCCTGGCGGAGGAGGCGGTGGGGTCCTCCAAGCGGGTCAGGGAGCTGGCGGAGCGGGCCCATCAGATCCAGTCCATCGTGGGCAGCATCTCCCAGATAGCGGATCAGACCAACCTTTTGGCGCTGAACGCCGCCATCGAGGCGGCCCGTGCCGGGGAGGCGGGCCGGGGCTTTGCAGTGGTGGCCGAGGAGGTCCGGAAGCTGGCGGAGGAGAGCAACCAGGCGGCCAAGAACATAGCCCAGCTGGCGGGGGTCATAGTGAACGACCTGGAGGAGGTGGTCCGCTCGGTGGACAGGACCGCGGAGCGGGCGGACCTGGCCCGGGAGAGGGCCGCCTCGGTGGACAGTTCCATCCGGTCCATCCAGGAGTCCTTGAGGAGCATAAGCATGGCCACCCAGGACATGGCGGCGGTGGCCCAGGAGCAGGCGGCGTCCAGCCAGGAGATAGCCGAGTCGGTCCAGGGGGCGGCGGACATGGTTATGGAGGTGGACAGGGCCTTCGAGGTCCTGGCCCGGGTCTCCGAGGAGTTCAAGGGGGCGACGGGATCCGTGGAGGGGGCCATGAGGGACCTGGAGGCCACCGCGAAGGAGCTGGGCCGGGCCATAGGGGCCTTCAAGATATCCGGCGCCTCGTCGGTTCCCGCCCTGAGGGGCTGAGGGGGCAAACTCTTGATCCGGGAGGGGGAGATCCCCCTCCCCTTTTTATTGGCCCGGGTAGTTGTAGCGGGTCGCGTCTGTGATATATATTTGTCGAGGCTTTGGGCAGCCAGTCCAGGTTTTCGTCCGAGAGGGGATGGTACGGTGAACAGCGTAAGGGGTCGTCTCATCGGGGTTTTTCTTTTGGTGTCGCTCTTGGCGTTGGGAAGCCTCGGCTACGTGACCCTTCATCGAACCGAGGCGCTCCTCACCGAGGGGGCCCAGCGGGAGGGGATGGCCCTGGCGGAGGGGGCCTCCGCCAAGACGGACGCCCTGATAGGACGCCTTTTAGCCCTCCTGGAGTTCCAGGCCCAGAGGCCGGAGGTGCTCGGCATGGACTGGACGGTCCAGAGGGACGCCCTGGCGGCGGGGAGCAAGGGTGCGGGTTTCCTCGATGTCTTCGTGCTGGATCCGGCGGGGAAGGGGCGGTCCATATCGGGCAAGGAGGGGGACTATTCGGACCGGGGCTACTTCAAGGAGGTGCTTTCCACCAGGCGCTCCTACGTGGCGGATCCGGTCATATCCAAGAGCACCTGGGAGAGCGTGGTGGTCTTCGCGGTCCCCATAGTGAAGGGACCCGAACTTAGGGGGATCCTCATGGCCACCATGAGGACCAAGGACCTGGCGGCCTTCGCCGCCTCCATGAGGTGGGCCAAGACCGGCTACGCCTTCATAGTGGATCGCAAGGGGCTGATAGCCGCTCACCCGAACGCGGAGCTGGTGGGTAAGCTGAACCTGGCGGAGGCGGGCGAGAAGGTCCCCCGCAACTTGCGGAGGCGGTCCGCTCCGCTCTTGGGGGGAGTGCGGCGGTTAGGTTCTACCCCTTCGATGGGAAGGATACCATGGGGGCCTTTGTGCCCATTCGGAGCACCGGGTGGTGTCTAGTGCTTCTGGCGCCTCTCTCTGAGGTGCTGGCCCCGGTCAGGGCCTTGAGGGTCCTGGTGCTCTCCTCCCTGGTGCTGCTGTCCCTCCTGGTGCTGGCCGCCTCGGTGTGGATGGGGAACAGCATGTCCCGGCCGATCGCAGCGGTGGTGGAGGGGATGGGCCGGATCGCCCGGGGGGACCTGTCGGTCCGGCTGGAGGTCCGGTCGTCCCTGCGGGAGGTATCGGACCTGGTGTCGTGCATAAACGGCACCACCGAGGCCATGAGGCGTTCGGTGCTGGGGATACTGGACGCGTCCCAGGTGCTTCTATCCAAGGCCCAGGACGTGAGCTCTTCCGCCGAGGAGCTGGCCGCCGGTGCCTCCGAGGTGGCCTCCATGGCGGGTCGGGTGAGCTCCAACGTTCAGGACACGGTGGCCGCCATAGAGGAGACCACCGCAGGGGTCAACGAGGTATCCCTGGCGGCCCAGGAGGGGGCCAAGGGGGCCATGGGG